>JAAURK010000270.1 GCA_012032275.1 Tabrizicola sp.
GCGGTGTACGTGCTGGACATGGGCGAGCCGGTGAAGATCGTGGATCTGGCGCGGGACGTGATTCGCTTGTCGGGATTCGAGGTGGACGCGACATCGAGATCGTCTTCACGGGCGCGGTGCCCGGAGAAAACTCTACGAGGAATTGCTCACGAGCGACGAGGGCACGCAAGCCTCGAAGTACGAGAAGATCTTCGTCGCGCAGCAGGGTTCCGTGTCGGACGCGCATCTCGAGACGACGCTGGAGCGGTTGCGGCAACTTGCGGTGGCTCGAGACGGCAACGCGATTCGACAGGTGCTGCTGGAGTTCATTCCGGGGGCGAGATTGACGCTCGAGGTGCGCGAATAAGGTTCATCTCATGCGTGCGATGAGTATTTTCTAGAGCGGTAGTTTGATAGACTCCTGACCGTGAATGGAGTTCAGAGTTCCGAGGAGTTGTCGCTGCGTGACCTGTACTTGGTCTTGTATCGTTGGTCGCACATTTTTGTTGTCTTCACCGTGGTTTGCGTGGTGTATTGCCCTGGCGGTGTCGTTCGCGTTGCCGAAGCGGTATTCCTCGAAAGTCACGGTATCTCTGAGTCTGCTGAATCAGACGACGGTGGCGGGTTCGGGGTTGAGCAATCAGCTTCTCGTCAATCTTCCTAGCCTGCTGGCACTCGCGCAGGGGTTCGGGGATTTACTCAACACCAAAGCGCTCGTGTCGCAACTCGATGCCACCGCGCCCGCCGATGTGTACAAGGTGCAGTTCGACGAGAAAAAAGGCGTGTTCAGCCTCACAGCCAAAGGTGAGACGCCGCAGGAATCCCGCGAGAACGCCGAGCGTCTCCTCGAGATTTCACAGAATTACATTCAGGACAACATCAGCGCTGCCGTGATCACGAACATCTCGGCACTCATCACGCAATCGAAGCTGGATCTGAGCAGTGCGCAGGGTAACTTGCGCGTGTTGCAGGAATCGCTGAAGCAAACGCCTTCGGAGACGCGCACGATTGAAGCCATCATTCCCGCGCAGGTCGGCGGCTCGAGCAGCGCGGTGTCCGCCAAGTCTCTGGCCCAGGAGATCAGGCGCGGCGAGACCTTCGCGCTAGTCGGCGAATCCGGCTGCGGAAAATCCACCCTTGCCAAGGCGATGGTCGGCCTCGTCCCGCATGGCGGGCGGATCGAGATTGCGGGCCAGGCGCTGACCGGGCTCAGCGGCGAGGGAAGAAAGATGCTCCGCCGCAGGATCCAGATCGTGTTTCAGGATCCCATGGCGGCGCTTGACCCCCGGATGCGCGTGGGCGATCTGATCGCCGAGCCGCTGGTGATCCACAGGATCGGCACCGCCGCAGAACAGCGCGCCCGCGTCGCCGACCTTATGGCCCGGGTCGGCCTTTCTGCCGATCAGGCCTCCCGTTACCCGCATGAGTTTTCCGGCGGCCAGCGGCAGCGCATCTGCATCGCCCGCGCGCTGGCGCTCAACCCCGATCTGATCATCGCCGATGAAAGCGTATCGGCGCTTGATGTCTCGGTTCAGGCGCGGGTGCTGGACCTGCTCCGCGCGCTGCAATCCGAATTCGGGATCGCGCTGCTTTTCATCAGCCATGACATGGCGGTCGTCGAAAACATCTCTGACCACGTCGCGGTCATGTATCTTGGCCAGATCGTCGAAATGGGCAGCCGCGCGCAGATCTTCGGCACCCCGCGCCATCCCTATACCCGCCGCCTGATCGAGGCCGTTCCCGTGCCCGATCCCCGCCACATCCGGCCCCCCGAACCACGCCTCGCCGGGGATGTGCCAAGCCCGGTCCATGCGGCGGGGCACCCCCCGGCCCGCCTGACGCTCACCGATATCGGCGACGGCCATCTGGTGGCGGGACTGTGACGCCGCGCCGCAGGGCCTGGCCGATGCGACGCGATATTGAGGGAACGCGGCACGGCGAACATCCCCCGCCGCTTGATGGAGCCCCTGCCTTGACCCGCCCCTCCATGAAAAGGCGCAGCGCTGCCAGACCGGAGGTGCCCGGTGACCGATGACTGGATCGCGGTTTTCCCTGCCCTGTCGGGCCTGGAGCCCGGGGTCAGGGATCTGCTGGCCCGCAAATGCGCCGTGCTGTCGGTTCCGCGCGACACGGTGATCTTCGCGCCGGGAAAGCCGCCCGAGAACCTGCTTCTGCTGCTGGATGGGCGCGTGCGCGTGCAGCAACTGTCCGAAGCCGGTCGCGAGATCGTGCTCTACCGGGTCGAGGCCGGGCAAAGCTGCGTGATGACGACCAGCGCGATGCTCGCCCACGAGGATTATTCCGCCGAAGGCATCGCCGAGACGGACCTGCGCGCCGTGGCCAACCCGCGCGCCGTATTTGACCAACTGGTGTCGCAGTCGCTTGCCTTTCGCACCTTCATCTTCACCGCCTATTCCCGGCGTATCACCGACCTCTTCCACACCATCGAGAACATCGCCTTTCAGCGCGTCGATATCCGCCTGGCCCAGCGTCTGCTGGATCTGTCGCGCGGGGCGGATCTGGTGCGGGCGACGCACCAGCAGCTTTCGGCCGAGCTTGGCACCGCGCGCGAGGTCATTTCGCGCCAGTTGGGAGAGTTTCAGCGGCGGGGCTGGATCGGACAGTCGCGCGGATCGGTCGATCTCCTGGACCGGGCAGAACTTGAAAGGCTCGCAGCGCTTGATCCCCGGTAACCCCGGCGCGCGGGGCCGCAGTGCGGCGCCGGTTTGGTGACATCGTCACTGACCCCCTTCGAGCAAGGGCGTATTCTGGCCCGACACCTCAAGAAGGAGATCGGGCGATGATGGTGAATGTTGGAACTCCGGACCGGGCATTGCGGCTTGCGGCGGGCGCGGTGCTGATCCTGACGGCGTTGTTCAGCGGAGCAACTCTCTTTGATGCGGCCCTCTGGAAATACGGCACGATCGCCGTCGGCCTGGTGATGATTGCCACCGGCGCCCTGCGGTTCTGCCCGCTTTACGCGCTCCTCGGGATCCGGACCTGCCGCACATAACGGCGATCCGGTCCTGATCCCTTCCGCAGAGGTCGGACTGCTTGCGTATGGCGGGTCTCCTTCTGCCCTGTCGGATGCACGCGGGGGGCGGTAGAGAGGGCGGGGCCAGATATGCGGCGGATCGTCTGAACTTTCTGGCTACCTTGCCCTGCTCGGGGTATTCCCGTGGAACGAGGGCAAGGGGGCGATTCACATGAAATCTGACTATGTTGATCTTGCCCGGCGCTCTCTGCTGCTGGCTTCGGCACCTGAACCGGTGGCGAAGGCGGTGCTTGAAAGCGCGCGGGTGCGCAGCTTTTCCAGGGGCGAAACCATCTTTCTGCAAGGCGAACGGGCGAGCGCGATCTACATTGTCGCGGAAGGCTGGGTGAAGCTTTACCGGATTTCTCCGTCGGGGGCGGAGGCGGTCGTCGGGGTGTTCACCAAAGGGTCGAGCTTCGGCGAGGCGGTCGCGTTCCGGCACGACACCTATCCCGTCGCCGCTGAGGCAGTGACCGACTGCTCCCTGATCCGGATCGAGGCAGACGCCCTCCTCCGGCAGATCCGCGAGAATCCGGAGGTTGCGATCTCGATCCTGTCGGCAACCTTCGTCCATCTGCATGGGCTGGTGGCGCAGGTCGAGGCCTTGAAGGCCCAGACCGGCGCGCAAAGGGTGGCGGAGTTCCTTCTGGAACTCGCGCCCTGCCCGGCCGGTGCCTGCGAGGTGACGCTGCCTTACGACAAGGTGCTGATCGCAGGGCGGCTGGGGATGAAGCCGGAAAGCCTGAGCCGGGCCTTCGCGCGGCTGAAGGAGCAGGGGGTCAGGATCCGGCAGAATACCGCGCAGATCGACGATGTGGCGACCTTGCGCGAATATGTCGAGGAGGATCCGGCACTTGCCTGGTCGAAGGGTGGCTGAGGCTCATCCCGGACCGGTCAGGCGGCGAGAGCGAGGGTCGCGAAAGCGAGGATCAGCAGTGCGAGGCCGAGGTCGAAGCCCCGGAGCCAGCCCGGCGCGGTGCCAAGCCCGAGATAGTCTTTCAGGATCAGATGTGCCTTGATTCCTGCCAGCGTCAGGATCGGCAAGACCAGCGCCGCCCCGGTGACGCCTGACGCCGCAAGCGCTGCAGAGGCGGCGGAGAGGGCGAGGAGCATCGCCCAGGCTCTTGTCGCGCAGGTCACAGCAGATACACGACGGGAAAGAGGAGGATCCAGACGAGGTCCACCATGTGCCAGAAGGCCGCTCCGGCCTCGACGGCCTTCGGCGTGCCAAGCCAGCCGACGAGCGTCAGGAGAATCATCCCGGCCGCGACATGGGCGGCGTGAAATCCGGTCAGAAGATAGCTGAAGGTGTAGAAGGCATGGGTCTCGGTGCCGATGCCTTGCGCCCAGAGGTCGGCGTATTCGGTGGCTTTCAGCGTCAGGAACACCGCGCCGAAGGCGATGGCAGCGGCGAGGAGGAGGCGAAGGCCACGGGTTTGGCCGGCTTCAGCGGCGCGTGTGGCAAGGGCGGCAAGCCAGCCGGAAGTGACGAGGACAAGGGTGTTCGCGGCGGCGCCGGTGCGGTGGAGGTGGGACTGCGCCTCGGCAAAGCCCGTGGGGTCGGTCAGGCGCACGGAAAGGAAGGCGAGGAGGCCGGCACCGAAGACCGCGAGTTCGGAGAGGATCAGAACCCACATGAGGAGGTCGCCGGGGAGGTGGTTGTGATCCCTGCCTGGCCCCGGGGGCGCTTCGCCCCCCGGACCCCCCGAGGATATTTTCCGGACAGATGAATGGGGTGAGGAGATCATCCCATCACAAGCTGCCGGTAGATCTGCGGCAGGGCCTGGGTCAGTTTCTCGGGGTGGGGGATCAGAGCAAAGGCTCCCTGGCCGAAGAGGCGGGGGAACCAGCTTTTGCCGTCGCGGTCCACGGTGATGCCGAAAACAGAATGCCCGGCGCGGCGGGCTTCCAGGATCGCCATGCGGCTGTCCTCGATCCCGTGGCGACCTTCGTAATGATCAAGGTCGTTCGGTTTGCCGTCGGTGATGACGAGGAGGAGGCGGCGTTTGCGGGTCTCTTTCGTCAGAAGCTGCGATGTGTGGCGGATCGCGGCGCCGAGGCGGGTGTAGTGGCCGGGTCGGAGGGCAGCGATGCGGGATTCGGTTGCCTCGGACATCGGTTCGGCGAAGCCTTTGACCTCCTGCACGAAGACGCGGTCGCGCTTCAGCGAGGAGAAGGCGTGGATCGCGAAGCTGTCGCCGCAGGCGTCGAGACCCCAGGCGAGGGCGGCCAGCGCCTCGCGTTCGATGTCGATCACAGAGCGCCCGTCATGGCCGTGGCCGGGGATCGCGCTTTCGGTGGAGCGGGAGACGTCCAGGAGGATCGACACGGCGAGGTCGCGGCGTTCGGGCCTTGTCTGGCGCCAGACGCGGTCGGTGCCCTCGCCGGTGGAGAGAAAATCGACCCGCGCACGCACCGCCCGTTCGGTGTCAAGCACGTCGCCGTCCGGGTGGCCGGGGGTCGAG
>JAAURK010000271.1 GCA_012032275.1 Tabrizicola sp.
CTTTGCGTCGATCAAAGCCAGCAGCGCCTTCTCGTATTTGTCTTCGAATTTGCTTGGATCGAATATGCCCTTTTTCTTGTCGATGATGTGGGTGGCAAGATCGATCATTTCCTCATCGATCTTGACCTTGCCAATCCCCTCGAAGGCAGTTTCCGATTGGCGAACGGTATTGTCGTAGCGCAGGGTGGTAAGGAGCATGCCCTTGCCCAGTGCCTCAATCATAACCGGCCGCTCGCGCCGGAACAGCACCATGCGGGCAAGGCCCGCCATTTTCTTAGCTGCCAATGCATCCCGGATGACAGCAAAGGCTTCCTCCGAAATCTTGTCTGAAGGTGTGAGATAATAGGGCGAGTCAATGTAGATTTGCTCGATTTCCGACTTGCTGACGAAACTGTCCAGGCTCAGCGTATGCGAAGATTCAATCTGAACGGCGTCGATTTCCGCAAGGGCTGCTATGTCGGGCAGGAAGTGACCGCGCGGATGAAGCACAAGACCGACCTGCGCAAGGGCCTTGCCCGCGTCGCGGTGACGGGCAGCACGCCCGTCGGCACCGAGATCGTCTCGGAGGGCAAGGCGGTCGGCACGCTGTTCACCCAAAGCGGCGGCTTCGGCATCGCCCATCTGCGCTTTGACCGTGCCGGGGGACTGATGGAAGCAGGCCCCGCAACGATCCGCCTTGCCGATCAGTGATCACCCTTGCCGCGCCAGCGGTGGATCAGTTCGGTTTCAATGCTCTTGAACCCGAAATACAGCACCAGCGCCAGAAACGCCTTCGCCCCGATCTCCAGGGACTGAAGCAGGCCCCCCTCGGCAAGCGCCATCAGCCCGTGACGCCTGATGAAATCGAAATTGGCCATGGCAAGATTGATCAGCCCGAAGGATATCCAGGCGAGAAACATCGCGCAGATCCCCATCACGCAGAACAGAACGAACCAGTGATAGCTGGAAAGCGATAGCCAGCGCCGCATGTCCTCCCCCTCCTGCCCTGTTGATCCGGCCCGTCACGCGCGTTCGGAATATTCCATCAACTCGGTATGCACGATGATTTCTTCATCCACACCCACGAAGGGCGGGATCATGATCCGGACGCCATTGTCCAGAACCGCAGGCTTGAAGCTGTTCGCCGCCGTCTGCCCCTTTTGCACCGGCTCCGTCTCGACGATCCGGCACTTCACCTTTTGCGGGATGCGCACGTTCAGCGCCTCGTCGCCGTAATATTCCACCGAGGCCGTCATCCCGTCCTGCAGGAACGGCCGCCGGTCGCCCAGAAGCTCGGCGTCGATCTCCACCTGCTCGAAGGTTTCGGCATCCATGAACACCAGCCGTCCCTCGGTTTCATACAGGAATTGCTGGTCCTTCATGTCGAGGCTCACCTCTTCGACCTTGTCCTCCGAGCGGAACCGTTCGTTGAGCTTTCGCCCGTCGCGGAGGTTCTTCAATTCAACCTGAGCGAATGCGCCGCCCTTGCCCGGCTTCACATGGTTGACCTTGACCGAGGCCCAGAGCCCGCCGTCATGCTCAATGATCGTTCCCGGACGGATTTCGTTTCCATTGATCTTCGACATTGAGGCAAAACCTTAGCAAAAGGTTGACGGATTGATAACCGCCCCTATATCTGCGGCTGGTAAGCCTGACAAGACGACTAAATGCGGTAGGTTGACGATTCAGCCATGCGTCAGGTGCATGCCTGCCATTCGAAACAGGAATGGCCGAATCGCCATTAACTCGTTACAAGCGCAGGACGCAGCATAAGACAAGAGCAAGAAAAAGGACGCCGGATGCTCGATACGATAGACAGCACAGCATTCAACTTTGAGCAGGGCCAGCGCGCGCGGAAACTCTTTGCCGCGGTCGTTCTTGCCGCTCTTGATGATGCGATTGCCGATGACAAGAAATATGGCAACGGGCCGGATCAGATCGCCCGCTGGGCACGGTCGCGCGATGGGCGCGAAGTGCTGTCCTGCGCCGGGATCGACCCGAACGAGCGTGTGGTCAAGGGGCTGATGGAATTCGTTTCCAAAGGGGTGCGCACGTCGGTTGCGCTGTCTCGCGAAGAATCTGAACGCCGCCACGCGCTTGAGGCGGAGCAGGCCGAAGCCGCCTGACCGACCTGTCAGATCAGGAATGAAAAACGCGCCTCACGGCGCGTTTTTCATTTGGCGATCCACTGCGAAGACGCTGCGGGCGACCCGGTCAGTCGAGATCGCGGGCCGCAAAGGCACGGTTGATCTCTGCCCTGACCAGCCGGCGGACGTTGCGGGTGATCTTCTCGCCCAGCGTGCCCTGAAGCTCGTCGCGGATCAGATCGCGCACCATTTCCTGAAGCACCTCTTCGCTGATCCCGAGGCCGAAATCATCGTCGGCGATGGTCGGCGCTTTTCTCGCAACCGGCGTGGCTGCTGCTGCAGCGGCCTTCTTCACCTTGGCCGCGGTTGCACTGCGCAGCTTGCGGGTCCGCGGGGCCGGAGCCTTCTTTGCCGGGGCGGCGGGAGCGGTCTCCGAGGCACGCCGCCGGGGCTTTCGCGTCACCACGGGCGCCGGATCAGCCACCGGGACCGCGGCAACCGCCAGTGGCACCTCAACGGCGGCAACCGGTTCGGGTTCGGCGGCCGGGGGTTCCACGGCGGGCTTGTCGGATGTCCATCCGCCGTCGTCCTGTTCCCAGACGACCGGCTCTTCGCCGACATCGGGCCAGGCGTCGGGTTCCGGGGTTTCGGGCCACAGCACATCGCTGCCGGAGGGCAGAAGCTCCGCCTCCTCCACCTCGATGGCGAGTTCGGCAAGCGGGATCGGCGGCTCCTCCCAGATCTTCTCGCCCCATTCCGGCTCGATCTCCACCGGGGCGCCGCCGGACATCTCGTCCGCTTCGGCGATCATCTCGTCTTGTGGCATCGGAGCGGGCGGCACCAGCGGCGGGACCATGTCCTCGGCAACTGCGGGCTCTGCCGCCACCGGTTCGTCCGGAAGGGGCTGCTGCGAGTCGCTGACGACCCGAAGGGCGGGCGTCAGGATCAGCCGGTTGTGCGAAAGATCGCGCGACACAAGCCGTCGGATCGACGAAACGACGTCTTCGATTTCAGGGGAACTCATCGGTCCAGGCATGGGATGGCGACCTGTCTTCCTATTGTATCAAAAAGATAACCTTCAGACGTAGCTTAGCCCGCGAATCAAATTTGGCGCAACCGGCATTATTGCCTCCGCCTCCGGTTGCGGGCTTCCTGGCTTCTACTTGCCGATTTTGTCGAGAATACGGTCAAGTTTCTTGCCTTGCGCGCTTGTCGCGGGTGCCGTCTTCACGGCCTCGTAATAGGCGCTTGGGTCATAGGTCGGGATACCCAGTTGCAGATGATCCACCGTCAGCAGACCCATCGCCGACAAGACCTGATAGACTGCCACATAGCGCCCTGCCTCGGCCTCCAGCCGCGAGGCCCGCGCATCGAGAAGTTCCTGCTCGGCGTTCAGCACGTCAAGCGTCGTGCGCGCGCCAAGTGCCGCCTCTTCCCTGACCCCGTCGAATGCGGTCTGCGCTGCCCGGATCTGCTCGTCCGACGCATCGATCGAGGCCGCGAACACCGCGAGGTTTGCCCAGGCATTGCCAAGGTTCTGGATCACGCCGACCGCCGTCTGCTGCAGGCCCGCCCGCGATCCGTCCCGCCCGGCCAGGGATTGCCGGTAAAGTGCCGAAAGCCGCCCGCCCGCGTAAAGCGTCTGGTTCAGGGTCAGGCCCAGGCTTTGCGTTTCAAGACCGTCGTTATCCACGCTGATGCTCGCCCCCGCGCCGAGAGTGGGCTTCATCGCGGCCTTGGCAAGCTGGACCTGAAGCTCTGCCACTGCCACCTCGTGCTGCGCCTGGATGATCAGGGGATGGGTCTTCATCGCCACCCGCTGCGCTTCCTCCAGTGTCCGCCCGATCTTCGGCGAACGCGGCAAGGGCGACAGTTGCCCCGGATAGCTGCCGGTAGCGGCCCTGTAGGCCTCGCGCGCGATCATCAGCTGGCCCTGCGCGGATGCCAGCGCTGATCGCGACGAGGCAAGCCGCGCCTGCGCGATGGCCACATCGGTCCGCGTCACCTCGCCCACATCGAAGCGGTCCTGCGCCGCGCGCAACTCCTGGGTGATGAGCCGCAGGTTGCTGTTGCGCAATGCCACGATCTCTTGCGCCAGCCGCACATCGGTATAGGCCTGAACCGTCGCCAGAAGCACCTGCTGCTCCACGTTCAAAAGCGCCTGCCGCGTGGCCAGGACGCTTTCCTTGGCGATCGCGATGCTCAGATTCCTTCGGCCGAAATCCAGAAGCACAAGCTCTGCGCTGAGCGTGATGGACGAGCTCAGGCCCTCCACCTGCGACCTGCCTGCGAAAGTCTCGACATCGGCCTGTTGCCAGCCCGCCTGCGCGGTGTAGGAGATCACGGGCCGCAGCGCCGAAACGGCAACCGCCACATCCTCGTCGGCGGCGCGCAGCACGGCCTCGTTCTGGTCAAGCAGATGGGAATTGCGGTACGCCGCGATCATGGCATCGGCCAGCGTCTCGGCCCGTGCCATCGGGGCCAGAGCCAGACCTGCCACTGCCAAAGCTGCCACTCGAAGTATCTGTCGCATGTCGTCCTGCCTTTTTCACGTGGAGTTGGGCCGACACAGCCGACCGCCGCCATCTGTTTTGTTGCGGCAGGGCAGAGATCCCACGCTCTGCCGCAGGTTACAGCGCGAAGCCGCGCGCGATCCTGAAACCCGCCAGAACCGGAGCCGCGGCGTTGAAGACCGGCCGCCAGGTCATGCTGCCGTCGATCTTGTACCCCACTTTTGCCGTTCCCAGCGCACCATCCATGAACACCGCACCGATCCGCCCGCCGTCCTTCAACTGGGCGATCAGCGCCACCGGCATCGTCTCGACCCCACCCTGGATCGCGATCACATCATAAGGCCCGTGCTTCACCGATCCTCCGGCAAGCGGGGCCGTCACCACCGCGGCATTGTCGACCCCTTCGTCGGACAAGAGCCGCTGCGCCTCGCCGGCCAGCGTCTCGTCTTCCTCCACCGCAATCACCGCATCGGCCAACCGCGCCATCACGGCGGTCGAATAGCCCAGACCGCAGCCAAGATCGAGCACCGTCTCTGACGGTTGAATATCCAGCGCATCCAGAAGTTTGGCAAGTGTGCGCGGCTCCAGCACCACGCGGCCGTTCCCGATTTCGAGGTTCTCGCCGACATAGGCGGCCTCGCGCCGTTCGCGCGGCACATAAACCTCGCGCGGGACGGTCAACATCGCGTCGATGATCGGAAATTTGGTCACATCCGAAGGCCGGACCTGCGTGTCCACCATCATCACGCGCCGGGTGCCGAATTCGCTCATCCTGAACTCTTCAGTCTGTTTGCCTGTCTGCAAGTCATGCCACAGAACCAGGGGTGGAGCAACGGCCCATCGCATCCCGAGCACCGCGATCTGGCGGCGGGCCCGGTCGCGCGGCAGGGCG
>JAAURK010000272.1 GCA_012032275.1 Tabrizicola sp.
GACACCCCCTGCCCCGCCGCCGCCCTCTCCCGATACGGTCTGGCATATCGCTGCGGATGGTCAGACGACCGGCCCCTTCTCCACCGCGTCGATGGGGCGCAAGGTCAACGACGGCTCGCTCACGCGCGACAGCATGGTCTGGACCCCGGGTCAGGACGGATGGAAGCGTGCCGAAGACGTGCCCCCGCTGGCGCGGCTTTTCACGGTGCAGCCGCCGCCGCCGCCCGGAACCTGAAAGCGCGACCGGGCGGATGGTCGCGCAGGAGGAACACCGTTGGCCCTGCGCGCAATGCGGCGCGCAGTTGCGCTATGCGCCTGGCCAGACGGTGCTGACCTGCGACCATTGCGGACATGTGCAGTCGATCCCCAGCGCCAGTCAGACAAGCCGCCGCCGCGCGCTGCAAGAACTTGCTCTGAGCCGGGGCCTCAGGGACGATCTGCCGGATGCCGCGATGGCCGATATCCGCACCACCTCCTGCCCGAATTGCGGGGCACAGGTGGAATTCGACGGGGCGACGCATGCCACCGAATGCCCGTTCTGCGCCTCTCCCGTGGTCGTCGACACCGGCACGCAACGGCATATCAAACCGCAAGCCCTGCTGCCCTTCCGGCTGACCGAAAGCGAGGCGCGCCGGGCGATGACCGGCTGGCTCGGCTCGCTCTGGTTCGCGCCATCGGCATTGGTGGAATACGCCCGCAAGGGGCGCGCGATGACCGGCATGTACGTGCCCTTCTGGACCTTCGACGCGGCGACCCGGTCGAACTACACCGGCCAGCGCGGCGAATATTACTATGAGACACGCACGGTCAACGTTCGGGTCAACGGCCGGATGGAGCAACGGCAGGAACGGGTTCGCCACACCCGCTGGTATCCCGCATCCGGCCATGTGGCCCGTGATTTCGACGATGTCCTGGTCATGGCCTCGACCAGCCTGCCACCCCGGCTTGGCAACGAGCTGACACCCTGGGATCTGGCCGCGCTCGAACCCTATGCCCCTGATTATCTTGCCGGTTTTCAGGCCGAGGGCTATACCGTCCCGCTCGCCGATGGCGCCACCGAGGCCAAGGCGCGGATGGCTGCGGTGATCGACCGCGACGTGCGCGCCGATATCGGCGGCGATGAACAGCGCGTCAGCAGCATCGAGACGGCATATTCCGGCGAATCCTTCCGCCATATCCTTCTGCCGATCTGGATGGCGGCCTACCGATACAACGGCAAGAGCTATCGCTTCCTTCGTCAACGGGCAGACGGGCGAGGTTCAGGGAGAGCGCCCCTGGTCGATCTGGAAGATCGGACTGGCCCTCTTGCTGGCCGCCGCCATCATCCTTGGGGCGATCTATCTCAACGACCCGGAAGCGCTGGGACTTCCCCGGCCCGACTGGCTGAAGTGAGGGCTATTTCTCGGACCGCCGGGCAAGGAACAGAACCCAGGCGGCATAGGCCCCTGCCGCCGTGAAGATGACGCCCCAGAGCGGATCGCGGATATAGAGAAACTCCACCGCCGCCCAGGAAAGAGGGGCCAGAACGGTGACCGCCCGCACCCATGTCTTGCCGAAGAACGGATCGTTCGGATCAAGCAGCTTCATGACTTCCCCCCATGCTCTCCGGCACATCACCATAGCCGCAAACCGCCGCCGCACCACCCCCGAGTTGGTGCCGCGCCTCTGCGGGCGAGAGGTGATTTCCCCGTCCGGCTGTGGCAGACTGCGGCGAGAGAGGGAGGACAGCATGCCCACCATTGCCGCCGATTTCCCGGGCCAGACCGTGATCACCACATTCGAGATGACACCCGGCACCGCCGACGACCTGATGGAGGCGCTGACGGCCGCCTATGAGGCCTGCATCAGCCGCCAGCCCGGTTTCCTCGGCGCGGGACTGCACATGAATGACGCGCGGACGCGGATCTGCAACTATTCGCAGTGGCAGCGGCGCGAGGATTACCAGGCAATGCTGCGAACACCCGAGATGCGCGAGCGGAACCGCAAGATCAACGAGCTTTGCAAGGGGTTCGAGCCAGTGATGTACGAGGTGACAGGGGTGTTCTGACGCATGCGCGCTACCACCCGGGAACGCTGCGTTCGCCTTGCAGATCTCGAACCGGTTGGCGGTCTTCCTTGCGTCGTCTTCCTGTTTCCGCACGGGGTAAATCTGGTGCATTTGGGGGAAGCCGGGGCAGGCCCCGATCTGCGCAAGGGCTCGCCGAATTCGAAACGATTTGGATTGCGAAGCCATTGCGCAGGTCGTCCGCGTTGCCGTAGTACGCCGCAGGCCGAGCAACGATGGAGCAGCAGATGGCGCAGCGCAATGTCCGTTTATATGGATCGGCAGCAATCCTGCAGCGGTTGCTAAAGGCGCTGATCTGGGCTGGGGTAGTGGCCTACCTGTTTTATGTCATGACCGAGGTCCGACCGGCGCGGATTAGCCTCGCCGCCGAACCGCCGGCTGCCGTGTCGTTGGCCGATTCCGTGCGCCGAACCGATATGCATGAACGCAACGAGGTCAATGTGATCGGCCGGCTTGATTCGCGGGACGGAGTGCCGGTAACCGAGGACGACAAGACGGAGCAGCTTTTCCTCTTCTTTGCACCGGATAGCGGGCCCGACGACACCGTCGTTCGGGCAGCGGTCCTGATCGAGCCGGAAGAACTGAAGATCTATCTGGAAGAACTTGCCGCATACCCCGACGAGAATCGGGTCGGGATAAATGGACGAGTTCTTCAGTTGCCCAAGCTCGCCCGCGTGGCCGAAAGGGCAATCGAGGAACGCGGTCTTACTCTATCGGACCAATTTGTCTATATCACGCCTTGGCTTGGCGACCGACGTGACCCGCTTGACAACGGACCCTGGTTCGATCTCGTGTTAATCGGTCTTTGCACGCTGGCCGTGCTTTACCAACTTTACATGGCTATCAGGTGGTATCGCAATGATCGTGCGGTCATGTCGATCCTGACGGACGACCAGATTGCGGCGTACCGGCGATCAATGCGAGGGAATCGGACGACTGGGAACTCCCTGTTCTTGTTGGTCTTGGCCGTCGTCGTGATCGCCTTTGTGGTCAGCAGGTACCGGTAGGGCGACACCGACGGACCCACGCAGGTGGTCAGGCCGGTCTGACGGCGGGCAGGAGGACTGGGCCTTGCATCGCCAGCCTGACAGCCAGGGCAGAGAGCGTCTCTGGACCGAAGGAACAAGCTCGCGCTCAGAAATCGATTTCTGATTGACGTTGGCCCTCAGCGACAGGCGAGGTTGGGGCGCCTGTTACCTCTTCCGCCTCTTCCCGCCCCGCTGCCCGGCCCTTCCGCCTGTCGACCTTCCCGACATCTTCGTGGCCTCCACCACCGCCTCTTCGATCACCTCCTGCCGGGCGAAGGGGTCGTCGGCGACGGCCAGTTCCACCGCTTCCAGACGCTTCACTTCGTCCCGCAGCCTTGCAGCCTCCTCGAACTCCAGGTTCTCGGCGGCCTTGCGCATCTGGGTCCGCAGCGCGTCGAGGTGGGCGGCGAGGTTCTGGCCGACCATTGCCTTGTCGACCCTGGTGGTAACCCGGGCCTGGTCAGTGTCGCCCTGCCAGAGGCCTGCGAGCACATCCTCGACGTTCTTCTTCACCGTCTCGGGCGTGATCCCGTGCTCCAGATTGTAGGCAACCTGCTTTTCGCGGCGGCGATTCGTCTCGCCAATTGCCCGCTCCATGCTGCCGGTGATCCGGTCGGCGTACATGATCACCCGGCCTTCGGAATTGCGGGCGGCGCGGCCGATAGTCTGGATGAGGCTGGTTTCCGACCGCAGGAACCCTTCCTTGTCAGCGTCCAGAATGGCCACCAGCCCGCATTCGGGGATGTCGAGCCCTTCGCGCAGCAGGTTGATGCCAACCAGGACGTCGAACGCGCCAAGCCGCAGATCGCGAAGGATTTCAATGCGTTCGATGGTATCGATGTCGGAATGCATATAGCGGATGCGGATGCCCTGTTCGTGGAAATATTCGGTCAGGTCTTCGGCCATCCGCTTGGTCAGCACCGTGACCAGCACCCGCAACCCCCGCGCGGCAACTCGGCGGATCTCGTCCAGAAGGTCGTCCACCTGCATCTCGACCGGCCTGATCTCGACCTCCGGGTCGATAAGCCCGGTCGGGCGGATCACCTGCTCGGTGAAAACGCCGCCGGTCTGTTCCAGCTCCCAGGCGGCAGGGGTGGCAGAGACGAAGACGCTTTGCGGGCGCATCGCATCCCATTCCTCGAACTTCAGCGGGCGGTTGTCCATGCAGGAAGGCAGCCGGAACCCGTGTTCGGCGAGGGTGAACTTGCGGCGGAAGTCGCCCTTGTACATGCCACCGATCTGCGGCACGGAAACGTGGGATTCGTCTGCAAAAACAATGGCATTGTCGGGGATGAACTCGAAAAGCGTCGGCGGCGGCTCGCCCGGCGCCCGCCCTGTCAGATAGCGGGAATAGTTCTCGATCCCCGCGCAGGAGCCCGTCGCCTCCAGCATTTCCAGATCGAACGAGCAGCGCTGTTCCAGCCGCTGCGCCTCCAGAAGCTTGGCCTCGGCGATCAGCTGGTCCAGCCGCTGGCGCAGTTCGATCTTGATGCCCTGGATCGCTTGCTGAAGCGTTGGCCGGGGGGTCACGTAATGGCTGTTGGCATAGATGCGGATCTGGCGGAACGTATCGGTCTTCGCCCCGGTCAGGGGATCGAATTCGACAATTGATTCAAGCTCTTCGCCGAAGAATGAGAAGCGCCAGGCGCGGTCTTCGAGGTGGGCGGGCCAGACCTCCAGCGAATCGCCCCGCACCCGGAACGAGCCGCGCGCGAAGGCCTGATCGTTGCGGCGATACTGCTGGGCCACGAGTTCGGCCAGCACCTTGCGGTGGTCGTAAGGCTGGCCGACGATCAGATCCTGCGTCATCGCCGAATAGGTCTCGACCGAGCCGATGCCATAGATGCAGGAAACCGAGGCGACGATGATCACATCGTCGCGTTCCAGAAGCGCACGGGTCGCCGAATGGCGCATCCGGTCGATCTGTTCGTTGATCTGGGATTCCTTCTCGATATAGGTGTCGGAGCGGGCGACATAGGCCTCGGGCTGGTAATAATCGTAGTAGGATACGAAATATTCCACAGCGTTTTCCGGGAAGAACCCCTTGAATTCCCCATATAACTGCGCGGCCAGCGTTTTGTTCGGCGCAAGGATGATGGCCGGGCGCTGGGTCTGCTCGATGATCTTGGCCATGGTAAAGGTCTTGCCGGTGCCCGTTGCCCCCAGCAGCACCTGATCGCGTTCGCCCGCCAGCACGCCGGCCGCCAGCTCGGCAATCGCCGTCGGCTGATCGCCCGCTGGCTCAAACGGCGTTGCCAGCGTGAAGCGCTGGCCGCCTTCGAGTTTCGGGCGGGTCAGAACCTCGGGGCGTTCGGCGATGGCATTGGTGTTGTTGTGGGGCATGGGGCGATTCCCTTCACGTCCTAAATTGGTC
>JAAURK010000273.1 GCA_012032275.1 Tabrizicola sp.
TCTTCCCGCATCAGAGGCCCGAAAACACGAGCCACAAGAGCGTCGCTCCGATCAAATCTGGAGAAACCCGGCAGAGAAGAAGGCGGAAACAATGTTTCGCATCGGTAGCGTCCTCGAAGCAGCAGCTCTCGTTGTCGATATCCGAGCTCGCTCAACCGCATAACGTTCAGAGCGTATCCCAGCCTGGCGCTCGAGGGCGTCTGCATCTTCTGGCACAGGTGCCCGGGCTGAAACTTGCGCTCGACTACGCGCATTTCATCTGCATGGGCTTTCGCCAGGAAGAGATCGACCCGCTCGCGCCCCATGCCGCGCATGTGCATATGCGCCAGGCGCGACCGGGCGCGCTTCAGTCGAAATGGGGCGAGGGCGTGCTGGATATTCCGGCCATGGTCGATCATCTGCGCCAATGCGGATACGAGGGCTATCTCGCCGTCGAATATGTGCATCAGGACTACATGAACACAGTGCACGACGATGTTCTGACAGAGACGGTGCGGATGCGTGATCAACTGCGGGCCTGCGGTCTGCGCTGAGGCTTTCCCCGCCCCGTGCGGCATGGCACAGACGTCGGACGGAGGCACCCATGCCCTTTCTAACCTTCATGCGCGCCAATGCGCCCTTCCTTCTGGCGGGGTTCCTGCTGTCGTTCCTGTCAAGCTTTGGCCAGACCTATTTTCTGGCGCCGTTCGCGGGTGATGTCCGCGCGGATTACGGGCTCAGTCATGGCGACTGGGGGGCGGTCTATTCGGCCAGCACGATGGCGGCGGCGCTGGCGATGCTCTGGGCCGGGGCACTGACCGACAGGTTCAAGGTTCGGTCGCTTGGAACGGCGGTTCTTCTCGGCCTTGCGGCGGCATTGGTGGCGATGGCGGCGAATCCCTCGCTCTGGACGCTGCCGGTGGTCGTCTTCGGTCTGCGTTTCTTCGGTCAGGGGATGGTGGTGCAGGCGGCGGGCGTCGCGATGAGCCGCTGGTTCGTGGGGTCGCGCGGTCGGGCGCTGGCGATATCGGCCTTCGGCTTTTCCATCGGCGAGATCCTGTTGCCGCTGGGCTTTACCGCCATGAAGGCGCTGGTCCCTTGGCGGATGCTGTTTCTGGTGGCCGCGGCGATTGTCGTTCTGCTGCTGCCGGTGCTGCGTCATCTTCTCCGGCTGGAGCGGACACCCCAGCAGATGAGCGCCGAGACCGACGCGCCGGGCATCGGCGGGCGGCACTGGACGCGGCCCGAGGTGCTGCGTCACGGGCTTTTCTGGGCCTGTCTTCCGGTGCTGATGTCGCCGCCGCTGTTCATTACCACGATCTTCTTTCATCAGGTCCATCTGGCCGAAGTCAAAGGCTGGTCGCATCTTGGGCTGCTCGCGGCCCTGCCGTTCTACACGGTTGCCGCGGCGGTCGGCATGTTCGCCGGAGGCTGGGCGCTCGACCGGGTCGGATCAGCGCGGATCATGCCGGTCTATACGCTGCCACTTGCGGTCTTCTTTCTGCTGTTTCCGCATATACAGAGCCTATTCTGGGCCGGACCTGTGCTGATCCTGATGGGTCTGTCGTCGGGTGCGCAGATGACGGTTCCGATGGCCTTCTGGGCCGAAGTCTACGGAACCCGGCACCTTGGCGCGATCCGGGCCATGGTCGCTGCGGTGCTGGTGATGAGCACGGCCATCGGCCCCGCGCTCAGCGGCTGGCTGATCGACGGGGGCGTCGAGCTCGACCGGCAGATGCCTGGATATGCGGCCTTTGCCCTGCTGGCAGCGGCAGGGGCTGCCATCGGTCTGCGCCGCTTCGGGGCCACGCCCTGAGCCTGGCACAAAGGTGCCGATCCCGTGCCGCCCTGACCAGGCTACCGCCGCCGCAGATAGACGTAATACGCCCCGGCACCGCCATGTTTCAGATGCGCTTCGGTGACCTGCAGGACTGCGGGGCCAAGCGGCGACTGGCGGAGCCATTGCGGCACCTGATGGCGCAGCGCCCCGAGCCGTTGCGGGATCGGGCCGGTATCGGGCCCGGGCCTGCCCTTGCCGGTGATCACCAGGACCAGCCGCAACCCCGCGCCCTGGGCGTTCAGAACGAAGCGGATCAGTTCGGGATGGGCCTCGGCCAGGGTCATGCCATGCAGATCGATCCGCGCTTCGGGCACCAGCTTGCCGCGCGTCATCTTGCCATGGGTCTTGGCATCCATCTGCAGGGGTGCTGCCGTCAACGTCTGGCCGAGAACGGGCATCAGGTCGCGCCGCTCGGGTTTCTCGACGGCCTCGCCCAGCCGGAAGGGCGCCATGCGGGGCTTCGGCTTGATCAGGGCAGGCGGAGGTTCCGCCACCGCGCGCTCGGGTTTGTGAAACAGCGGATGGTCGTGCAACGGGCGTGCGGTGCGCGCCACGGCACGCCAAAGCTCCTCTTCTTCGGGGCGGAGGGTTCGGCGGCGTGCCATGGCTATTCGTCGGTGGGCTCTAGCATCGCATAGGCGCGGTCAATCGGCAAAAGCACGATCATCCGCCCCCCGTCCTTGACCATTCCCGCCGCATCGCCTGCCTCAAAGCCGGTACCGAAGAAGATATCGGCACGCTGCATGCCCTTGATCGCCCCGCCAGTATCCTGCGCGACCATCAGGCGCCGCATCGGAAGATCGCCGTCCTTCTCGATCCAGACCGGCGCGCCAAGCGGGGTGAAGAGGGGATCGACGGCGATGGAGCGAAACGGCGTGATCGACCGCCCCATCGCGCCGATCGGCCCCTGGCTTGCCGGAAGATCGGCAATCTTGCGAAAGAACACATAGGACGGGTTGAAGTTGAGCAGTTTCGCCCCTTCGACCGGATTGTCCTTTACCCAGTCGCGGATCACCCGCGCCGATACCTGATCAAGCGTGAAAAGCCCCCGGTTCACCAGTTCCTGCCCGATGGACCGGTAGGGCTGCCCGTTCTTGGCCGCATAGCCCACCCGCATGATATGGCCATCCGGCATCCGGATGCGGCCGGAGCCCTGGATCTGCAGGAAATAGACGTCGATCGGATCATCGAGCCAGGCAAGCTCCAGCCCCCGCCCGACCATGATGCCGCCCTCGATCTCTTCGCGGCTGTACCAGACCGAACCTTCCACAAGTTCGGCCGGCTTTCGGTAGATCGGATAGGCGAAGCGGACCGTCCGCACCGGCGATCCATCAAGCTCGGGCTCGTAATAGCCGGTGAAAAGCGCGGGCGGGGCGCCGATCAGCACCGGCTTGAAGAACAGCTCGAAAAAGCTGCGCGCCGAGACATCGTCCTGCGGCGTCTCGGCCGCAAGCGCGCAGATCGGCCGCCAGTCCGGGTCGTCGAACCGCTTGCAGGTCTTGAGGAAAGTGACCAGCGCTTCACCGTGACTGTCATCCTGCCAGCCATCCAGAGCCTCGAAGTCAAGCACCTGCGCCATTGCCGGAGCCGCCATCGTCAGGGCCGCCAGCACACCGATGAGGTGAAGAAACCGGCGCATCCGTCCGGGATCATTCGCTGGTGGCGACAAGCTGCCAGTTCGGATCGTCTGCCCCCATGCGGCGGGCAAAGGTCCAGACATCGCGCTGGCGCTTGATCTCTTTGGTGCTGCCTTCGATGATCTCGCCGGCGCGGTTGCGGATCACAGAGGTCAGTTCGCCCACGAAGCGGACGGTGATCTCGGCCATGCCGCTGTCCTGCACGAAGGTCGCATCCTGCAGCGACATCTCCTTCAGGCCGACGAAATTCGATTCCACCTTCAGCCCTTCCCGTTCGCGGGCATCGATCGCCTCGCCGAAGGTTGCTTCCACCTCGTCCGAGAGGAAGGGGCGGATGCGGTCAAGCTCGCCCTTCTCGAAGGCCATCAGGATCATCTCGTAAGCGCCGCGGGCCCCTTCGAGGAACGGGCCGACCGAGAAGCTCGGTTCCGCCCGTTTCATCTCGGCAAGCGCCTTCGCTGCCGGAGAACCGTCGGCGACATGATCCACGATGTCGCGGTCCGGACCGCCCTCGACCACCTCGAAATCCCGGCGCACGCGCGGCCGCACCTCGTCAAGCGGGATCGGCGGCTTCTCAAAGCCGTCGCGCGTGCCAAGAACCGAGCGCAGCTTCAGAATCAGGAAAATGGCGATCCCGGCCAGGACAAGCAGTTGGATCAACGACGAATTCATGGGACAACCTCTTGGCCCCTCGCGGGCCTGTGTCATGTGGGTTGGCGGTGACGCCTTCGCTTCCTATGTAGGGTGAGCCTTGACCGAAGTCTACCGGTCGGGCAGGGCGCATTGAAAAGGCGTGTGAAAATGTGGCTGATCCTGTCGTTTCT
The DNA here is from genome assembly GCA_012032275.1 of Tabrizicola sp. Classification (GTDB taxonomy): domain Bacteria; phylum Pseudomonadota; class Alphaproteobacteria; order Rhodobacterales; family Rhodobacteraceae; genus JAAURK01. The sequence goes on from JAAURK010000273.1 coordinate 4,281, forward strand.
GGCAATTCCGCTGATCGAGATCGGGCTTTTCGTCCAGATCGGCGGCGCGATCGGCGTCTGGGCGACGCTGGCCTGGGTCTTGGTTTCGGCGGCCATCGGCATGCTGATCCTGCGCGGGATCGGGATCGCGACGGCGCTGACGCTGCGGCAGGACATCGGCAGGATGCGGGATCCGGTTTCGCCGCTTGCCCATCGGGCGATCATGGCGCTGGCTGCAATGTTGCTGGTGCTGCCCGGATTTTTCACCGATGCGATGGGGCTTTTGCTTCTGGTGCCGCCGGTGCGGTCGGCGCTGATCGCCTTTGTGGCAAGCCGTGTCCGCATCATCCGCACCGGCCCCACGGCGCAGGGCGATGTGATCGAGGGCGATTGGCAGGAGGCCCCGGACGACCAGAAGCCCGACAGATCGCTGCCTCCCTCGGGCTGGACCCGCCATTGAGGGCGCCCGCCTGACCTGCTAGGAACGGCTCAACATCAGTTGAGGAGAGCTTTCATGGCCGAAGAATCCACTGCCGGAAACGGTGCCGTTCCGCCGACCGCGCCGCAGGTGCGCATGCAGGTTCTGGCGCAGTATATCCGCGACCTTTCGTTCGAGAATGTCGTCGCCCAGAAGGGCACCAGCAGCGCTGATGTGCAGCCGGACATCCAGGTGTCGGTCAGCCTCGATGCGCGCAAAAGGTCGGTCGACCATCAGTTCGACGTGATCACCAAGTTCAAGGTGACCTCGAAGAACAAGAAGAACGACGAGACGCTGTTCCTGATGGAGCTGGAATACGGCGGCACCTTCCACGTCGAGGGCGTGCCGGAGGAGCAGCTGCATCCCTTCCTGCTGATCGAATGCCCGCGCCTGCTGTTCCCCTTCGTGCGCCGGATCATTTCGGATCGTGACGCGCGACGGTGGCTTCCCGCCGCTGAACGTCGACACCGTCGACTTCATGGCGCTGTATCGTCAGGAACTGGCACGTCGCGCGCAGACTCAGGCGCAAGCGGTTGGGGCCGAAAAGGTCAACTGACCGGGCAGGGGGTCGTCAGACCTCCTTCTTCCAGATCGCCGCATCGCCCAGCTTTTTAACCATCTCTGCATGGGCGGCGCTTTCCGTTTCGGTCAACCGGGGCGGAAGCGGTTCGGGCCGTGGGCGGGGACGCCAGGTGATCGCCT
>JAAURK010000274.1 GCA_012032275.1 Tabrizicola sp.
GGCTGCCTGACCGCGGGCGATGCGGGCAAGCGGCGCGCCGGTCGAGGGGTTGGTGAGTTCGAGGGTCTGGCCCTCCTGCGGGGCAACCCAGGTGCCACCGATCAGGCACAGCGAGGGATCAAGGCGCAGAAGCTGGTTCATGGGGCGGCCTTTGTGGATCGGGAAGAACCGGCGCGGCGGCAATCAGCGCGCGGGTATAGGGATGGGTCGGGGCGGTCAGCACCGCTTCCGTCGGCCCGGCTTCGACGATGCGGCCCGCCTGCATGACCATGACACGGTCGGTGACCGAACGCACGACCGACAGGTCATGGCTCACGAAGAGATAGCTGAGCGGGGTGCGGCGACAAAGGTCGGCCAGAAGGTCGAGCACTTGCGCGCGGACCGAGACATCCAGCGCGGACACCGCCTCGTCAAAGACGATCACATCGGGCTTGATGATCAGCGCGCGGGCGATGGCGATGCGCTGGCGCTGGCCGCCGGAAAATTCGTGGATGAACTTCTCTGCGTCAGAGGCGGCCATGCCGACCGCTTCGAGCGCCTCGGCGACGGCGGCGGCACGGGCCCGTCCCTGTGGCGGATGGTCGAGAAGATGGAAGGGTTCGGTGATCAGCCGGTCCACCCGGTGGCGCGGGTTGAACGAGCCGTAGGGGTCTTGAAACACCACCTGCATGCGCCGGCGCACGGCGGTGTTGGCGTGGTGGTCGGTGAACACCGGGGCGCCGTCCAGCGTGATGCTGCCCTCCTGCACCGGGTCCAGCCCCAACAGCGCCCGGGTCAGCGTGGATTTGCCACAGCCGGATTCGCCCACCAGCCCCAGCCGTTCGCCCCGGTGCAGGGTGAACGTCACGTCCTGGAGCGCGCGAAACCGCGTGGCACGGCCGAAGAGGCCGGTCCGGTGAATGTAGTCGCGGGCGACCCCGGTGACGCTCAGCAGCGGGACGGCGGCGGGGCGGGGGGCGAGGTTCACCCGACCCGCGCGGCGCCGATCAGCATCCTGCTGTAGGGGTGGCGCTGTTCGGCCAGCAAGGCGCGGGTCGCCCCATGCTCCACCACCGCGCCCTTTTGCATGACGACGATCCTGTCGGCGATCTGGCTGACCACGGCGAGATCATGGGTGATGAGCAGAAGCCCCATGCCGAAATCGGCGACAAGGCCCTGTAGCAGATCGAGGATCTGCGCCTGCGTGGTCACATCCAGCGCCGTTGTCGGCTCATCCGCGATCAGGAGCCGGGGGCGCAGCGCGATCGCCATGGCCAGTCCGACGCGCTGGCGCTGGCCGCCCGAAAGCTCGTGCGGGAAGCGCGACAGGGCGAAGCGGTGGGCAGGAAGGCCGACGCGGTCAAGCATGGCGGCGGCCTGCTCCCGGGCTTCGGCGCGGGGCAGGGCAGTGTGGATGCGGATCGTCTCGGCCACTTGCCGCCCGATGGAATGGACCGGATTCAGCGCCGTCATCGGTTCCTGAAAGATCATGCCCATGGCGCGGCCGCGCAGGGCACAAAGCTGCGGTTCGGTCCTGGTCAGAAGATCCACGCCTTCCAGCAAGACCCGGCCCCGCGCCGTGGCCCCCTGCGGCAGGAGCCCCATGATGGAAAGCGAGGTCATCGACTTGCCCGAACCGGACTCGCCCGTCAGCGCCACGATCTGCCCCTTGTCAAGCGTCAGGCCGACATCGCGCAGCACGGGCGTGCCGTGAATGTCGACCGACAGGTTTTCGACGGCCAGCAGGGTCATCGGCGCGCCACCCGGATGCGCGGGTCCATCAGATCGCGCAAGCCGTCGCCCATCAGGTTGAGGCCCAGCACGGTCACCACGATGGCTAGGCCGGGGATGAGCGCCAGATGCGAAGCAAGGGTGACGAGCGTCTGCGCATCGGCCAGCATCTGGCCCCAGCTTGGCGCGGCGGCTGCGCCCCGAGCCCGACGTAGGAGAGACCGGCCTCGGCCAGGATGCCAAGGCTGAACTGATGGTGCCCTGCACGATCAGCAGGCTGGTGATATTGGGCAGGACATGTTCGACCGAGATGCGCAGCCGCGACTTGCTGGCCACCCGCGCCGCCAGAATGAAGTCGCGCTCCCAAAGGCCAAGGGCGGCCCCCCGGGTCAGGCGCGCGAAGACGGGGATGTTGAAGATGCCGATGGCGATGATGGCATTGACCGCGCCGGGGCCGAAGGTGGCGGTGATCAGGATGGCGATCACCAGCGAAGGGAAGGCAAAGACCAGATCGTTGCCGCGCATGATGAACTCGTCCAGCCAGCCGCCGCTGCGGGCCGCCGCCCAAAGGCCGAGGGGCACGCCGATCCCCATCCCGATGCCCACCGCAAGCACCGCCACCGCAAGCGAGATCCGCGCGCCCGCCATGATCATCGAGAAGATGTCGCGCCCGAAATGGTCTGTCCCGAACCAGTGCAGGCTGCCGGGCCGCTGCAGTTTGTTGGGAATGTCCAGCGTCTCGTAGTTGAAGGGCGTCCAGACAAGGGAGACCAGTGCGGCCAGCACGAAGAGCGCGCTCAACGCAGCCCCGATGACCAAAGACCGCGACTGGTACCATTTCATCGCCGCGCCCTCAGCCTTGGGTCCACCAGCGCATAGGCGAGGTCGACGGCGAAATTCACCGTGATCACCGCAAAGACCAGCAGCATCACCACGCTTTCCACCACGATCAGATCGCGTGCCGAGATCGCCTGAAACACCAGGCGGCCAAGGCCGGGCAGCGAGAAGACCTGCTCGATGATGATGGACCCGGCCAGAAGGAAGGCGAATTGCAGGCCGAGGATGGTCAGGACGGGAATCATCGCATTGCGCAGCGCATGGCGCCACAGGGTCTGGCGCGCGCTGAGGCCCTTGGCCCGCGCGGTGCGGATGAAATCCTCGCCCAGCATGTCAAGCAGGCTGGAGCGCATTACCCGCGTCAGGATGGCCGCCTGCGGCAGGGCCAGCGCCAGTGCGGGCAGGGTCAGCGACCGCATCACGGCCCAGTAGCCCTCGTCCCAACCGGCAAAGCCGCCGGCCGAAAACCAGCCAAGATTGATGGCAAAGACCAGCACGAGGATCATGGCGAACCAGAAATTCGGCACGGCGACCCCGAGTTGCGTGGCGCCCATTACCGTGACGTCCGCCATCTTGCCGCGCCGACTGGCGGCATAGATGCCCGCCGGAAAGGCGATGGCGGTTGACAGGACCAGCGCATAGATCGCGAGAGGCAGCGACACCCAGAGCCGATCGGCGATCATTCGGGAAACCGGCGTGCGGTAGGTGTAGGAGATGCCGAAATCCCCGCGCAGCATGCCGCCAACCCATGTCAGGTACCGCTGCGGCTTTGGCATGTCGAGCCCCAGTTCCGCCCGCAGCGCGGCCAGCGTGTCGGGCTGGGCGTTCATCCCAAGCATGTAGGCCGCCGGATCGCCGGGGATGATCTCGATCACCGTGAAGATGACAAGGCTTGCCACCACCAGACTGGCGATCAGCGAGGCAAGCCGCCGCAGCGCATACCCGATCATCGCAGCGACGGCCCCGGCAGCGGCAACGACTGCGGGGGCCTTTCTGTCATGGTGTGCAAGTCACTCGGCCCAGGAGATGGCGGACAGATCGTTGGCCGCAACCGGGGCATTGGCCCAAAGGCCCCGCACTCCGGCCTTGGCAACCGTCAGCGCGGCCAGCTGGAAGAGATAGCCGTTCACATGATCGGCAGCGATGATGCCTTGCGCCTCTTGCAAGAGCGCGGTGCGCGCCGCCGGATCGGTGGTGCCGGTCAGCTTTGCCATCACGTCGCGGAAGGCCTGGTTGTCATACTGGAAGTAGTAGTCCGGGTTGCCGTAGATGCCGATATCCATCGGTTCGGTATGGCTGACGATGGTCAGGCCGAAATCCCTGGCCTTGAAGACCTGTTCCAGCCATTGCGCCCATTCGAGGTTCTCGATCTCGGTCCTGATGCCGACCGCCGCAAGCTGCGCGGCGACGATTTCGCCGCCCCGGCGCGCATAGGACGGGGGCGGCAGTTTCAGCGTGGTGGTGAAGCCATCGGCGAGACCGGCCTCTGCCAGCAGCTTCTTCGCCAGTTCCGGGTCATGGCCGGATGCCGCCGTCAGATCGACATAGGCCGGATTATGCGGGGCGAAATGGGTGCCGATCGGTGTGCCGTAGCCGAACATCGCGCCGTCGATGATCGCCTGCCGGTCAATGGCATGGCTCACCGCCTCGCGCACCTTCGCATTGTCGAAGGGAGGCAGCTTGTTGTTCATTGCCAGGATCGTCTCGCCCTCGGTCGACCCGGTGATCACCTGAAACCGGGGGTCCGCCGCGATCTGGGGCAGGTTTTCGGGGGCGGGAAAGCCCGAGAAGACATCGATATCCTCGGCCATCACGGCGGCCAGCGCCGCGGTCGGGTCCGAGATGAAGCGAAAGCTCGCCGTCTCCAGCGCCGGGGCCGTGCCCCAATACGCCTCGTTGCGCGCAAGGTTGATCCGGTCGCCCTGCACCCAGTTGACAAAGGTATAGGGCCCGGTGCCGATCGGGTTGGTGGCATTCGTGTCGGCGGTTTCGGGGGCCACGATCACTGCGTCACCCCAGGCCAGGTTGAAAAGGAGATTGCCGTTCGGCGCGGCCAGCGTCACCCTGACCGTCGTCGGGTCCACCACCGTGACATCGGCGATCTCGGCGAAAAGCGCCTTTTGGGCATTGGTGCTGCCCTCGGCGCGGGCGCGGTCCAGCGAGAATTTCACATCCTCGGCATCCATTGCCGATCCGTCGTGAAAGGTGACGCCGGGGTGCAGCTGGAAGGTATAGACGAGCCCGTCGGCAGAGATATCCCAGCTGTCGGCAAGATTGGCGACCACCGAGCCGTCCGAGGTAAAGCGGGTGAGACCCTGAAAGATGTTGGCATAGACGACCGAGTCGATTGCCTCCGCCGCCCCGCCGGTCGGGTCGAGGTTCGGCGGTTCAAGCTGCATGCCGATGGTGATGGAACCTTCGGCCCGGGCGGCCCCGATGCCCGCGAGCAGTGCTACGGCGCTGGCAGTCAAGAGATGGCGGATGTTCATTGGTGGCGTCTCCCCGTTTGGTGGTCACTCAGGCTGCGGCAGCAGCAATAGCGTCAATGTCAGCGCCATGACCCTTGCGCTGTCCATCATATCGTCGACGCCGACATATTCATCGGGTTTGTGCGCCAGTTCCAGAATGCCCGGCCCATAGGCCACGCAGTTCTTCAGCTTGCCGATGCGGTCGATGTGCTTTTGGTCATAGCTGCCCGGAGAGGCGACGAAGCTCGCCGGTCTGCCGAGGACATCCGCGATCGCGCCCGCCACGGTACGTGCGATGGGCGCCTCGCGGTCCGTCATCGAGGGCAGGACATGGTTCAACTCGCGGCAGGGCATAGTCGAACCGGGGCCGCTCGCCGCGCAGCCCGTCAAGCAGCGCCACCATCTCGGCCCGCACGCCTT
>JAAURK010000025.1 GCA_012032275.1 Tabrizicola sp.
GGTCGGCCGTGTCGGTCAACTGCGCCCCAAGCAGCATGGCCGCCGTCTGCCCGCCCAGCGAATGCCCGGCGACCGCGACTCGCGACGCGTCCAGCCGTCCGGCAAGGAAGGGCACTTCGGCCTCGATCGCGACCAAGTGGTCCAGGATCGACCGCATGTCATCGATCCGCGAGCGCCAGAAGAAGGGCGCGCCCGGCGCATCTGCGGGAAAGCCTGCAACCTCGAGTTGGCATGGGTCGGCTGGATCACGACAAAACCATGCTCGGCAATGAAGGTCGCCAGCGGGGCGTAGCCGTCCTTGGACGAGAGATAGCAGGACGGTCCGTGGCCGTGCGAAAAAAGCAGGATCGGCAGGTTGGTGCCGGTCATCGGGGCGGTGAGCCGCAGCTCCAGCGGGCGGGGTCGACCGGGCACGGGCAAAGCAACATGGCTGATCGACAGGGCTGGAGAGGCAGGTGACACAGGGATATGCGCCGCAGCGCGGACGAGATCATTCATCGGTAAAGCTCCAGGTTTTGCTGGCAAAGCCGCTATGCTTCGCCTACAGATGACAAGCGGATCCACGTTCCGCTTGGTTCGCCATATACGGAACCATGTTCCGTTTAACAAGAGGCGTCTTTCGTCTTGCCGAACGACTCTCGACCCGAAGGCTCCAACGACCGTCGCGTGCGGGCCGATGCGCGCCGCAACGAAGACGGCGTGCTTGCCGCCGCAAAGGAGCTTTTCGCCAGTGCCGGTATCGATGTCGCGGTCCGCGACATCGCGGCGAAGGCGGGGGTTGGCGTTGGCACGCTTTACCGGCGGTTTCCCAAGCGGTCGGACCTCGTAGCCGCGGTCTTCCGGCAGGAAGTCGATGCCTGCGCCGCCGAGGCCGCCATTCTGGCCGCCACTTATCCGCCGGATCAGGCGCTGATCCATTGGCTTTGGCGCTACACCGGGTTCATCGCGACCAAGAAGGGCCTCGCCACCGCGCTCCATTCCGGCGATCCGGCCTATGCCGCCCTGCCCGACTATTTCCGCACCAGTTTCGAGCCCGCCCTCGCCAGCCTGCTGGAAGCTGCCGCCGCGACAGGCAAGGTGCGCGACGACATCGCGCCCTATGACCTTCTGCGGGCGATCGGCAACCTTTCGGTCGCACCGGATGCGGAAGGCACTGCGCACACGCACCGGATGGTCGACCTCATGATCGACGGTCTGCGGCGGCGCTGAAACGCAAAAGGCCCCGCGACGCACGCGGGGCCCCTGGCTGGCTCTTGCTGCGAGACCGCTCAGGCCAGTGCGGCTTTCGCCTGACCGGCAATCGCGTTGAACGCCTCTGGCTCGTGCACCGCGAGATCGGCCAGAACCTTGCGGTCCACCTCGATCCCGGCTTTGGCCAGACCGTTGATCAGTCGCGAATAGGTCATTTCGGCATCAAACAGCCGGACGGCAGCATTGATCCGCTGGATCCAGAGCGCGCGGAAGCTGCGCTTGCGGGCCTTGCGGTCGCGGGTGGCGTACTGGTTCGCCTTGTCGACCGCCTGGGTGGCGGTGCGGAAGTTCGTGGAACGGGCGGCGTAATAGCCCTTGGCGGCCTTGATCACCTTGCGGTGGCGGGCATGGGTAACGACGCCGGATTTGACGCGGGACATCTCGGGCTCTCCTTACCGGTCGTAGGGCATGTACTTCTTGACGATCTTCGTGTCGCTGTCGGACAGAAGCATCGTGCCGGAAGCATCGCGGACGAATTTCGTGGTGCGCTTGATCATGCCGTGCCGCTTGCCGGCAACGCCAGCCTTGGCCCGACCGGAAGCGGTGAAGCTGAAACGCTTCTTCGCAGCCGACTTGGTCTTCATCTTGGGCATTTCCATCTCCGTGGTTTCAGGCGCGACTCGGCATGCCACTTTGGCCGGCGCGCGGGTAACGAAGCCGCCCCTATAGGCGGGGCGGCAGAAAGGTGCAAGCGCTATCGCAGCGGCTCAGCCGGTGTAACGGCTGAAAACATTCATCATCACGCCGGGAATATCGCCAAAGGAATACCCGCCCGGGGTGCGCGAGATCGCCGTCAGGATCATCGCCGCCGCGATGACCAGCACGACCGCGCCAACCCGGGGTGCCCGTCCATCCACCCAGGCCGCAAGCAGGGACGGGATGATGAGCAGGATAAGAATGATCCCCAGCGTCAGCATCAGGTCGTTGTCCATCACGCCTCCCGTCGGACATCCAACTGACGCAGTCTATTCGGGATCAACACGCGAAATCAATCGTTCATCGCAGGGCGCAACCCGAAGGATATTGGTGGTTCCCTTGACGTTGAAAGGCACGCCCGCCGTCACCACGATCTGGTCCTCGGTTGTCGCGAAACCGGCGTCGCGGGCGGCCCGTACCGCCGCGAGGACCGCGCCCTTGAACCGATCCTGCGGTTCGGTGATCACGCAATGCGCGCCCCATGTCAGGGCCATCCGGCGCGCTGTCGACATCAGCGGCGTCAGCGCCATGATCGGCACATGCGGCCGCTCGCGCGCAACGAGGCTGGCCGTGGTGCCAGACTGGCTGAAGCAGCAGATCGCCTTGATATTCGTCGCTCGGCAATCTCGCGGGCGGCGGCAACGATCCCGTCGGCAATCGATTCCCGGCCGCACCACGCGGCTTGCCTCGATGACAGACCGGAATGTCGGATCCTTCTCGACCGACATTGCGACGTTGTTCATCGTCGTCACCGCCTCGATCGGATATTTCCCGGCGGCGGATTCGGCCGACAGCATCACCGCATCCGCGCCCTCATAGATCGCGGTCGCGACGTCGCTGACTTCGGCACGGGTCGGAACCGGGCTTTCGATCATGCTCTCCAGCATCTGCGTCGCCACGATCACCGGCTTGGCCGCAGCCCGGGCCCCGCGCACCAGCCGCTTCTGGATCGGCGGCACCGAATAGACCGGCAGTTCCACCCCCAGATCGCCCCGCGCCACCATGATCCCGTCCGAGACCTGAAGGATGGCGTCATAGGCCTTCACCGCCGCCGGCTTCTCGATCTTCGACAGGATGGCGGCGCGGCCCCTGGCAAGATGGCGCGCCTCGGTCACATCTTCGGGCCGCTGCACGAACGACAGGGCCAGCCAGTCCACGCCCAGTTCGCAGGCAAACTCGAGATCGCCGCGATCCTTGTCGGACAGGGCAGCCAGAGGCAGGACGACATCGGGAACGTTCACGCCCTTGCGGTTCGAAATCGTACCGCCGACCGTCACGGTGCAATTGGCGAAATCGGTGCCGCACTCATTCACCTTCAGGCGGATCTTTCCATCGTTGACCAGAAGCGACGCTCCCGGTTCCAAGGCGGCGAAAATCTCGGGATGGGGCAGTTGCACACGCTTGGCGTCCCCCGGGGCGGGCGACAGGTCCATCCGGAAGGTGGCCCCCTCCTCAAGCTCTTCCGAGCTGTTGGCGAAGACGCCGACGCGCAGCTTTGGGCCCTGCAGATCGGCGAGAATGGCAATCGGCCGGTTCACATCGGCCTCGACCTTGCGGATGATCTCGTGCCGTTTGCGGATGTCGTCATGCGTGCCGTGGCTCATGTTGAGGCGGAACACGTCGGCGCCTGCTTCAAAGAGGCCGCGGATCATCTGGTAGTCATTGGAGGCCGGCCCGAGCGTGGCCACGATTTTCACGTTCCGAAGGCGTCTCATGCCTTGTTCCTTTTTATCAAATCCATATCTCGTGGTGGGCCGCCCGCGTTATGGCCCAAACTGTCGCCTGGAGCAACGGGAAGCTACGGCATTTGCACCGAAAGGATCCCGGGAAGGGTTTTTCTGCGGCACCGCCGCCGCCCGGCAGGGGCCGTCATCGGCAAGAGCGGCCCTCGCGGCGTGGCCGCTTTCGCGACCATCCCTTAACATTTCGCCGGGAAACCCGACCGAGTAGACTCCGCTCTGGCGATGGGCTAGCGGTTTTCGGGATCACGAACGAGGGTTGATCTTGGCCTATCACATCGAGGGCGAGGCGCGGTCGGGCCGCTGGCTGGTGACCTGCGATCACGCGTCGAACCACGTGCCGGACTGGATCGGCGGCGGCAGCCTTGGCATCGCCGACGCGGACATGGGCCGCCATATCGCCTGGGATGTGGGCGCGGCGGGTGTGGCGCGCGCACTGGGCGATCTGCTGGACAGCCCCGTGCTCCTGTCCGGCTTCAGCCGCCTTGTGATCGATCCGAACCGTGGCCTTGATGATCCGACGCTGGTGATGCGGCTTTACGACGGCACGATCATCCCTGCCAACCGTCACATCGGCCCGCCAGAGGTGGAGGAGCGGATCGACCGATTGTACCGCCCCTATCACGACGCCTATGCCCGGCTTGCCGCCCGCCGGGACGATACCGCGATCCTTGCCGTCCATTCGTTCACGCCGCGCCTGAACGGACGGGCACCCCGGCCCTGGCAGGTGGGTGTCCTCTACAGCCATCGGGATGACCGCCTTTCGCTGCCGCTGATCGCCCGGTTGCAGGCGGAGCCGGACCTCTGCATCGGCGACAACGAACCCTATTCCGGGCATCTTCCCGGCGATGCAATTGACCGGCATGCCCTTGCAACCGGCCGCCGGAATACCTTGATCGAGATCAGGAACGATCTGATCGCAACGGCCGAGGCGCAGCGGTTCTGGGCCAGGCGCCTTGCACCGATCCTTGCCGAGATACTGGAGGCCTCTGATGGACGCAGCCACGAAGACCGAACTTGAAGCCGCCGCCTTTCGCGCGCTGGTCCATCACCTGATGGAAAAGCGGCCCGATGTTCAGAATATCGACCTGATGACGCTGGGCGGGTTCTGCCGCAACTGCCTCAGCCGCTGGTATCAGGAGGCCGCCGAGGCCCGCGGCCTTGCCATGACCAAGGATGAGGCGCGCGAAATCGTCTATGGCATGCCCTATGCCGCCTGGGTCGCGCAGAACCAGACCGAAGCCACCGCCGACAAGAAAGCCGCCTTTGCCGAGGCGTTCCGGCAGAATGTCGGCGATGCGCCATCCTGACGAAGGGGTCCGCCCGCCCGATGCGTGCTGACCGACCCGCCGCCAGCCACCGGCCCTGCTGTTGCCGGGCAGGCTCTGGCCCGGAAGGCGCGGCTTTACGGAACTGACACGGATAAGTGACAGGGCTAGGTCAACCGTCTCTGCTAGGATTTTCGGATCATGCTGTTGCAGTCTCGCCTTGGCTACTCGAAAGCGGAACGTCTGAGCGATGCGGTCGTCCATGTCGCGGGCGTTGCCGCCGCACTGATGGCGGTGCCGGTTCTGATCACGCTTGCGGTCGTGCTTCGTGGCGATGGTCCGGCGGTGATCGGCACATCTCTCTACGGGGTTGCGCTGATCGCGATGCTGCTTTGTTCCGCGCTTTACAACATGACGGTCGAAGCCCGCCGCCGGGCGTTCTTCCGGCACCTCGATCACACCGCGATCTTTTGCAAGATCGCCGCAACCTACACGCCGTTCACGCTGATGTCCGGTGGGCAGGGCACCTGGCTGCTGACCGGCCTTTGGGGCGCGGCGATTGCCGGATCCGGGATGAGGATCATGGCACCGGACCGGCTGCGCCTGCTTGCCGTGGGGCTTGCGCTGGCCATGGGCTGGGCCGGGCTTTTTGCGGGAGGCGGCTTTTTCTCCGCGCTCTCGCTGGCGGTCACCGTGCTGATCGTGACGGGCGGGGTCTTGTACACGGTCGGCGTCGGCTTCTTCCTGTTTGACCGGCTGCCGTTTCACTACACGATCTGGCATCTCTTCGTGCTGGCGGCGAGCATCGTCTTCTACGCCGCCGTCATGGTGCATCTGGTGCAGACGGCTGCCTGAGCCTCAGATCGCCGCCTTGCGCATTTCCTCAAGATAGATGTCGCGCAGACGGCCGGCGACCGGTCCGGGCTTGCCCGACCCCACGGCCTTGCCGTCGATCTCCACCACCGGCATCACGAAGATCGACGCGGCGGTCGAAAAGGCTTCGTCGGCGTCCTGAGCCTCGGCGATGGTGAAGGCGCGTTCCTCGACCACGTACTGCGCCTCGGCCGCAAAGCGCAGGACGGCAGCGCGGGTGATGCCGTGCAGGATGTCGCTGGACAGATGCCGCGTGATGATCCGGTTGCCCTTGACGATATAGGCGTTGTTCGACGTGCCCTCGGTCACTGCGCCATCCTGCACGAACCAGCTGTCGTCGCAGCCTGCCTTCTTTGCCAGCATCTTGCCCATCGAGGGATAGAGAAGCTGGATCGTCTTGATATCGACCCGGTCCCAGCGCAGATCGGGAATCGAGATCACCTTGAACCCGGTTCTGGCTGCCGGAGCATCGGCGAGGTTCGGGACATTCTGGGTGAAGGCGACGATGGTCGAGGGAACCGCGGCATCGGGGAACATGAAACTGCGATCGCCCGGATTGCCGCGGGTGATCTGCAGATAGATCATCCCCTGATCGATGTCGTTCAGGCGCACCAGTTCGCGGTGCATCTCCAGAATGCGGTCGTCCGGCATCGGGCTGGCGATCTCCAGTTCTCGCAAGGACCGGGCGAGGCGGATCGCATGCCCCTCGAAGTCGATCAGCTTGCCGTCGAGAACCGAGGTCACCTCATAGACACCATCGGCCATGAGGAACCCGCGATCAAAGATGGAAATCTTCGCCTCCGCCTCGGGCAGGTAATCTCCGTTCAGATAGACGATGCGGGTCATGGCGCGCTCCTCGAAGGGTATCTGCGCGGTTTGGGTCAGGCCCGGGGATGTGTCAAGGGGGCGGGGCCGCGAGCACCTGTTCGATCCCATAGCGCAGGCGCGCCACCGAAAAACCGTGGCCGCCCTTGAAGGTGCAGAAATCGAGGATCCGGCTGTCGGCATTGGTGGCCTGTCTGCAGGTCATCCCGTCAGGCCCGTCCACGTCACCCTTCCGGCTGAAACCGCCGCGCTGGGCATAGATGGCCAGGGCGCGCTCTACCTCGCCCTGGCGTGTCGCCCCGATCGCGCGGCCGTTCAGCGGCACGGTGGTATCTTCGGTTCCGTGGATATGGACCAGGTTTCGCGGCGGGGCATCGCAGGTTTCGGGAACCGGGGCCCAGAAGGTGCCGGACATGGGAACAAAGCCGCGGAACCGGTCCGCCATGCCGCAGGCCATGGTCCAGGTCATCATCCCCCCGGCCGAAAAGCCCGACATGACGATCCGGTCCGCGTCGACCTTCACCCGCCCTGCAACATCGGCAAGAACGGCATCGACGTAGTCGTATTCCATGGCATCCGGCCGTTCCGGGGCCTGCGGCGTGTGCGCCAGTGCCCAGTCCTCCTCTGCCGATTTCATCGCGACAATCGCGATGCCCATGTCGTCCGCCATCTTCAGCAGCGCCTTGTTGCGCATCTCTGCCGCCGCCGATCCGCGATAGCCGTGGGCGAAAAGAAGCACGGGCATCGGCTGCGGGGCCGCTTCGGGCACATAAAGCCGATAGGTCCGGTCGCCGACCACACAGTCGCTGTCCGGCCCGCAGGCAAGCGCGGGCAGGGCCGACAAGGACACAAGAAAGGCGAGTAGCAGCCGCATGATCATTCTCCCGGTTTCGACCGAAGCTAAGGCCTGGCGTGCGATCGCACTGAACATTACCGTGAAGTGCCGGGGCGGCACGGGCCCGCCAGCCCGGCAGAGGCTGCGTCGCCGGTTCAGCCTTGCCCGCCGCGGCAAGAAAATTTCTGCGGATGCGAGAGGGTGATTGTGCATTGCAGAGTAATTATATATCGATGACAACTGAAATCCGGCAATTTTCTTAGCGGCACGTCATCATGAGCTTTCGCCTGCAGCCCCCCGCCCCCGCCCGCCCGAACCGGTGCCAGCTTTTCGGTCCGGGATCGCGGCCGGAACTGTTCGCAAAGATGGCCGCCAGTGCCGCGGATGTCATCAACCTCGATCTCGAGGATTCGGTCGCGCCCGCCGACAAGGATCAGGCCCGCGCCCGGATCATTCAGGCGATCGGAGAGGTCGACTGGGGCCACAAGACCCTGTCCGTCCGGATAAACGGGCTCGACACCCCGTTCTGGTACCGCGATGTCGTCGATCTTCTGGAACAGGCGGACGACCGGCTGGATCAGATCATGATCCCGAAAGTCGGCTCTGCCGCGGATGTCTATGCCGTGGATGCGCTTGTCACGGCGGTGGAGCGCGCGAAAGGGCGCAAGCCGATCAGCTTCGAGGTCATCATCGAAACCGCCGCGGGCATCACCCATGTCGACGAGATCGCCGCCTCCTCGCCCCGCCTTCAGGCGATGAGCCTTGGTGCCGCCGATTTTGCGGCCTCGATGGGGATGCAGACCACGGGCATCGGCGGAACGCAGGAGACCTATTACATGCTGCACGGCGGGGCGAAGCACTGGTCCGATCCCTGGCATTGGGCGCAAACCGCCATCGTCGCGGCCTGCCGGACGCATGGGGTTCTGCCTGTCGATGGCCCGTTCGGCGATTTTGGCGATGACGATGGCTTTCGCGCCCAGGCAAGGCGATCCGCGACTTTGGGCATGGTCGGCAAATGGGCAATCCACCCCAGGCAGATCGCCCTTGCAAACGAGGTGTTCACCCCGTCGGACGCGGCGGTCGCGGAGGCGCGCGAGATCCTTGCTGCGATGGAGGCTGCCAAGGCGGCAGGCCAGGGTGCCGCGATCTACAAGGGCCGTCTTGTCGACATCGCATCGATGCGGCAGGCCGAGGTGATCGTGCGGCAGGCGGAAATCATCGGGAAAAGCACAGAGACTCGTTGACAGACTGCCCCCGCAGGAGGCACCTTCGTGGCTGGAAAGCCCAGTTGCCGGGCAGGATTGGAATACTCCGCTGCGCATCGGGGTGGGGAGACCCTCGCGCAGCACATGAGGGAGGACGCGCGCCTCGGCCCGGACGGGTCGGGGCGTTGCTGTCTGACAGCGGCGCTGCCGCGATATCAGCGCCCGGTCACCGCGATGTCCTCCCGCCGGCTCCGCCAGTGCCAGGTCAGCGAACGGCGGATCAGGATCGATATCAGCGCCGCGTCGATCTCCTGCGGGTGGCGGAAGACCACCGCCCGGTTGCCCTCCGTCCGGCAGGAAGCCCCGGCAAACGCGCGGAAATCGTCGATCAGGCTTGTCCGGCAGTTGCAGTAGAGCGCGAACCCGCCGGACCGTGGCACCCCAAGGCGGATCGTGCTGCCCGCACCGGTGGCAGGCGTCAGATAGGCCGGCTCTCCCCACCGCAGCGCTTCTTCAACCGGGCCGATCCTCGGAAGGCCGCCTGCCACGTCGAAAATCAACTGGCGGAGCGCAAGCATTCCTTGCCGCGAAACGGGTGGGGCCGCAGCGAAGGCGGCCCGCACCTCGTCTGTCATGGTCAGTCCAGCAAGGGCAGGCATATTTCGGTGACCAGCTCGTCCTGAGCGGTATCCATGGGGGAATTCAGATAGATCTCGAACGAAGGCGAATCCGCCGGTTTCTCGCCCGATCGGGCAGCCAGTCGGCAAACAGCTGATCATAGGCCGCGGGGAGCCCGGCATAGGGGCCGGTGAACCTCAGCACCGCATGGCGCGCGGCAGGAAGGGTGATCGCCTCCAGCGGCTCGTCAATCGGCACTTCGGCCGAAATCTCGACCGCCGCGTGGCTTTGCAGATCTTCGACCGGTTTCAGCGACGGATCGTCGTGGAAGACGCCGACCATGTGACCGGTCCTGTCCACCTGATTGCGCGCCGAAAGCGCCGCGAAGAGCTTTTCGAACGCGCGGCTGATCTCGAAATAGGCGCCGCGATGGGCGATGGCGGCAAGTCGGCGTTCGGGTTCGCTGCGGATGGTGACGGGATACATCAATGTGACTCCTGGTTTGGGGGATCGTGCAAGCAGCCGAAGCTCGCCCCGTTCGCGAAAACCGGTCGGGGAAAAGCCATAGATGTCAGCGAAGGCGCGCGAGAAGCTGGAGGGGTTCGGATAGCCCACCGCGGCGGCGATCTCGGGCAGGGTGCGATCCGTCCGGACCAGCAGGCAGGATGCGCGGTGCATCCGAAGCCGCTTGACGGTTTGCGCGGCGGTCTCGCCCATCATGGCCCGATAGACCCGATGCCAGTGAAACCGGCTGAGCGCGGCGACATCGGCCAGATTGTCCAGCGACAGATCGCCTGCCGGATTGTCGTGGATATGGTCGATCACCCGCAAAAGCCGCTTTTCATAGTCGTTTGCCATCGTGCCTCTCTCTGCCATCGCCCCGCGTTTGTGCCAGCATCCGCGCCACAAATCTTGCCGAGTTGCATCGGGCCGGACGCAGGGGCATATATGGTCAGGGTCCGGAGGATGCAGGCATGAACTACCTCGAGTTTGAAAAACCGCTCGCTGAAATCGAAGGCAAGGCGGAAGAACTGCGCGCGATGGCGCGGTCGAATTCGGGCATGGATGTGGTGAAAGAGGCGGAGGCGCTGGACCGCAAGGCCGAGACGGCGCTGCGGGATCTATATAAGACGCTGACCGCATGGCAGAAATGCCAGGTCGCCCGGCATCCGGACCGGCCCCATTGCCGCGATTACATCACCCAGCTCTTCACCGAATATACAAGCCTTGCCGGTGACCGCGCCTTTGCCGAAGACGAGGCGGTGATGGGCGGAATCGCGCGGTTCAACGACCAGCCGGTGCTGGTGATCGGCCATGAAAAGGGCAACGATACCAAGACCCGGATCGAGCGCAATTTCGGCATGGCCCGCCCCGAAGGATACCGCAAGGCGATCCGTCTGATGGATATCGCGGACCGCTTTCGCCTGCCGGTGATCACGCTTGTCGACACGCCGGGCGCCTATCCGGGCAAGGGTGCCGAGGAACGCGGGCAGGCCGAGGCGATCGCGCGGTCGACCGAAAAGTGCCTGTCGATCGGCGTGCCCCTGATCTCGGTCGTCATCGGCGAGGGCGGATCGGGCGGCGCGGTCGCACTTGCAAGCGCCAACCGCGTGGCGATGCTGGAACATTCGGTCTATTCGGTGATCAGTCCGGAAGGATGCGCCTCGATCCTGTGGAAAGACGCCGAGCGGATGCGGGAGGCGGCCGAAGCGCTGCGTCTGACGGCGCAGGATCTGCAGAACCTCGGTGTGATCGACCGGATCGTCAAGGAACCTCTGGGCGGCGCGCAACGCGCCCCGAAAGAGACGATCGAAGCGGTGGGCAAGGCGATCGAGGCGATGCTGAAGGAACTGTCGGGCAAGACACCCGACGCGCTGATCCGCGACCGCCGCCAGAAGTTTCTGGACATGGGCTCGAAAGGTCTCGCCGCTTGATCCGGGCAGCGCTGGTCGCGGCGCTTGTGGCAGCCCCTGCCATTGCGGAGGGCACGCTCGAGGGCCGTCTGGTGACCTTCACCGTCGAAACCTTCGACGATCCCGACGCCCCCTTTCTCAAGGCCCGGGGGCGGACGGTGACCGTCGGCGCGGGTGTCGAATTCGGGCTGGAGCCGGAGGGGCTGAGCGGTGGCATTGATGTGGTGCCAGTCACGGTGGAGATCGGGCCAAGCCGGATCGAGCTGAGCTATCCGCGGGGTTGGGGTTTCTTCTACGTGGCAAGGTTCAACGGCTATGTGCTGCGGTTCGAAACCGAATGCGCGCTGTTCGAAAAGGTCGCCATCGACCCTGCGGGCACCACGATGGCGGGGACCGAAGTCTGGGCCGAGACGGGCACGCTTTACATCAATGTCTCCGGCCTCGCCTATGGCCCGCAGGCGAAGCTGGCGCTGGATCTGGAAGTGGCGGACTGCCCGCTGAGCTGATCACCACATCGTCGTCGCTGCCCTGCCCGGCCAGTCGGCATCGTAGGCCGCGCCGTCAATCCGGCCTTCGGTGATTTCGCGCAGCATGTCGCCCACCGTCGGCAACCCCTGCGACTGATCCCCAGAGGTCCAGAGCGCCGATCGGATCAGCGCGCGGGCGCATTGGGAATAGACCTCGGCAATACGGATCACGATGATTGTCCGTGGCACTTTTCCCTGATGCTCGAAGCGGGCGCGGAGGCTGGGGTCGGCCGTGAGGCGGGCTGTTCCGTTGACGCGAAGGGCGTTGTTGGCACCGGGGATCAGCAGCATCAGGCTCACGCGGCCATCGCGCAGGATGTTGCGCAGGCTGTCGATGCGGTTGTTGCCGTGCCAGTCCGGCAGCGCCAGGGTCCGGGGGTCAAGGACGGTGACGACCGGCCCCTCGTCGCCCCGGGGAGAGCCATCGGTGCCTTCGGGGCCGACGGTGGTCAGGACGCAGAAGCGGGCACGGTCGATCCAGGCACGATAGGCGGGGGTGAGGTGGCCGGTGACCTTGACCGTCGCGGCCTCGCCCGGCTGGCCGTAATGGCGGTGAAGGTCGTCGAGCGTGGTGATCCAGTCCATGCGTGGTGCCTTTGTCTGGCCCCGGGGGGTTTCACACCCCCCGGACCCCCCGTGGGATATTTGGAGAAGAGAAAGACTATTTGATCTGAGCTTTCGGCTTTTTAGGTTTTGGTGCGGGTAGATCGGCGGCGATGGCCTTGAGCGCGGCAATCACCGGACCTGGATCATCCAGCGCCTCGGTGACACGCAGGTGAAGCTTCGCCCCGGGATAGGGGTGGCCGGTCGGGAAGCCCGGCAGTGCCGCCAGAGCGCCGGGGGTGGGTTTCAGGAAAAGCTCATCGTCACAGACGAGGGCCACGACCTTGCCGTCGAGGTAAAGCGCATATTCGCCGAACATCCTGCGCGCGTTGAGCGGCAGCGGCCCCAATGCGTCAGTGATGTGGTCGATCGTGTCGGCGCGGGTGGACATCAGCCGTCCAACCCCGCCTCGGCCATCAGGCGGTTGGAGTGGGTCTCGACGTCACCTTCCAGCCGGGCCATGAAGTCGGCGACGGCAAGGCCCGGCGGTATCGGCGGCAAAAACTCCACCACCGCGACGCCCGGCTTTCTCAGGATGCCGCGCTTTGGCCAGAAAAGCCCGATATTGGTGGCCACCGGAACGCAGGATTGACCCAGCTGTTCGTAGAGCAGACCGGTGCCGACCTTGTAGGGTTTCGCGACCCCCGGCGCCACGCGGGTGCCCTGGGGATAGATAATCAGCTGCCCCGGTTCCACGGCACCTCTGGCGACATCGGCCTTCATCTTGGTTATGGCGGCTCCGCGCCTGCCCCGGTCGACCGGAACGCATCCGATGCGAAGGGCATACTGGCCAAGGAAAGGTGCATACATCAATTCGCGTTTCATGATGAACTTGCCCGCCGGAACCGCGTAGAAGATGACCATGATATCGAGGAAACTCTGGTGTTTGGCCGCGACCAGAACCTCGTCCGTCGGCGGGGTGCCGCGCACCTCGCAGCGCAGACCGCAGAGCAGACGAAGCGTCAGGAACACCCACCGGCAATAGGCCTTGCAGGCCGCCCGGGCGCCTTTCGGCGAGAACAGCGCCCAGGGTGCGTAAGCAACCGCGATGACCGCCATCGCGACATACATCTGCACAACGAAGATCAACGACAGGATCCAGCGGATGACGATCATGTCAGCTCCTTGAGCTTGGCGAAGGCGGCACGGCGTGTGGCCAGGAAGGCGACGATAGCGGCAAGCGGGGGCAGGAGCAAAGGCCACAACCACTCGACCCCGCTGAAACCGAGGCCCGCCAGAAAACCGCCCGCAGGCCCGGCGGCAGGCAGCATCGCCACGCCGACGAGCCCTGCACATGCACCGACCAGGGCACCGGTCAGCGCGCGAATCGTGAAGCGGCGGACGAAGGCGCGCGCGATGTAGCTGTCTTTCGCCCCGACAAGGCGCAGAACGCGGATCACCTCTGCATTGGCGGCGAGCGACGCATTGGCGGCCAGCGTGATCATGGCCGCCATCGCGGCGCCGATCAGCAGGATCGAGAGCACACCGAGGAGGCGCAGCCGCGAGGCCGCCTCGACCAGCGGTTGGCGCCAGCGGGTATGGTCGTCAAGAACCGCGCCCGGCGCTTCGGCGGCAAGCCTCTGGCGCAGGCCCTCGTCGTCATAGCCCTGCGCGTCCTCCACCACCTCGATCAACCGGGGCATCGGCAGATCCTCGAGCGGCAGATCGGGACCGAACCATGGCTCCAGAAGTTTGCGCTGTTCGGTGTCATCAAGCGCCCGAAAAGACGCAACCCCCGGCGTTTCCGAAAGCAGCGACAGGACCCCGTCGGTCTGGATCTGCATCTGCTCGGGCGGTGCGGAAAGCCGGATGGTTGCGGTCTGGGCCAGGGCGGCAGACCAGCGCGCGGCCAGCCGACCGGAGGCAAGCGACAATGCAACGGCGAAGACACAGAGAAAGACCATCGCACCGGCGGTGAAGGTGGTCAGCCAGGCCGTATGGCCGGAGGGCGGCACGATCTCGTCCGCCGGTCCCTGCCCGCGGCCGCGCCGGGATGCCCCGGCTCTCACAGATCGGCCCCCGCGACCTGGATACGCTGCTGCGCGATGCGCAGAACCCGGGCGGAAACCTGCGATTTCGCCTGCCGGATCAGGTTCAGATCATGCGTGGCGACGAGTACCGTCTTCCCCATCCGGTTCAGCTCTACCAGCAGTGCAAGCAGACGCAGCGACATGTCCCAGTCGACATTGCCGGTCGGCTCGTCGGCGAGAATGACATCCGGGCCGCCGATCACCGCCCGCGCCAGGGCCGCCCTTTGCCGCTCGCCTCCTGAAAGGGTTGGCGGCAGGGCATCATGCAACTGCGACAGGCCGACCCAGTCCAGCAGAGCGCGCAGATCCTGCGGATCGCTCTCGCGCTCGGCAACCGTGAACGGCAGGCCGAGATTGGCCGACAGCGGCAGATGATCCAGAAACTTGCAATCCTGGTGAACGATCCCGATCCGCCGCCGCGTCCGGGCCACATCATCTCGCGACAGGCTGCGAACATCCCGGTCAAAGAGGCTGATCCGGCCCGATGTCGGCATCAATTCTGCATAGGCAAGCTTCAGCACCGTGGACTTCCCCGCGCCGGAAGGCCCGGTCAGGAAGTGAAACGAACCGGGCAGCAGGCGCAGTGACACATCCGACAGCAAGGATGCGCCGCCATAGCCATATGCCACATTTTCAAAGGCGATCACCGATGTCTCCCCGCCGCTGCGGCCATGGTCGAAGCCGGGATCGGCCGGCCGCAACTGCGCTTTCCATCGCACAGGCGGAAAGGATTGCACAAGTCGGAGACACAAACTCTTGGAGTAGCTGTGGATAAGCGCTACAAAACCAGACGAGAGCGCTTGAAAGGCCTGAGGAATTCGAATGCGATTGATTTGCTCGAATTGCGACGCAAAATATGATGTCCCGGATGAGGCTATTCCTGAAGGGGGTCGCGATGTCCAGTGCGCAAGCTGTGGGCATGCCTGGTATCAGATGAAATCCGCGACGAAGTTCGAGGGCCCGGTGACGGAAATCTCGCCCCAGCCGGAGGCAGATGCGGCAGCCGATGTACCCGAACCCGTGGCAGAGACGCCGGTCGCCGCAGAGGTCGCGGCAGAGGTCGCGGCAGAGGATGAGGCCCCCGCCAAGACCGAGACCCTGGATCTGATGGACGAACTTCCGCCCGAGTCGGAGGAGGGAAGCTCGCCCGCCGGTGGCGCGGCGCCGCCCGCCTATGGCGTCGACGATTCCGTCCTCGCGATCCTGCGGGAAGAGGCGGAACGCGAGAAGGAAGCGCGTGTTGCAGACCGCGCGGCACCTGCCGGAACGGCCGCGGCGGCGGCAAAGGCTGCCGCACCGGAAGCCGAGGCTGCAAAGGCGGGTCGGCGACGCGGGCCGTTTCCCGATGTCGAAGAGATCAACGGCACCTTGAAACCCTCCGAGACGGTCGATGACGATGAAGACGCGGCCGGATCGGTTGCAGGGTCATCCGGCAGGCGAAGCAGCTTTCGCAGCGGGTTTCTGAGCATGGTCGCGGTCGCCTGTCTTGGCGTCGTCCTCTATCTTTCCGCGCAACAGCTGTCGACGCAGATTCCGGCACTTCGCGGGCCGCTGAACGCCTATGTCGGCTTTGTCGACATGATGCGCCTGCAGCTTGACGGTCTGATGGAATCGGCCACGACCGCCCTGAACGGGGATGGCGGCTAGATCCCGTCAGGCACCGGCACGGTTCCAGCGGATCGATGACCAGAGCGCGAGGCCGACGAACCCGGCCCCCAGAAGGCCGGTGATCACTTCGGGGACGTGCCACAGCGTCTGGCCGAACATCACGCAGGCGAGAACCAGGATCGACCAGAAGGCGCCATGTTCCAGATAGCGGAACTGCGCCAGAGTCTGACGCTCCACCAGCATGATCGTCATCGAGCGGACATACATGGCGCCGATGCCAAGGCCGATCGCGATCAGGAACAGGTTCTGCGTCAGCGCGAAGGCACCGATCACCCCATCGAAGCTGAATGACGCGTCCAGAACTTCAAGATAGAGAAAGGCGCCGACACCGCCCTTGGCGGCCATATGCGCGGCCTCCTGACTGGCGTCGAGCACATGTCCGAGAACCTCCACCGCAAGGAAGGTCAGAAGGCCCGCCACCGCAGAGAAGAGGAATGTGCCGACGACGGGCTCTGGCAGGATGAAGGCGAAGATCATCACGATGACAAGAAGTGCCGCCACTTCCAGCCCGCGGATCGAGGCATAGGCCGACATGCGCCTCTCGAGCCCGGCGATCCAGTGGACCTCCTTTCCTTCGTCGAAAAAGTAGCTCAGCGCCACCATCATCAGGAACGATCCGCCGAACGCGGCAATCGACAGATGCGCATCGCCGATGATGCGCGCGTATTCGTCGGGCTGGGTTGCGGCAAGCTGGATCGCTGCGATGGGGCCGATATGCGCGGCGATGACGACGACCAGCAGCGGAAAGATGATGCGCATTCCGAAGACGGCGATCAGGATCCCCCAGGTCAGGAACCGGCGTTGCCAGACAGGTGTCATGTCCTTGAGTTTGTTCGCATTGACGATGGCATTGTCGAAGGAAAGGCTGATTTCCAGAATTGCCAGGACGGTTCCCACGAACAGGAAGCGCAAGGCGCCTCCGATCGTGCCGGAATAGCTCCAGCCAAGCCAGAAACACAGGATCAGACCCGCGGCGGTTACGATGAAAGCCCAGCGAAAGTAGTGCAATGCCGCCGTCATGGTCACCCCTCTTTGGCCGATGGGCATACAGTCGAGCCCAGAGGTCAGCAAGGCCATAAGGACGATTTTCCGGTGCCCTGCCCTTCCGGCGTTAACCCGTTCTTTACCAGAAGGGAGGATCCTCTCGCCATGAGCACCGGATTTCACGACGCCGCACTCCCGCTGTTTGACCCCTCGCGCGATGAGGACGAGGCGCAGGCCGTGTCGCTTTCGGGCAGGACACCGTCCTACATCGCCGATCACCGCAAGCGGCTGCGGGCCCGCTTCATCGAGGGCGGGGCGCAGGCGATGCCGGATTACGAGCTGCTGGAACTGGTGCTGTTCCGGGCGATTCCGCGCCAGGATGTGAAGCCGCTCGCCCGCCTTTTGCTGGACACGTTCGGCGATTTCAATCGCGTGGTTACCGCGGCCCCGGCGCGTCTGGCGATGGTCAAGGGGGTGGGGGAGGCGGTCGTGCTGGAGCTGAAGGTCGTCGAGGCTGCGGCGCAACGCCTGACGCGTGCCCGCGTCATGCACCGCCCGGTGCTGTCCTCCTGGGACGCGCTGCTCGACTATTGCCACACCACCATGTCGCATCGCGAGACCGAGCAGTTTCGCGTGCTGTTTCTCGACCGCAAGAATGTTCTCATCGCCGATGACGAGCAGGCCAAGGGCACGGTCGATCACGTGCCGGTCTATCCGCGAGAGGTGGTCAAGCGCGCGCTGGAACTGAACGCCTCGGCCCTCATTCTGGTTCACAATCACCCTTCGGGCGATCCGACGCCGTCGGAGTCCGACCTGTCGATGACGTTGCAGGTCCAGGATGCCTGCAGGGCGCTCGGCCTCGTGCTTCACGATCACCTGGTGATCGGCAAATCCTGCGAGATAAGCTTCCGGGCCCAAGGGTATCTCTGACACAAGCGTCGCGCTGGCCTTCGATACTGTCGGCGGCCCTCACGATGGTTCATTGTGGGAAAGTCGTTTGTGCAGGTGCTGCGCACTGCCCCAATTATGCGCTGGCGCCTTCGACCGGCTGCCAGCCAACCTGCGGATACCGGTGCCGGAACGAAGCACAGCCGTGCCGCGGCAGCGGGCACCGCTGGCAAATCCGACCGTTCAGGAAGGGAGTTCCGTCAGTGACCGCGCAGTTTCAGCGTCGCCGGGATCATTGCAGATTTGTGAGCGGGTTTCTTGGCGTGATGCATCGCCCATGTGATGGAGGCCAGCAAACAGACCGTTGCCATGCCCACGACCGCATAGGTGACCGCCCCGATCATCAACGAGTGCCCCAATGCAACCGCAGCAATTCCTGCAACGGTTGATGTCAAAATTCCTGCTACGATGTACATTACGAACATGGCGTCACCTTCATCTCGGGCAAGAATACAACCTTAGCGATAGTTGTCGACTTATTTCGGACTCTGCAAGGATAGTCTCGCCGTCGTTTCCGGCGAAATCTAGGCACGTTTCAGGCCAATTGGCGGTGACCCGCCCATGGCTGGCGAACCGGCTCAGCTGGCCCGTTTCAGCGCAGGGATCGCCAATTTCCACCAGAAAGAGGGTCATCGTGTTGATATTCCTTGCAGAGGTGCCCCGGAAGATGCGCCCGCATCCATCAAACCGTGACACCCATCCTCGTATTTGAGGGGAAATTCACTAAGAATTCCTGAACAACCGCCGGAAGTTTGCGCGATCTGTCGCTGACGCCGGAACGACGAATGAGCGCATTAATGCCGATATGTCACTTACTCGATGTGAGGAACGCTGTGCGGAACGGGCAGGAATCAGACGGTTTTTGTCACCAAAGCCGAATCGGTCCACTTGAACTTCCAGCCACCGGCGGCGAAAATGGGCCATCACCACGCCCCGCACCCCATTTCTGCACCTGCGAAGCGCAAACCGTCCGAACTCCGGGAAAAGCACCGTGAACACATCACAAATCGTTGCGGCAACGCTGCTCGTGATCGGCATCGGAATGCTGGGCGCACTCTGGGCCTTCCAGACTTACGGGATCTACAGATTTGACGGCACGGCCTATGCGCCGGGGGATGTCGGGCTGACCGAGGCGCAGGTCATGACGTTCCGGTCGGAGGACGGGTTTGTCGCGCGGGCCTGGGTGATCGCGCCGAAACCGGGGCGACCGGTCCTCATCAGTTTCTACGGCAACTTTGCCGGTATCGGCCCCGCGATGCGCCGCATGGCGCCGCTGGCAGATGCCGGATACGGGCTGGTGATGATGGAGTATCGCGGATCAGGCGACGCCGGAGGCACTCCGTCCGAGGCGACTTTCGCCCGGGATGCCCGCGCGCTCTACGATCAGCTTGATGCGCTTCTTGGCACCACGGTCACGCCCGAAACACGGGTGATCCACGGCTTCAGCCTCGGCTCCGGCGTTGCGGCGCGGCTGGCAAGCGAACGGCCCTCCGGCGCGGTGATCCTCGAAGCGGCGTTCGGAAGTCTCTGCGACTATTTCGAGCGCCGGTATCATGGCGCCCCGTTCTGCCGCGTGATGTGGGCGGAAAGATACGATACGCGCGACCTGCTTCCCGCGATCGCGGCGCCGAAGCTTTTCATCCACGGCGCGCTCGACAGCGAGGTGCCCATCGGCGGGGCGGAAGAGCTTCATGCGGCGGCGACCGGGCCGAAATCCTTCGTGCGGCTGGAGAATGGCAACCACGCCGATCTGGCAAGCCACGGCTTGATCCCGGCGATCATCGCCTTTCTACAAGGTTCCGGGCTTGGCTGATCCGACGCCCTGACCGCGCTAGAGATGGGTGTTTCCAAGGCCCAGCAACTCGTTCAGATGCCTGCCGATGATGCCGATGGCCGGTTCCGCCATCATGGTGAAGTGATTGCACTCGACCAGATGGTTCGTGACCGGTCCGGTCAGTAGCCCGTCCCAGCCAAGCACCGGCCCCGCTGCGATGAACTGGGTGCTCGCCTGCCGGGCGCGGAAGAAGATCACCTCGCCCGCATAGGGCAAGGGCGCATAGGCGGCCTGCGCAACCGAATAGGCCTCCGTCATCCGCTGTCCGCGCAGCTCTTCTGGGATGGACGAACCGCTGGCGATCAGTGCGGCGATGCGATGGCGGTCATCCTGTCCGCCCTGGCTTTGCCGACGGCGGTTCCGCCACTCCATCGCGAAGCGCCAGTCCCATTTCCGCGCGGCCCACAGCTTTTGCAGCTTGGTCAGCCGCTGACGGGCGACATGCGGGGCCAGCGTGTCAAAGAACACCAGCCGCTCGACGGTCTCGCCCGCCCGCTGCAGCCGCTGCGCCATTTCGTAGGCGATGACGCCACCGCCCGAATACCCCGAGAAACGATAGGGGCCCTTCGGCTGAAACTCCCGGATCGCGTCGAGATAGCGCTCGGCCATCGCCTCGATCGTCCCGTCGACCTCCGGCGCCCCGTCCGAGCCATAGGCCCGCAGGCCGACAAAGGGGATCGAGGGGTCCAGAAAGCCCGCCAGAGGCCGGAAGTTCAGCACATTTCCACCCGCGCCATGCACGCAGTAGAACGGCCGCTGCACCTCTGACCCTTTCGAGATCACGACAAGCGGTGACCAGGCCCGCATCGGCTGCCGCGTTGTCGCGCCAGCGCCCGCCGCCTCGGCTGCATCCGCGGGCGCGTCCTCCGCCCCAAGCAACGCAGCAAGATCGCGGACCCGCGGTGCCTCGAACAGGGTTGCGAGCGGAAGGTTGACGCCGAACTCTTTCCGGATCTGCCCGAACATCCTCACCGCGTTCAGCGAATGGCCGCCAAGCGCGAAGAAATCATCCTCCTCGCCCACGGCATCGATCCCGAGAATCTCGCCCCAGATCGCCGCGATCCGGGCGGTGAGGGGATTGCCGATCTCTCCGCCCGCGCTTCTCGGCCTTTCAACGGGCGGCCGCCGGTCCGTCCTCGCGATCATCGCGAGGCGCACCATGTCAAGCGATACCGGCGAGACGACGATCTGCCGGGCGGCATGCCCGAAGACCAGCGGAAAGACCGAGGCGGCTTCGCGCGCGCGGATCCCGGTCGACAGAAGCTGTTCGGTCAGTGGAGGAGCGCCGGTGGCTGCGTCAAGCATGCCACCATCGACAGCGCGCAGCGCGAGCCGCTCGATCATCATCACCGGCGTTCCGTCCTCTGCCGAGACCAGCACGTCGAACGCCACGAACTTGCGGTGCTCGCCCGCGACCCGGACCGCGCGGCTGGTCACGGTTGCCGGCAAGGGCGCAAAAACGCGGCACCTGTCCACCGACATCGGCGCATAGACCAAGCCCTGCATCGCCTCTTCGGGCAGCATGTGCAGCCCGACGGTCGCTGCCATATCCAGCAGTCCGGGATGCAGCGGATGCTGCGCCAGATCGGCGGCGAACGCGGGCGGAAGATCAAAGCGGCCCATAGCCTGATCCGCCCCGGCATGGACATCGCCCACATTGCTCCAGCGCGCGCCGAAACTGATCAGCGCGTCCTGGGGCGGACGGCCGGACCGGACCGCGCGCGGCAGATCTACAGGTGTCGACAGCGCCGCGGGCACCGTCCGATCCGCCGCCTTCACCAGCGTGATCTGGCAGCGGGCATGCTCGACCGACGATTGCGGCGCGCCCGAGGTGCTTTCGATGGTCAGGTCAAAGCCTTGCCGGTTGGGCCGCAAGGCCACCGTCACGCGCCGGGGCAGCGGCGTCGCGAAGATCATCGGCTGCAGCAGCGAGAGCGAGTGGAGCTCGAACACATCGCCGGGGGCAAAAGCCGCAAGGGCAGCCGCCTGAGCCATGTCGATATAGGCCGTGCCCGGCAGCACGGGCTTGCCCCCCACGACATGTTCGGCCACCCGCCAGTCGGTTTCGGGATCGACGACGCGCGCAAAGCTGATCGTGCCATCCGCAGCGTCGGACCGCTGGCCAAGCATCGTGTCGGCGGCGTTATGCTGCTCTCCCGCGCCATAGATCCGCGCGGCCATGCCGGTATCGCGCCACACGCCCCATGCAATGGAGAGCCCGTCGCTGCGGGAGGCGGCAAGCGCCTCGAGCATCGCGTTGGCGGCGACATAGTCGGTCTGGCCCGCACCGCCGATGACGACCGACGAGGACGAGATCACCGCGAAGAGATCGACCGAACCTTCCGGCAGCAGCCGGTCAAGGAGGCGCGCACCCCTGAGCTTTGGCGCCATCAGCGCTTCGGCTTCGGCAAGGGACTTGGCCGAGAGCGGCGCATCGTGCAAGACTCCGGCCGCATGGATGACGCCGTGGATCGCGCCAAATCGCGCCCGGGCAGCAGTGATCGCGGCCGACACGGCGGCTTCGTCGGTGAGATCGGCGTCCAGAAGCAGGGCCTCGCCTCCCATGGCGGCAATGTCCGCTTCGACGCCCGGATGCGACGTCGCCCTGCGCGCCAGAAGGACCAGCCTGGCCCCGGCCTGCCGGGCGAGCCACAGCGCCATCTGACGGCCGATGCCGCCGGTTCCGCCGGTGATCAGATAGACGCCCCCCTGGCGCAGGCGGGGGGAAAGTCCTGTCACCGGCTGTCCGGCGGCCTTCTGACGTGCGCGCACGAAGCGGCCTGATCCGCGCAGGGCGATGTGATCTTCGCCGCGACCGGCGTTACCGACGGCTCGCTCCTCGGCGGCGTCAAATTCTCCGGCAATTTCGTCGAGACCGAGACGGTGATCATGCGCGCCGCGACGAAGACGGTGCGCTGGCTAAAGACGCGGCACAACGCGGCGTCGAAATTTGCGCGGTCGGAGGATTAAGTTTTGCAGCTAAAGTGTAAAATTTTAGCAAGGAAATTTGAATTTAACCAATTTCGTCTGTATTAAGCCATACATTTTCAGGGTGATTCAAAGAACCGCACCCGACTGGTGCTGACACACCGAGCAAATCGGATTCTACCGAGGCGTCACCAACTCAAGAGGTACGGGATGGCTCGGACATTGTGGGATGCGCTTGGCGAGATT
>JAAURK010000275.1 GCA_012032275.1 Tabrizicola sp.
CATCTCGTCCGAGCGTCATTCTGCGCGCACGCGGAAGAAATGTTGGTTTCGGTGATCTTCGCCTCGGTCCCTCGCTCGCTTGAGGAAGCGGGCTGCCAAGGCACTCGCCCGGCACATCCACCTATCTTGATGCCATTGCCGCGCCGCCGGAGCAAAACCGAATTCGCCACCTAGATCCAAAAAAAACGCGGACACGCCGTCCGCGGCCCAGCCGTTCGTCGAGCGAGACGCCAACGCAAGGGTAGCCAACATCCACCGTCCGGCGGGCCGGAACTCAGGCCGCCGAACTCGAGGCAAACAACCATGAAACCAATTCACGCAACAAGAATTGCCTTCGGTCTCTTCGTCTGTTTTGGCCATGACCGCGGCCTTCGGCGTCGACGCCGCGTCGGCGGCGACCAAAAATGCCTGTTCGTGTCGTCATATCACCGCGGATACGAGCATTCCGACGCCATCGAGCGCGGGTTGCGCACCGTGCTCGGCGGCAAGTGCGAGGTCCGCCAGTTCGACATGGACGCCAAGCGGCATCCGGACGCGGAAGGCCTGAAGCAGCGCGCCCTCGAGGCGAAGGAAATCATCCAATCCTGGCGTCCCGACATCGTCATCACCGCCGACGAAGGTCCGAGAGGCGCCAAGAACGTCCCGCTCAAGGCGAACACCGACAAGGCGGTGGCGGCATGTCCCAACGTTCACACCGTGCTCGTAGTCAAGCGGACCGGCGGGAAGATCGATGACGCCGCCGGTGTCGCCGCCCGCGGCGCGATCGCGCACCAGCCGACGGGACGGCGGCCCCTCCATAGGCGAGGATGCCGAGCGGCGCGCCTGATTTCACCAGCTTGCGGAACGCATCGTTCTGATCCGCAAGCGTGGCCAGAACTGTTGTGGTAAGGGGGCGCACTCGCTCCTTCTCCCACTCAGACGTAATTGTGCTGGATCAGGAAGCCGAGAGCTGCGCCGAAGCCCAGCGCTCCGGGGAACTCGGCCGTCTTCCCCGTCAGATTGCCCCTACGGTCGCGGCGATTGATGTAGAATACAGGCTGCCCTTCCCGGCAAATCTCGCCCACAAGCGCTTCCGCCTCCCGCGAACGCCGCTCCTGCCGCGACAGGAAGCGATCCTCGGCAGCCCGGCGACGTGCTTGCCGGGCGGCGAGGATGCGATCATCGGTTGTCGCTTGGTCGTGCTGACGGGTCATGTCGAAATCCTGCAATCAGAAGGAATAGTCGTAGTAGTGGTCGCGGACGCCGAGCCGCAGGCTGTATCCATCGCTTTTCGTCCAGCGCTTCGTGCCCTCGTTGAACTCCACGCGCTCCCACGCGCCATTTTTGCGCCGGTAGTGATGGATCATGCCGTCAGGATCGGGGGTGTAGGCATAGAGCTGTGTATCGCTCTGCCCGTTCTGGTCGAGACGTTCGGCGCGATCCTCCCGGAGACTGATGATGCCGTCCTTCACCGAAACCACGGTTGCGGCATAGCGATCGGTCCATCCGAGCAGTGTCGCGCCCATCCCCACGGACGGGGTTGGCACGGCAGCAGGCGCACTCAGAATGTGGTTTGCGAGGCTGCCGGTTTGCGTTCCAAAGGCCAGTGTCATGGCGTGAACTCCTCAATCGTTGTGCCTTCACGCTACACAGACGAAACAACACTGTCAAGAAAAAAAGCATGATATATCGCGTTGATTGGTAATAGCACGGACATTAACATGTAGCAATATGCACAGGAGTAGCGCACGGAGTCTATTCTCGCTCATTCACGCCGTGCGGCTTCGAGGGCATCGTTCAGCTCCTCGGGGTAAGGAAGACCGGACAGGCTGATCTCCGGCTGGTCGCCAGCGGTGTAGATGCGGATACTGCATACCCCTGTAAGGCGATGCAGTGCCGATTGGCTGACCTCGAACGACTTGATCGTGGGGATGGCGATCTGCTTGACTCGCTTAGAGAGAATGCCGCGCCTGTGGCGGACAGTCGTCTGATCGACCGAAAGCCGGTTGGACCGGGTGCCCAGATACCAAGATAGAAGGGACAGTCCGGCCACGGCCACGGGCACGGGCATGGCAAGGCGGACAAGCTCATCTGGAAGGCCAGTGCGTTGGCCGATAAGCGCAAGCGCGAAGACCCCCAACGGGCCAAGAAGGATCAGAAAGACGAAGCGCAGGGGGCTGTCGCGAAACATCGCCGGGCGGGCGTCATAGGGCAATTCAGTGGTTGTCTCGGACATCGGCGTCGATCCCTCGCATAACGTGGCGACCGGATATGATCGCTGCGTCAAATCATAGCTCAGGATGTTACCAGAAAGAAGCGGTCGATCATTTGCCCTCAGACCGCTGGTGACGGCTCCACGCCCAGCTCCTTCACCCAGCCCGGCTTTCGGCCGCGTCCAGTCCATGTCGTTGCTGGATCGGTCGGGTGGACATACCTGACAAGGCTGGGTGCGCGCTTGCGCTTCACGCCCTGTTGTCCAGACGCAAAAGCGATAGCCTTCTCCGGGTCAAGCCCGGCCTTGACTGCTTCGTCACGAAAAAGAACCGCGATCTGCTGGTAGGCTTTCGCTTCGGCTGTGCTGATGGCCTTCTCGATCTGTCGGCGCAGGTCTTCTAATTCCTTGAGGCCCAAAGACTCGATGAACTTGGGTTCAACCCCGGCCTCGGGCTTAGGCGTAGTGTTCGTCATCATGGCCTTCCTCTGCTTGCAGTCGTGGCACTATCGCAGAAGCGCTTCAATGCGCAAATTGGTTGTGCAGGCAGTAGTCGCCGCGCCGTCCTTTTGGCTGTCAACATGCCGGTGAATACTCTCCATCAGGGGGTCGTATTCCGCTCCGGCCTCGCAGATGAGATCGGCCAAGGTGCCGTTCTTCGCATACCAGTGACAATTGAAGCCATGACCAATGATCTCGACGGCGATCCTGATACTGGCGCGATGCCACAGGATCAGTTCGCAACCGGGCCTCAACAGATCGGCGCGCGGAGCAAGTCGCATGGAGCGCTGCAACGACAGGTGAATCCGCCGAGCATGATCTGGTGCGTGGATACGGTGCAGAAGGGCTGAGTAGCAAAGATGGAAGAGTGTTCCGCGCGTAAGGGCGAAATCTCCCGCGTCAGCGCGTTCCTTGTTGGACCAGCCCGTGAGGGCCGACATATCCTCTGCCAGTTCAGGAAGGCGTGTTGTGAGCCGCAGGGTTGAACCGCTCAAAGGTAGTCCCGTGCATTTTGGTGAGAGGCCGGGGCCGGTGCGGCTCCGGCCAGAAGAGGTCAGCATCCCC
This sequence comes from Tabrizicola sp., assembly GCA_012032275.1. Classification (GTDB taxonomy): domain Bacteria; phylum Pseudomonadota; class Alphaproteobacteria; order Rhodobacterales; family Rhodobacteraceae; genus JAAURK01. The sequence continues at coordinate 3,257 of JAAURK010000275.1, forward strand.
ATCGGGCTGTGCCGGGGGCGATTGATGGATGCCGCATGGTGGAGCGCGACCCGATCCCGAGGCGCGCGGCTTCTCCGGCGGCGACTTCCAGAACGAACTGAATGCCATCGCCACCGGGAATTGGCGTCTCGTCATGCGGAACTGCGCCGAAGTGGACATGCCGCAGGTCGCCGCGCACGTCGAAGAAGAGCATGTCGAGCGGGATCAGGGTGTTCTTCATCCAGAAGGCAGGGCTGCCCGGCTCCTCGTAGACGAATAGCATCCCCGACGACGCTGATAGGCCCGTTCGGAACATGAGGCCCTGCGCCCGTTCTTCGGGCGTGTCGGCAAGCTCCACCTGAAGTTCGACCTGTCCCCACGTCCCGCCAATGTGCAGCACGTTAGGGCGGCAGTCTGGCATGGGACCGAGGATCGAGAGGTCCGAGAGCCTGTGGCGGATGATCGTGGCTCCCGTCCCGAACAGGACGACACCGAGACTCGCGACGACAAGCCCGCCGATGGCGATACGCTTCGCGATGCGCTTGAGCTTCTGCTTCCGCTCTTCGCTCAACCCGCTTCTCATTGCGTGGCTCCGGGGCGCTGCTGGTTCGCGATGCCTGCAATGCCCTGCTCTGTCCGCAATCCTTGGGTCCAGCCGAACGGAAACATGGTGCCCGGTTCGACAAGCACGAACAGATGATAGCTATTAGCCGTGTCAACAACCCGCGTCGAGCTGGGGTATAATTCGACGGCCTCTGCATCGGGGCCAAACAGGTCCGTTTTGATCTGTTGCAGGTGCCGCCAGTCGTGGATTGCGCGCCGGTCGAGCCTTCGGATGGACAACTGCACCATGTCAGGCCAGTTCTCATGATGCTTGTCCGCAGGGACAACCGTCGCGACATAGAGGTCGTTCATGTAGGTTATGGCGGTCTCCGCCTCGGCGATGATCTCCTCGATCTTGTCTGCGCTGTAGCCGACAGCTTCAGCCCAGCGCACCATTTCGCGGCGGCGCGTGGGGTGCAGCGGCAGGGCTTCGCCCGTTCCATGGGTTTCCACTTTGCCATAGGTCAGCTCTCCATAACTCGACGGGTGGTTGGGGGGGGTCAGACGATAGCGGCGAGGTCGATCCCCATCGCCACCGAGGCGTATTGAGAGATAAGACGCCATTCGTCCGGGGTCGCTCTGCGCAAGAAGCGCAGGGTATCGGTGTGAAAACCGCTGCCGCTCTGCGCAGCTCGGATGACGACTTCCCACGCCTTTTCGGGCGTTTTCACAGGGACGCTCTCAGGATGGGGGTCGAGGCGATACCGTTCCAGCCCGCGCTTTACCGGCACGATGCTGATCTTCCAGCCTTCCCGTTTGGCTCGGGCATGGTCGAATGCCGGAAAGTCCGGGAGCGGCATCGGCGCGAGGCTCACTGTCGTCAAGGTGTGCAGGTCGTTCATCTGTCAATCCTTATAGTTTAATCCTGTTTCAAGATTAAACCGAAGTCAAGAAAGGTCGCCCTTTCTGGGGCGTGGGGGAGTGGAGCGCTCAGAAGAGCCGCGTGTCGTCGTTGGTCAGTTGCAGCGTTGCTCCGTAGTCAGCGCGCTGCGTGTTTCTGCTGATCGCGGCGGTGAGGCGTCCGATCACGCGGGGGTCGTTGGTCTCGATGTTGAAGGGAAAGCTCGTCCCGTCGAAATTCCCGAAAAAGCGCCAGTCGGCCGAGACCTCTGACTGCATGAAGAATGGTGCGAAGCGGAAGTCGAGCGGTGAGGTCCGCAGGGTCTCTACGAGACGGGATAGGCAGCTCCGAGCCGTTCCTGTCTCGCTTCCGCAGCGGATCACGGTGGTCCTGAATTTTGCCATCAGGGTGCGCCAACCTTGCTGTCGAACTCGTCGGCCTGACGATCCAACCAGTTGATCGCATCGCAGGACACACGACTTGTTGCCATGAAAGCGAGGTTGCGGAACGGGTTGCCGTCCCGTCCGTAAAGCGGATGACCGGGACGGCAAGCGTGGCAGGCGTTCAGGAACGCTACGCTCTTGTGCTTGGCCTTCTCGATGATCCGGTCGATGTCCCATTCCATACTGGTCTCCGTGCCCTGCAAGCTCAGGTGTATTGGATGGCAGTGGGAAA
>JAAURK010000276.1 GCA_012032275.1 Tabrizicola sp.
CCTCCTCATGCTCATGCAGCTCGAAAAGGACAGCAACCCGCAGACGACGCCATAACCCTCATCCTCCAGATCAAACGCGATCTGGAAACATTAACCGCAGCTTGAGGGAGATTATTGTGCGAAAATTCGCCAAAAACCTGCCCCAAAGCCAACACTTTCCAAAGACATCATTATGTTAAGGGTGTTGCTCGTCGAATTAGGATATACTTATCCTGAGTATGGATTCTGCCGACTTGAGGGTGATCATGGGGCTGAGCGCAGTAGTTAAGCTGGACGATCTGGATGCCGAGACGACAGGTACGGTTTCAAGCACATCCGATGACACGATCAAGCGGCGCTTCGCCGGCCTGACCGAGGTTGCCCAATCCATATCCGATTTTGAAGATGTGTTGCGCGACTTCATCGCCATGGCCGATCCGGACACGGCGAAGAAAGTCACTCGAATCCTTCAACAAAATCGGGATGTGGAGCCTTCGATCACCGTGATCGGGCAGATCAAGGCGGGCAAGACCTCGCTGATCAACGCGATGATCGGCGAGCCGGATCTGCTGCCGACGGACGTCAATCCCTGGACCTCCGTCGTCACATCGCTGCACATCAATACGCCAAGCCCGGACCCGAACGTGAAGGCCAGTTTCCGGTTCTTCGACGAAGAGGAATGGGAGCGTCTGGTCAGCAACGGGGGCCGAATCGGTCAGCTTGCGGCCCGTGCCGGCGCGGATGACGAGCTGGAAAAGCTGCGGCTTCAGGTTGTAGAGATGCGCGAAAAGGCGAAAGCGCGGCTGGGACGGAAGTTCGAACTGCTGCTTGGCACCGAACACCGCTATGGCGTGGTCGAGGATTCGTTGCTGCGCCGCTATGTCTGCGTCGGCGATGACGAGGCGGAGTTCGACGAACAGGGCCGCTTCACCGACATCACCAAGGCCGCGGATCTTTACATCGACCGCGAGGATATCCCGCTCGGGCTTTGCATCCGCGACACGCCCGGCGTGAACGACACCTTCATGATGCGCGAGCAGATCACCATCAATGCGGTGCGCGACAGCCGCATCAGCGTGGTGGTGCTGTCTGCCCACCAGGCATTGACGACGATGGACATGGCGCTGATCCGGATGATCGCGCATCGCGCGTCGCGCGAGATCGTCATCTATGTGAACCGGATCGACGAGCTGTCCGATCCGGCGACCCAGGTGCCCGAAATCCGGAGTTCGATCCTGGCGACGCTGGAGAAGAACAACGCGCCGACCGACATCAGCATCATCTTCGGGAGTGCCCATTGGGCGAATGCGGTTCTGCTGGGCCGGATCGACGAGATGACGGATGACAGCACCGATGCTGCCATCAACTGGACCCGCAGCGCCTTTGGCGACAAGATGGACAGCTGGTCCGCCGAGCAGCTTGTCTGGCATGCCTCGGGCGTGCCGGCCCTGTTCGATGCGGTGGCCCAGCGGATGTATGAAGGCCCGATCCGGGAATCGCTGCAGAAATCGGCGCGGCAGGCGCTGAACCTGGCGCAGAGCCTCGATGTGGTCGATCAGGTGCGCATCCTCGAACAGGACGGCGCGCTGCACCGGAGCATGACGCCCATCCAGCTTGATGCCGAGCTGACCAAGATCGAACAGCGCAGCATCGCCCAGCTGAAGCAATCCTCCGACGCGGCCTGCCTCGATTTCACCAATCGCGTGGATCAGGCCTACGAGCGGTTTCTGGAGCGTGCGACCAATTCGCTGATCGAGCATCTTCAGACCAAGGGCGAGGATGCGATGTGGCAGTACAGCCCGCTCGGGCTGCGCATGCTGTTGAGTTCCAGCTATCAGGTCGTGCTGAAAAGATCCACCGGATCGCGGCCGAGGTGAACACGCAGACCGCCGATCAGGTAGCCGAACTTTACGGCAAGACCTTTGCGATCACCGTCGAGGGCTTCAAGATCGAGGTGCCGGTGGTGTCCTATATCCCGCCGCCGGTGAACCTTGGCCAGACCATCGCGCTTGATCTTCAGGTCGGCTGGTGGAAAGGCTGGTGGCAACGCCGCCGTGGCTATCAGGCCTTCGCGCAGGATTTTTACAAGCTGATCCGGGCGGAGACCGATCCGATGATCAACGATCTGAAGATCATGCAGATCGGCATTTTCCGCGAAAGGACGCAGGAGACCTTGCTGGAATTCCTGAGGGAACAGCGCGACCTGCTGATGAGCGCGCTTGTCAGCTCGAACATCACGATGGACGAGATGAAGGAACTTTTCGGGGTGAATGCGTGGGAAGACCGGCAAGAGTGCCTGGCGACGATCATGGATGAGCTGAGCGAACATGCCGCATGAGACGTTGCCGCAGTAAAGGATCGTTGCAATGACCGAAGCCCGCAAACCGCGCATCGCCATCATGGGTGAGTTCAGCTCCGGCAAGAGCACGCTTTGCAACGTCTTGCTGGGCGCGCGGCCGCTGCTGGAAAAGGTGACCGCAACGCAGCTGCCGCCGGTCTGGCTGTCTTACGGATCGGCCGATGCCTATTACGAGGATCTCGACGGCGGGCGGCACAGCTTTGATCTGGCCGATCTGGACAAGGTTCCGCTGGAAGGCACGCTCAACGTGCGGATCTTCCTGAAGAGCGACCTGCTGAAATATTGCGATCTGATCGACATGCCCGGAATCTCTGACCCCAGCATGTCGCATGAGGTGTGGGAGCGGCTGGCGCATCTGGCGGATGGTGTCTTGTGGTGCACCCATGCGACCCAGGCGTGGCGTCAGTCGGAATCCGGGGTCTGGTCGACATTCCCGGCGGCACTGCGCCCGAACAGCCTGCTCCTGGTGACCCGGTTCGACAAGATCGTCAGCGATTCCGACCGGCAGCGTGTGCTCAAGCGCGTTGCAGGGGAAACGCAGGGGCTTTTCGCCGGGTTCTATCCGATCTCCCTGACCCGGGCGATGGCGGCGGGATATGACGAAGAGAAGTGGCGTGCTAGCGGCGCCCATGACTTCACGCTTGCCCTGTTCGATGTGGTGCGCCGGCTGTCGCCGAACATCTATGACGCCTCTTTCGCCCTGGAAGGCGCTGCCGGTTCGGAGGAGGACGATACGGCCTGGCTGGAAGACGATTTCGACGAGACGCACAGCGCCGTTGCCGAGCAATTCGAGCGTCTTGTGATCGAAACCAAGCCGCCGCCGCGCATCGTGCCGCGCCGCGTGGCGCCGCCCGGATCGAAGGCCTCTCGCCCCGCGGCACCCGGAACACATGTGGGGGGGACCGTTATTCCCTTGTCCGAACACCAGAATGCTGGCAGCACTGACAGATCGGATGGATCAACGCTGCGCGCGTCCGTATCGCATCTGAACGGGCAGTAACGGCAGCAAAGGACCAAAGGCGTGGGTGTCCCCGAAAGACTGCAGTCGGTCATCGGCGCCTTTCCCGAGGCGCGCATCGTGGCATTCGCCGATATGTCGGCCCGCACCGTGCTGTCCAGTGCCGCGGCCGAGGATGTGACGCAGGAACATCTGGACCGTCTGTGCCGGGAAGCGAAGGCCAGTTTCGACGATCCGCTGGAGGGGCTGGCCGTGCAGGCCTTTGGCGATGCCTATGGCGCGATCGTGATCGACGCCTCTGCGGTGAAGATTTTCCTGCGGTCGGAAGTCGAAAGTTCGGATGCGCTGTGCTGTCTTTGCGATCACAGTATTGACCTTGGGCCGTTCGTCGCGAAAATTCGCGCAACGCTGGAGGAAATAAGTGCAGACGGCTGAACGGTCGGCGGCCCGGACCCAGGACACGGCGGTGAAGAACCCAAAACTGCCTTTGCAGATGCGGCTGCACGCGCTTGAGACGGCGTCTCTGTTTACGGCGGGCGGGCGGCGGATCATTGCCGATGCCGCAAGCGGGGTCCAGCTCGCCGCAGTGCTCCATGAGCTGAACGAGACGGTTCTGGGCCGGACGCTGCATATCGACAATGACGGCGGCAAGAGCTTTGCGGTCGAGGTTGCGGGACGACGGGTGCTGCGGGTCACCTCGGTTGAGGCGGTCGCCGATCCGTTTGACTGGAGCGGGGTTGACGCGCTGGACGAAAGCCACCGGGACGAGCTGATCCGCCTGATCGCCGCGGTTGCAAGCCCCGGAGCGGAAGTCAGGGTCGCAATCTCGGCCCTTTCCGTCGCGAATGACGGATCAAGCAAGGGCCTGAATGTCGGCGTGCCGGTGGCGGCGCTGGCAGAGGCCGTCAAGGTGGATCTGAACAGCCCCCCTACCGCTGCGGAGCCGGTGGAAGCCCCCATCGAGGAACCGGTCGACGAAGACGCGGCTGTCGGGGAAACGGGTTTTCTCGACAGGATGGTGTCCGGTCTGGGGCCGATCCTGGTGGCCTGGATCGCGCGGGCGCCCGAGACGGAGGACCGGCTTTTCGGACCCGAAGAAATGGTATCGCATCTGGCAGAGTTTCTTGACGACGAAGGCGAGGCCCTGGTCGAGCAGATGGACAAGCTCTCGCCGGGCAAGGCCGATCCCCTGTGCCATGTTCTGGGTGCGACGATGGTCGAAGGCCATTGTGTGATCAGCCTGCGCGCGGATGGCGCGGTCCTTCTTGGCGTGATCGAGGGCGACGCCACCGCCGGTCTGTTGCAGGCGTGGAACGCCGCCCGCTGAGGCGAAACGCCGGTTCTTACATTTTCGTCATGGAATTGTTACATTGGCCGAACTGGCTGATGGAGAATTGCCGTGGCGCTTGCCCTTTCGGAACCGCTGGAAGACCTGGTCACCCGCCTTCTGGCCGAAGCGCCGTCGCGGGTGCGGTCGCTGACGCTGCCTGACGGGCGGCGGTTCTGGCTGAAACAGGTGGAGGCGGCGCTGCCGCTGCGGATGCGGCTGCAGAAGGGCAATGTCCGCGCCGCCTTCGAGGCAGAGCGGACGGGGCTGCGCGTGCTTGGCCAGAACGGGCTTCCGGTGGCGCCGATCGCGCTGGACGGGCCGGATTACATCCTGCTGCCCGATGTCGGACGCACGTTGAACCTTGTGCTGGCCGACGCCCCCGAGGAGGAACAGGCAAGGGCATTCCGTGCTGCGGGCCTGTCGCTGGCGCGGCTCCATCGGGCCGGTTTCGTGCATGGCCGCCCCGCGATCCGCGATATCTGCTGGGACGGGACCGAGGCGCGCTTCATCGATCTGGAGCGGTTTTCCCCCAAGCGCCAGGGCCGCCTTCATCAGGCGATGGATGTGATCATTTTCGTGCAGACGGTGATGACAGCGGCGGGTGCGCACGTGGCCGCGCTGGACGAGGCGCTGGCCGCCTATGAGGCGGCGGCACCCGAGGGGATGATGGTGACGGTGCGGCGACTGGCGGGGATGGCTTGGCTGGCTTGGCCCGGTGGCGCGCGGC
>JAAURK010000277.1 GCA_012032275.1 Tabrizicola sp.
GAGCTCGAGCTGCGCCAGCCGCGCGACCTTGAGCACGGTGTCGACATCGATCCGCATCGGCTCAAGATAACACCCGCCCGCCGTGAAGCAGGCCCGCCGCCAGCCCGCCTGCTAGTCCTGCGGATCGAGCGGATCGCGGAAGAAGCGCCAGTCGAGCTTTTGCCGGGCGCACGTGCTCTCATTCCGACAGGCTTTGCGCTCGAATTGCCGCGCGGCTGGAACAAGCTCTACAAGGACGGCGGACTGCAGTACGCGCCACCGGTCCGGTGAGACCGGCGGCGCATGCTGGAGGCGCGTTCGTCTTTATGCCGCCAGGGCCTGCTCCTCGGCCGACGTGCCGGCCCGGCAAGAAGCGCTGCCAGTGCCGCCGCATGTGATCCTCGCATCTTGTCCTCCACTCGGTTGCAAAATGAAACTGACGGGAGGCTCGCACAGTCAGTTGCATTTTTCAACTGACTTCTTCAGGTTGCCGGAGATGACCGATTCAATGACCTTCCGCAGCGATTGTCCGGTGGCTTCGGCGCTAGATCTCGTTGGCGATCGCTGGACGCTTGTCATCGTGCGCGACATGATCTTCGGCGCAGCGACCTTCGGCGATTTCGCCAGGGGGGCGGAGCGTATTCCGCGCAACATCCTGGCTAACAGGCTGCGGCGGATGACCGTCGCGGGCCTTGTGCGGCAGGAGAAGTATCAGGCGCGACCCGACCGGTTCCGCTATCTGCTGACTGCCAAAGGGGCGGACCTTCTGCCCGTCGTGCAGGCGCTGAGCCTGTGGAGCGCGGCGCATCTCGGGCATGTCTATCCGCCGCCCGATGCCCTGCTTCAGGCGCAACCTGCGGATCTTATGCCGGGCAAGCCGGACGCGTGACCTCGAAGACCCGCGGGAAGGCGGCCAGGAGTGCGGCGTCAAGGTCGGCCATCGTGACGGGCAGGCCAAGGTCGACAAGGCTGGTCACGCCATGTTCGCGGATGCCGCAGGGGACGATGCCGTCGAAATGCGACAGGTCCGGTTCGACATTGATCGAGATGCCGTGAAAGCTGACCCAGCGGCGCAGCTTGATGCCGATGGCGGCGATCTTGTCCTCGGCGGGCTGGCCATCCGGGCCGGGGCGGTCGGGGCGGGTGACCCAGACGCCGACACGGCCCGGGCGGATCTCGCCCCTGATGCTGAATTCGGCCAGCGTCGCGATCACCCAAGCTTCAAGATCGCGGACAAAGCAGCGGACGTCGCCGCCTCGCGCCTTGACGTCGAGCATGCAGTAGATCACCCGCTGGCCCGGACCGTGATAGGTATATTGCCCGCCGCGCCCGACGGGATAAACCGGAAATCGGTCCGGCTCCACCAGGTCTGCCGGTTTGGCCGAGGTTCCGGCGGTGTAAAGCGCGGGATGCTCCAGAAGCCAGACCGCTTCATCTGCCTCACCGCGCGCGATGGCCTCGGCCCGCGCCTCCATCGCGGCAAGCGTTTCGGTGTAGGGGGCGAGCCCCGGGATATGGGTCCATTCAACCATCGGTGTCCTCGGGCTGGTCGCCCATCAGATAGCGCGGGCCCTGGCCTTTGCGGGCTGCCCGATCCCCGGCGTTATAAAGCGTGCAACGGTCAAGCGACAGACAGCCGCAACCGATACAGCCGTCAAGCTTGTCGGCCAGCGCCTGCAGAGCGGTGATGCGAAGCGCGATCTGTGCCCGAAAGCCCGTCGCGATCCTTTCCCAGTCGCGGCGGTCAGGGGCGCGGTCGGCGGGCAGGTCGGCGAGATGGCGGGCGATCTCGGCCAGGGAAAAGCCCAGCCGTTGGGCAATCAGCGTGAAGGAAAGGCGCCGCAGATCCGCCTTGCCATAGCGCCGGTGGCCGCCCTGGTTGCGCAGGGGGCGCACAATGCCATGCGTCTCGTAGAACCGGATGGCCGAGACGGCGAGGCCGGAACGGTCCGCCAGATCGCCGATGGTCAGGCCCTGGGGCATGGGACGATTTCCCTTGATCTCAAGTTAACTTGAGAAATTACACAAGGATTCGTCAATGACAAGGAGTTGGACATGGCACGGTTGGAACATGTGAATGTAACGGTGGCAGACCCCGATGCGGCGGCGCAGGTCTTGTGCGCGCTTTTCGGCTGGAAGCTGCGGTGGGCAGGGGCGGGGATGGAGACCGGGCGGACGGTCCATGTTGGCGACGATACCTCTTATGTGGCGCTTTTCTCCTATGGCAGCCCGGAGAAGCTGGGCCAGGAAAGCTACCGCACGCAGGGCGGCCTCAATCACATCGGGGTTGTCGTCGACGATCTGGACGCGGCAGAGGCGCGGGTCAAGCAGGCCGGGTACCTGCCGACGAACCACGCGGACTATGAGCCGGGCAAGCGGTTCTATTTCGTCGAGGGAAACGGGATCGAGATCGAGGTGGTCTCATACTCCTGATGACGAGCAGACGGCTGATGCGGGCGGGCAAGTGCCTTGTCCCGCCCTCCGTCGCGGCAACTGTTTCCGGATGGGGCGATAATCCCGGCGAGTGGCGACTTTCGGTCAAATCGAAAGTGATTTGTCATGTAACATCCGGAATTCCATGCTTCCATCGCGAAACGCATCTGCTATCTTTTCGCCAGAAATTGACCCTTCCCAGATTTGGAGCGATGCGATGAAGTTGAAAGTCCTTGCAACCACCGCCCTCGTGGCATCGATGTCTTTCGCGCCTGTCGGCCCGATGACAGGGCCCGCGCGGCCGATGGCAAGGATGTCGTCGCCGGCCTGATCATTGGCGGCCTCATCGGCGGAGCGATCGCCAACGAGAACAACAAGAAGAAGACCCGGGTCTATGTGAAGACCAAGACCAAGACCAAATCTTCGGGAATTTCGGCCGAACAGCGGGCGTCGAACCGGGAAGTCCAGACCGCCCTGAACTATTTCGGCTATAATGTGGGTTCCGCGGATGGCTCGATCGGGCCGAAAAGCCGGGCGGCGATTTCGGAATACCAGGCATTTCTGGGTTATCCGGCAACGGGCCAGTTGACCGAATACGAACGCTCGGTTCTGGTGACGGGGTATCACCGTGCCGTCGCGGGCGGGCCGATCATCGCCGAGAAGGTTTCTTCAAGCCCCTATGGGCTGAAGTCGATCCTGATCGCGCAGCGCGACGAGATGGCGGGCGCCCCGGCAGCGGGCTCGGTTGCCGCCGCTGCGGCCGCCGCGATCCCGACGCTGGTGCCTGACAACGCCCCGGCCGCAGCGATCACGCCGCTGGTGCCGGAGGGGGCACCCTCTGCCGCGACCGCAGAATCGGGAACCCTGGCGGCGGCAGATGCGGCACCCGCCCTGCCGTCCTTCATGGGGGCGGGCGGCGCGAAAGGATCGCTTGGCACGGAATGCAACAAGGTCAGCCTGACCACCAGCGCGAATGGTGGCTTTACCACCGCCGACAAGATGAATGACGCGAATTTCGCGCTGTCGGAACAGTTCTGCCTGGTCAGAACCTATGCGATGGCCTCGGCGGACGAGCTTTCGCAGAATGTGGCCGGGTTCACTCCGGCGCAGATCGCCGAACAATGCGCGGCCTTCGGACCTGTCCTCAGCGATCATGTCGCCGCGGTATCGCTGAAACCCGCGGACGAGGTTCTGGCGGGGGTGGAGGAGTTCATCCTGACATCGGGGATGTCTCCGGCGCAGCTTTCGGGCACCGCGAAGGTCTGCCTTGGCACCGGCTATTCGCAGGACGATCTTGGCGTGGCCATGGGGTCGGCGCTGCTGCTGACCGCGCTTGGCGAGAAGGCCTATGGCGAGTTTCTCGGCCATCACCTGAGCCAGGGCTTCGGCGCGACCGAACGGCCTGATCTCGCGATGGGCTGGTATGAGATGTCGCTGGAGGCGATGGGCAAGGGGGTGATGGTGGTGGCGCCGGGCGTTCCGGGCCGGGACACGCTGATCCGCAAGGCCGCCTTCACGATCAACGGCCGTGCCGCAGAGCTTGGGACCGAAGCCAAGGTCGAGGAAGCGTCATTGCCGGTCTTCGAAGTGGCGCCGAAGGAGGAAACGGCGGGATTGGCACCGGCAGCGCCGGCTCCCTCCGGGACTGCCGCCGCGGCGCCGGTCTTCGTCGCGCCAAAGCTGTCGGACTTCTTCCCGATCGGCGCGTTGAAGCCCTGATCTTCGAACTCCAGGCCGGGGCGGTCGGGGCGGATAGCCCGGACGCCGCCGCGGCCCGGGCGCATCTCGCCCCTGATGCTGAATTCGGCCAGCGCCGCGATCACCCGGTTCTCCGGATCGCGGATAAAGCTGCGCCCATCGCGACCGCGCTTGCCGACATCAGGCATTGTGTGGATGGCCCGCTTGCCCTGGCCGTCAAAGGCGTATTGCCCGCCGCGCCCCACGGGATAAACCGGGAATCGGTCCGGCTCCACGAGGTCCGCCGGTTTGGCCGAGGTTTCGGCGGCGCACAGCGCGGGATGCTCCAGAAGCCAGACCGTCTCGCCGCGCGCGATAGGCTCGGCCCGCGCCTCCATCCGCGCCACTGCGGAAGCTAGCCGCTCACCCCTTCAGGGGTGATCCGTTCCGGCCTTTCCGTCCGCCATCCGTTGCGGCAGAAGCCCCGCCTGCCGCAGCGCCGGGATGAAGCGGCGGCTGACCGGCACTTCCTGCCCAGTGCCCAGCGTGATCACCGCACCATCCCCCATCCGTCGGACCGCCCGGACCGCGCCCTGCGCCACCCAGTGCGAGCGGTGGACCTGCAAGCCCGGCTCATCGCCTGTTTCGCGCACTTCGACGTGTGCTTCATGCTCTGGGTGCTGATCGGCGCGCTCGGACTGGCGGCCATGATGCTGGGCGCCTGGATGTTCGGTTCCAAGCCGCGCGCGCGGGCTCGGTGGCGGTGCGATCCATCGGGTGGGCCGGGGTTGCGGGCGCGACCGGCGCGCGGGCGGAGCGGAAAATTCTAAGGGTGTGGTCTTACGGCCCGGCCGATACCTAGTGCAGTGTTCGGCTCTTAACGGCACATGAAATCGCGCCTTCGGGCGCATGGCGGCGTTGCGAATCCTCGCGATGCCACTCGGCATCGCTGCGGTTCGCGCCTTGCCCTGAGCCGAAACCCATCGGTGTCATCGTCGGCAGAACCGTGCAGGGCAGGGGACTAGCCGACCCGAGGCTGCGCTTCGTGGACATCCCCGCCGGCACGACCAACGCTTTAGTTATCATCACCCCCTTTGACGATGCGACCACAGAAACAAACGAGACCGTCACGCTGACGATTTCTCCTCATGCCGGCTATGGGATCGGTGCATCCAGCAGCCTGACGGCCCTCATTGCTGACAACGACTTCCCGCGGTTGGGGACCATGCTCCGCGCA
>JAAURK010000026.1 GCA_012032275.1 Tabrizicola sp.
GCGGCAGACTGGTATCTGGCGCAGTTCGGCGGCGGGCCTCAATACGAGGAATGGTCGGCGAACCTCGTCACCCTGTCTGAGGTCGGACTACGGAAAGAGATCGCCCGGCTGCGGGCAATTTCGCTGCGCCTGAGCCAATACGGACAAGAGTCGGACGACCGGCAGACGGCGATCATCGCGACACTCCTTGCGGGGGTGGCAGTGCAGTGAGGAAGGTATCCGAGCTTCCCGAGTTCTCTTCCGTTCTCGACGCCCATCACACGGTTCTGGGCGCAGAGCTGGATTACGACGAAGACGAGGATCAGGGCGCTTGGGATGAGGAGACGCCGCAGCCATTGGCGCGCCAATGGATTGAGGCTCTACCAACCCACTGGCCGGAGGGACCAGCGGACGTTCCCTTCGTGGTTCCGTTGCGCGATTTTGTGACCAAGGTTGCCGCATTGTCTGGCGTGGTCGTGCCGGTGTTGGATGAGGCAGAGGGCCAGTTCGATACCGTCGCTGTGGGGACTTACAGCGATGCCGATTGAGACCGCCTCCCGGAAGCCTGACAGCCACACTGAGGAAAAGCCCGGCTCTCGCAATCTCGCTTTCCGGCTTCACGCGCAGATCGACCCTTTGGTCGAGCGGGCCATACCCGGCACCCTTTTCGGGCGTCTGGTGATCGACAGGCTGCATCAGGCCGCGCGGATGAGCGACGGTAGCCTCTCAGGCTTGAACACCTTCAATCTGCACTACTCGTCCTTTGCCGATACGCAGGACGCCAAGCAGGGCGCGACCATTGGCGAATGGGTCTATTCCGAATGGACCGGCAAGCGGGTGAGTAAGGTTCTCGACAGTGGTGAGACGCTGATCGGCACCCGGCTGGTGGTGGCGCTCGGTTCGATCAGAAAGGCCGGGAACGGGACAGAGATTGCCTTCCAGCGGCTTGGTGTCGGGATGGTTCAAGAGTTCGACTCCATCATCGACGGCGAGGAACGCCTGCAAACGGTGAGCTTCGTTGGCGCAGTGAACATATCCGGCAGAACCACGCCGGTCAGCCATTGCGATGAGCAAGAGTTTTACTCTGGGATCAGTGGGTGGATTTCCAACCGTGAGGGCAATCTGTCCCACGGCCAGTATCCTGTGCCCAAGACCCAGAAAATTGGAGGGCGGTGATGAGCGGGACATCAGTCAAATGGTTCGACCTCTCCGGGTTCGATGCGAAATTGGAACGGCGGGCTGCGAGCGCGGGCACTTCAAGATCGTGCTGGAAGTGCCCGCCGAACGTCTTGAGCACCTCGCACCTGATCGACCCGGCGCGAGCGTGTCTACGGAGCTTGAAGACATGGGATGGATCGTGCGTGAGGCTGGCACAGGCCGGTATCATCTCACCAATCATGCGCCCATGAACCGCAAGAGTGAGATCGTGCGGGCGCTCCGGCCGTTCTTCTCGGAAGAGGAGATCGAGGAAAGCCATGTTCCCGTTCATGCGTTGTCGCAAGCAGAGGTCGTGGAGGGGTTGCAGACACGGCAGATCATCAGCCAGACCGAGCTGACGAAAGACATCACCGGCGTGGCCGACAAGGATTTCGACCGTATTGTCGGGAGCGTGAAGAGGGCACAGGAGTTACAAGCGGAGCGCGCGAGGCGGCAGCAGGCAGTCCTCTTCGATGGATTCGGTCGGAAGGTGTTCGAGCGCCTGACGGACGCGCTTGTGACAAAGGCGCGCTGGGCAGAGCCTGAGGCATCGGTTTTGGCCATACAGGGTATCGAAGATGCCGTGCGTCGCCCCAACAGCCCAGTCTCCGGCATGATGTCGGAGTTGGGGGCCGCGTTGGGGCGCGGCGATGATACCAGCGCCGAGACCTTGACCGACATCATCATCCACAAGATGCGCGGTGAGGATCAGGAATGGGAAGGGCTTCGTGAGACCATCTTGGACAGCGACCGCTTCCAGTCGATCAGCGCCTTTTTCGAGGACAACAGGTTCGCTAACGGGACGCTGGTGAGCTTCAGGACAGCCGCGTTGGCAAGCGCGGCTCGCCGGGCCGGGGGCGTCCGGCTGCATCCCACGATCATGGACCGGATTGAGGTGCCCGTGCCGGTCGCGGAGGCGTTCACTTATTATCGCGAAAGGCTGCCTTTTCTCGTGGTGCGCGACAGCTCCGTTCCCAGCGCGCTGCTGGCGCAGAACATGGCGGCGGTGGACAAGGCGCTAGATGTCATCGCCAACGAGCTTGAACTGCCGCGCGATCAGCTTGTGCCGAAGCAGTCCACGATCCCTGTGAGGTTCAGCTATGACTCGGTGCTGGCGAATGGGACCGCGTTGGGCTTCATGCAGCGCGCGAAGACCGAACAAAGTGCGGTCGCTGACGGCGAAGACTTCCGGGATGCTCTGACGATCAACCTGTCCGTCGCTGTTGGGCAGACTTTCACGCACGAGCTGGGCCACTTGATCGACCATGGCAACGGCCTCACCGACGAAGAGCGTCACGCGATCCTTGCGAGGTCAGGGGTTCTCGCCGCCGCTTCGACAGCCGTGGACAAGGTGTTTCCCGAAGGTGGCCAGATGGCCGAGTATTACCTTGATGAGAAGGAAATATTTGCCCGTGCCATGGATGCGCATGTCGTGAACGTGGCACTCAGCCGGGGAGACAGGGAGCTAGCTTCCGTGGGCGGTCTGCACACGACGCAGGGGTTCGACGCGGCTGCGCCCTTCGGCGATCTAGCCATGACCTCGGCCTTCATCACCGAGGTAAAAGACGCGCTCGCGCATCGGCGCGAGGCGCGGCACGAAGCAAGCCGCAAGGCGGAACTCGGTCAGGCTGTGCCGCAAACTGCGGGCGTCGGCTTCGCCACACACAGCATGTGAGAAGGGGCCGGGCATGGAGTTTGACGAGCTTTTCCAGCCTGCGGATGGATCTTCGGACTATTCCGCGGGCCTGCTGACCCGAATATTCGGGTCGATCATCCCGCGTCTCCACGCGACGTATGATGGGTCTGCTGTAGGCGGAACGAATTGGCTGGAGTCGATCTTCCTTGTTTTTAATACCCTGATGCTGCTCGGGATGCTCGTTGTCCTGAGCTACACGATTTATGCGATGATTTTCGACACTGCTGCCGATGGTCAGACTTTCGGTCAGTCAACCGATACGAAGTATACCGTCTTGCGGACAGTAATTGGCGTGATTGGCTTTGTGCCGATCTCCGGCGGGTATTCGCTTGCGCAAGTCGCGTTCCTTTGGCTCGTGCTGCAAGGATCAGCCTTGGCGGACACAACTTGGAGAGTCATCGCCGAGAGGATGCTCGACGGCACACCACTCGTATCCGGCACGATCAATACCGTCCCGCCTAGATATGAGGCCCGCTTGGCGGAATTTGGCGGTGTATTCGATGCCATGGTCACAGGTCATCTGTGCGGCATCAACGCCAATGCGATTGCGATGATGCTGTCGGGAACCACTGACCTGACTCCTGCAATGGTATCGACGCAGAGCGGAGCAGGAGGCCCAATTCGCTACTCCATGATTGGCCCCGTCGAAGTCGCATCAGAAAGCTGGGCGGCTGAAAATGAAGGCTCTGAACTGCGCGTCTATACGGCGACAGGACGTTTCGGTGAGACTGCTGGCGGCGCTTCCTACGGCGGAACCGAGCTGCATTGCGGGTCTGTCAGGATGCACGATCATGTCATTCTCGCAACAGATGGAACGGGTGGGGTTGCGGGGACGATCCTTCAAGCGCGGAAGGAAGCTGTCTTCAATGCAGCCACATCCACGATACTCGATTATCTATCAGTGGAAGCACACCGGGTGGCAATGGCTATCTATCTGGGTGAGCGGGATCAGGAAGCTATCCTCGCTCCTTCGCGCGATGCCGTTTACACCGCGCTGCAAGCCTACATGTCTGCCGCACCGATGACGGACAGTCTGGATGACAGTGCAGTCGGGGAGGTCCATGATTTCTTGGTGGGGCAGGTCACGCAGCAGGGTTGGATGCTTGCACCTGTCTGGCAACGCGGTGTTGCGACGACAGTCAGCAACCTCGAACAGAGTGCTGACACCCTCACAATCACGATTGTGCGGGAGAATAGAATTACCGATTTTCTGGCAGGCAGGGGGTATCGTGTTGACCGACCCGGAGTGCCTGATCTCCTTGCACAGGCTGACTCGAATCAGGATCGTTGGGATGAGATTGCCGGGATAGTGCGCGGCCTTCCGCTCCCGGATGCAGCGCGTCCTGTCACTGTCTCGTTGGGGGGGACGCCAAACAGGTCAGAAGAGGTCGCGTTCGGTTACTACAAGGCGCTTCTCGATTTCTTCAGTCCGGTGGAGGAGGCTTCGGCAACCGGCGGTTTCGTGGACCCGATGCTTCAGGTGCAGCGCCAAGGTTCGGCGTTAGCTTACGCTGGGACGATCCCGTTCGCTGCTGGTGTTGGTGTGACAGCCTTCAATGGTTCGTTTGCGGGGAGGATTGCGAACTTCTTCACGGGCAGCGGTGAAGCCACAGCAGGTGTTGCTTCTGGGCTTGTCACGATGGGGCTTGCTATGACGTTGACAGGGTTTGCCATGCAAATTCTCATCCCTTTAGTGCCGATGGCTTACTTCTTTTCAGGTGTGGTCAACTGGCTTGCGCAAATCATGGAGGGTATGTTCGCAATACCTTTGGCCACGCTGCGTATGTTCGCGCCTGCGCGCGAAGCCAATCTGATCGGTAACATGCAGTCTGTCTTATTGACCGTCCTCGGAGTTTTCTTACGGCCATTCTTCATGCTGGCCGGGCTGGTTCTCGCCATGATGCTCATCAGTGTAGCATTAACATATCTTCATCAGCTTTTCTCAACCCTCTTATTTTTCGTAACAGTTGGAGATACCAGCGTTACTGCGGGATCGGGTGGCATTGCGGCCGTTATTAGCGCAGGTGGAGACATGTTCTGGGGTCTCATCCAGATGCTGTTCTTCATGTTCATCTATGTGTCGCTCGCCTTCATGACGGTGCTTTACGGCTCGCAGATCATCACTGAGTTTGGTGATTTCGCGTTGCAGCTTCTGGGTGCGCAAGTCAGCCGCTACAGTCAGGCAGGGGCCATCGCCGACAGAAGCCTTCTGGGTGGTGGAGCGTTGGGTTACGGAGCAGCAAGGGGCTTGACTAGTGGCGTTGGGCAAGGGGTTGCGCGTCGGTTGGGAACAGGCAATCAGAGAATGCTCAAGAAGGGTGCGGGCGCACCTCCCAACGATCCGCGACAAATCGGGCCTTAACCCGTGCTGGTTGAAACTGAGCAGAATAGAGTTTATATCAAGGGAGCGAAAGTTCCGCGATGATCAACATTTGGAAGAGAGGAGGACATAATGGCTGTAGCTGTTGAGACCCGTCCGGGTCCGCTCTCCTTCTTTCGGCGGATAGCACAGAGCCTTGGGGCTGCGCCTAACGCGGCTCCGGTGCGCGGCGCACACTTTACGGTGGAGGCGGAGCGTTACAACGCAGCTTCAGAGAAGCTCTTTGACCAACGCGATGCGCGGGCGAGAGCTTTTCCAAAAGGTGTGACCCAAAGGGATGTGTTCGTCAGCGATCACCCGATTGATATGGCGGAGAAAGTCCTGATCCCGGAGTTTCGCCGGATCAAGGCGTTTGTCGCAAAGGAGATGCGGGAAGCTGGGTTCAATCTGGACAGCCCGGACACGGAGGTGCGCAAAGCAACGCACTCCTTCTATCTAGTATTCGAGGCCAAGGTTCATCGCGAGGTGTTCGGAAAGCTGGCGTTGCCGGTCTTTTTCGTTTTTCGTGAAGATGGCCTGCTTGACTATGAAGACGTAGTATATGACTTAGCACCCGATTGGGCACTGCCTTGGCAAAGAGGCAAGTGGTTTTACAAGGGCTGCCAGTCCGGGTATCTCTACACGTCGCTCTCTTACGGCGAAGCTGTGTCACTGCACTAGGCAATAAAGCCGCCCGTCCGGGCGGCTTTTCCACTACTTCTTTAGTTCTTGTGACAGAAACTCTCGGAACGGACTTTCGTCCTCGAACATCCGGCCGTTTACGGCTTGCCAATACTGGTATCGCACAAACAATGCCTTGATGAAAACATCAGGGCCATGATGGTTGCGCCGATCAGGGTCAGAAAGTTGCTGTTGAGAAACGCAATCACGCTGAACAGCACGAGGATGGTGAAGCCGAACAGAACGAGCGCGCGCTCAGTCTTCTTGAGAGGTTCTGCTTGGCGCTTGGCTCTCTCTATAATGACTGCGACGGGAACCGTGAAACTGCATTCCGGGCATACGAGCGCGCGGTAGGGTTCAGCACCTTGAGGGACATCGCCATTCGCATCCTGCGCGAAAACATCCGTCAGACCCATTGATGCCCCGTCTTGGGGGCAGGTGTGGCGCGTCCGCGCCATGTCCTCGCGCAGGCCATGCCACTGATCGGTTGCGCGCAAGGCTGGCCGCTGAAATCGCGGCCGACGCGGCAGCGCTGCCCATATCCTGCTGCCTCGCCTCGTGGGCTTCTCTCCGACCTCATCGGTATCTCTGTCTCTCGCCATACTGCTTCCCCCACGGTTGGGCTTGATCTATGGTAAAATATCAAATGAGGATTGGACAGGCATTTTCTGGCGCGGGGCTGCAATCATGGCGGGGAACAAGACGAAGAAGCGGTTCACTGGCGTTCGTCGCGACCAGCGTGTCAGGATCGACGCGCGCCGCGACGACACGCGCACGTTTCGCCAGCGGCTAAGTGCCGCGACAGGAAAGACCAGCGGCACCGCTTGGCTTTTTGGCGGTCTCGCCTTTGCCTCGCTGATGCTCTCATGGGCACCGTTCATTCCGGAGGTTCTTTTCCTGCTCGCCCTCACTTTGTTCTTGTCGAACTACCGTTTTGGGCGGAAGCGATGGAGCCTGCCGATCAGGGTGCCCGCCTACCTCAACAAAGTGATGGGCGAAAAGGTCTACGATGCAACCACCGGCAAGCCGGGAGCCGGAAACATCTACCTCGGCCGCGACGAGGAGTCGGGCGAGGAAATCTGGGTTCAGACCGGCGACCTTAACAAGCACTCCCTCATGATCGGGACGACAGGCTCGGGGAAAACCGAAGCGATCATGGGACAGCTCTATGGCTTCATCGCCCTGAACTCAGGAGGGCTAATGGTCGATGGAAAGGCTTCCGTCACCACCTTCGGCTCGGCCTACAAGATTGCCCGGCAGTTTGGCCGTGACGGCGATCTTCTCACCATGGACTACCTCACCGGCGGGATCGACGTGGCGGGCCTTCAAAAGGAGCGGCGGTCGCACACCTACAATCCCCTCGCGTTCGGTGGGCCAGCCCAAAAGTCGGAGACCATGGTCTCGCTCTTGGATGGGGGCGACCCGATGTGGTCCGGGCGGGCGATGACGTTTGTCGAGAACGTGATCCCGCCGCTTTCCTACCTGAATGACCGTGGCTACATCGTCCTCAACCCGAAGCTGCTGGGTGTTTTCAGCGTCCTCGAACAGGTCGAGAATCTGATACACTTCGGTGTTTTCCGCGACATGCACGGCAAGATCGTGACCCTCTCGAAGAAGCCGGAGTATTCCGGCGATTGGTCGCAGCTCAAGGTGCGTTCGGGCGGTATCACGACCTATCTGGAAGGTCTGCCCGGCTATTCTACCGGCCGACCGCCGATGCCGCACCGTATGGCCGATATGTCCGATGCGGAATGGGCCGAACTTGAGGCGCTGTTTAAGACGAACGCACCCCAGATGGACGCCAATGGCCGCAACGAAGTCACCAAGCAGCACGGGTTCATCCAGATGCAGTTGACCCGTGCGATCACGAACCTCGCCGAGAACTATGGGTTCATCTATGGAGCCGAGAAGGGCGAGATCGACTACACCGACATGGTGCTCAACCGCCGCTTGATGGTGGTTCTCCTGCCTGCGCTTGAGCGCAGTCCTGAGAACCTCAAGCAGCTTGGCAAGATGACGACGCTCTCGCTCAAGGCGGTTCTGGGGTCCATGCTCAACACTTCCGCCGAGGGCAAACGCCGCGAGATCATCGACGGCAATCCCTCTGCCTCAAAGATACCGTTCCTCGCCGTCCTTGATGAAGTGGGCTACTACATGGCCCCCGGCCTAGCCGTGGTGCCCGCGCAGGCCCGGTCCCTCGGAGTGGCGCTGTGCTTCGGAACGCAGTCCATTCCCGACCTCATGAAGGCCGACGAGAACGAAGGGAAATCCATCCTTGACAACACGGCCGTGAAGATGTTCGGGCGGCTGACCTCAGACGAGAACAGTGACACCGCCCGCACAGCCATCAGCATGGGTGGCGAGGTCCATGTGCAGGTAGCCGATGAAGTCACCTTCCAGCGGGGCATCGCGGGCCTTGAAAGCAGCTTGAAGGTTGGAGGGCATTCGGGCCTGCAACAGCACTCGCAGATCGCCTACGAAGATCTGGTGCGTCAGGAAAATGGCGAGTTCCACATAATCATGGGGACGCGGGACTCGGATGAACGGGGGCACTCTTCGGGAGGCGCTCGGGTGGTCCGGTCGCTCGCATTCTACACCGGGAGCATCCCGGACATCGAAGACTGGCGGCGCAACCCGTTCTGCAATGTGAACCCGCCCTCGAAGGCGGACCAAAAGAGGTTCCGCGAGGCAGAGATCGCAGCTCGGCAGATGAAGGACGGACTGCTGACCGCTCTAGACCGGCCATCGGCACCGCTTCTCGCGGCGGTTCGGCGGTATGAAGGTCAGAGCTACATCGGCCGTTTCCTCGCGTTCCGGCGCGAAAGCATGGGGCGGGGCGAGTGGCCGCTCGATCTGGCCCAGCGCCGCGAGATGATCGCGGAATGGCTAGGCGGGACTTTCGAGACGGACATTCGTGGGGTCGCGATCAGGATGGAGCGGGAAAGCATAGAGGGTTGGCACAACACTGTGGCGCAAAACTGCAAGATGCTCGGGGTTGAGGGTCGCAACGGCGCTGTCGTCGCGGCCATCATGTCCATGGCGCAGCCATGGATGGATGCGAGTATGGCGGTGCATGGCAGTGTCGGCAGGCATCGGGAGCACACGCCAATCGTTGCACGGTCTCCCGCTTTTGCCGGTATGGAGGAGCTGGTGAGCCAAGCGACGGGTCGGCACGCAGCCGAATAGACTGTGGTGCAAATCAGACAGTCGGGTTGCTTTCGAGGGGTTGCGGCGCTTCGTGGCCCAGCACGGCGGGGTCTCGGGGAAAGTCGCAGGCATCACACATATCTTCGATTGCTAGGTCGCCCGCTGCGATCTGCGTCAGTTCGACCTCATGGTCGAAGGTATCTGGCAGAGTTTCCTCATAGGTCTTGGCCTCGCGCAGCGCAGTTTCATCAACCGCGATATGCTGCCAGACGTCGGCATATCGAGGCCCGCGCTGTTCTCATCCTCGAAGTGAAACGGAATCGAGACCCTTGCCCGGCGCTGCGCGCCGGTTCCGGTGATGAAGACCCAAACCTCACTGTCAGCAGACACGCCGGGCAAGGGTTGGGTGATCCGGTGTTCTCCCGGAGGCAACGTGAACAGAGACAGCAGAAAGCGGGGCGCGTCCGAACGGCGAAGGCTGTGCGTCACCATGAGAAGAAGCGGATCGTCGGCAGGCAGATCAGTCATTGGGCCTTCCCCGGATTGGCAGCTTGTTGTAACATATTGAATTGAGATTAGACCATAAGGGGCGGAATAGGAAGATGACCTTGTATTCCAGAGCGCAAGTCCTGGCCCTACTTCTCGGGATGTCCGCCAGCACTGCCTTGGCCGAGGAACAGACGGTCGAGCAGGTGCCGATCACGTTCCTGACAATCGGGATTGGTGACAGCCGCGATCCTTTGGGCCTGTTCTCTGACGAAGAGATTGCCGAGGGCGGTTCTGATGTCCAGCCGTCGATCTGGTATGCGACGTTTCCGGTCGATGGAGGAGAAGTCGATCTTTCGATCCTTGTGGATGCGTGGTGCGGGATAAGCGAGTGCCCGTTCCGGCACCGAATCCGCGACAGCAACGGTGACGTGGTGCATGTCGGCTTCCGTCCTCCGCAGTTCGGCATGATCTGCCAAGGGTTCTTCGGCGAAACACCCGATGCCATCACCTATGACCCGATCAATCTGACGATACAGGCGTGTGGTCAGACCCTTGATATGAAGGAGTGACCCATGCGCCTTTGGCTTCTAGTCAGATTGCTCGGCCTTGCAATCATTGCCAGCTCCGCCTCGATCACGAGCGCCCAAGCGCAAGGCGTGTCTACCGCCGAACTGGTCGCAGCGGGTATGCCCGCGAGCCTTGCGGAATTTGCAGCGAGGGTCTCGGCGTCTGAGGGCGATTGGGACAGCCTTAACCAGTATGGGTGTGCCGGTGCCTTCCAGTTCTGCCCAGCAACTCGCCGGAGATACTCGACATTCACGGTCGAGAACTTTCTGGCCAATCCGCGAGAACAGGTGAACGCCTACCGTCGCTATATGGCCGATGAGTGGCGTCTTGCTCAGCGGATGGGATACACGTCGCTGATCGGCCGTAACCTCTGCTGGGAAGGCGCTTGCGCCACGATCACAGCCAGTTCGATCATCATGGCTTGCCAGTTCGGTTGCGGCAATGGCGGCAAGTTGTGGACCTATTGGTCCACCGGCAACTGCGATAGCCCAAGGGCGCGGGATGGCAACGGCCTGTCTGTCTGCACCTACCTTATCCGTGGCTCGGGCTACGATGTTTCCGCGATCACGGGAGAAACGGAGCCGGGCGCACTGACGGCCGGTATCACGACCTGCTTGATGCGTGACCCGTTCTCGATGGCCGGAGCGGCGGTCTCCTCGCCCTTCGGCGTGGATCGCACGGGCCGCGCTTCGGCCGGGTATCACCTTGGCCTCGATCTCGTGAACGGGGCAGGCGCGGCGACAGTGTGTTCGCTTCGGTGGACGGCGTTGTTGTGCGTTCCCATGCGGACAGCACGAACAGCGTGTTCATTGAGACAAGCGACGGTCGGCAGAGGATCGGCTTTCTGCACGGGCAGGCCCGGCGCGTCGCCGTAGGCGATGCCGTAGTGATCGACACGGTTGTCATCACCATGGGCGACACCGGGTCTCCGGGCGCGGTCCACCTTCACCTTGAGGTCCATGTTTCTGGCGAGGTCATGGCCTCGCTGGGCGAAGCGGCAGGCCGGGTATGGCCCCTGCAAAGCCGGGAGAGCTTTTTCGGCAGCAAAGGGTCGAGCGGTCTGCTTGGCTCCACGCTGGAGGGAGCGGCCCCGGCCGCGTTCTATGTGGTCAACCCTGAGACATACCTTCACACGCGCATCCCGTTCCGACCCGCGATCCTGACAGCCTATGCCTCGCAGGGCCTGAGCAGGCCCGATGGGCTGACGCTGGAGCCAACATGCTCGCCCAGCGCAGACATGCTCCTGAGCGGCGGCATGGCGTCCAGCAACGGCGGGTTCGCGCCGGGCGGTGGGTGGTCGGACTTCGGGGTGGCGGCGATGGCGAACCTGCAAACCTTGGCGAATATAGCGGCGTCGGACGGTCGCGATGCCGCGATCCAGTATGGGCAAGCTGCAATCGGCGATGCTCGCCTCGGTGCAGGCAATCGCGACAACGTGCAAGCGCAGTCGATGATGCTGGCGGGGCTGATCCTCGCTCCTTGGCCGGAAGAGAAATGATGCTGATGGCGAGGAAATTGGTGACGATCGCTTACGCTGTGACGTTGGTCCTCTCTGCTCCTGTTACGGCGGAGGATGCTCCGGTCGCGGTGATGACGATGCCCGCGCTGGCCGGAGCGCTTATGCGAGCTGACGGGTCCGTCGATCTGGTGATCGGCGTGAGTCCGGGGCCAGAGAAGCTGGTAGAGATGCTGGACCTGCTCTCGGTTTCGACCGCCACTCAAATCAGGCTGAGTGCCCTCTATGACCCGGAAACCCTTCGCGTCACGTCTGGGCAGAAGGCCATTCTCTCTGTCTTCCGGGACTACATTGCGGTTCACGGGCTTGACTGGCACGTCTGCGAAGGCTGGTGGGGAACTCCGGGGCGCGAACATCTTTCGCGCCGGGTGATTGATGAGTTCGGTGGCAGCCTGATCTTCATCGACAATGGGCCGTCGAGTGATCTCATCGACAACCCCTCTTCCGATCTGAGCGCGGCAGTCGCGAACGATCCGGTTTTCGCGAGCCTTTTCAAGGACGCTGAATGGATCGTGGACGGCGAAGAGTATTGGAATGCCGTCGAGGCGGTCTGGTCGCAGGTGATGCTCGACAATGCCCTTGACCCGGCGCGTCGGGGGGCTGGAAGGATGGGTGCTGACATGACACTTTGTCTCGCGGTGCAGGATCGCAATGGTCTCGCAAGGCTTTCGTTGATGGGAGCGCTCCTGATCGCGATGGCGGTCCTGATCGTTCATCCGGTTGGTGCGCAAGAGGCCGACACCACGGTAATCGGAATTGAGCAGTTGAACGACAGCGAGCGGATCGCCCGGCTGGAAGCTGAGAACAAGCAGTTTCGGGAAGCCCTGATCGCACTGGACGAGCGGTCGCGGAACACCGCTAGGACGCTTGACGAGCTTGTCGCGCGCATCGGGCGGGGTGAACAGCCACTTGTCGCTCTTGAGATTGAGCAGCTATGGACAGTCGTCCGGGCGCTCGAAGCGGACAACACCGCATTGCAGGAAGCGCTGGACGCATTGGCGGGCGGGAACTGATCCAATGACCATCGACCAGATCATGACGACGCTCATCAACGAGCTGTTCCCGAGCGCCGCGCAGTTCATCATGGTTCTGATTGCGCTTGTCGGTCTGACGATCATCTTTCTCGCCACAAGGGATGTCTACCAGCTCATCTCAGGCGAGGCCGATGGGCGCGGCAACGCCGCCGTCAGCTCCAGCCTCGTGCGGATGGTCATCGGCGGCTTGATGGTCGTGCCATCGGCCGTCCTGTGGCGCACGGCTGACCTGTTTCTTGACGGGGCGTCCCAGACCGAAACGAACGTGCTGGCCTACATCAGCGGCGCGGAGGCCACGACGAGCTGCGACCGCTTTGCAGATGCGATCCAGCTCATGTTCCTCGTGGTTGGCCTGATTGCGATCTTCTTCGCCTTCAGGAACGCCGACGATCAGGCGCGGGGCTTCAACATGAACGGCAACAGGACCGCGATCACCTATTTCATTGGCGGTATCCTCTGCGTCTTCATCGTGGACATCTTTGCAATCATCAGTGCGCAGATCGGAGTTGATCTGGGGCTGCCGCAGCTCTGTGCGGCTCTTGGGTAGGGAGGGGGAAGTTATGAGAATACCATTGGTTTACATTTATAGTAGTGGGTTATCTCTGCTTTTTCTGGCCTGCGAGGTCAGCTTGACCATCATTATATTGGCGATGGAGGGGAGCCTGTGGTGGATTGTCGGATAGAGGTTTGAAAATGAGGCGGCGTGATGTTCTAGCGGGTTTTGTGAGCGTGCTTGGCGCTACCAGTGTGTCGCGCGCCATGGCGCAGGACCGCACGGCAGAGGGGTATGCCGTGCGGTTCCTGACTGATCTTGTTCAGATCGCGAATGGAGGCCAGCCAGCGAGGGTGCGTGAGCATCTTCGTCCCATCATCGACACGAAGTATGCCTTCGATACAGCCTTCGCGGGTATCAGGATCAGCGGTGGTCAGCGCCAGCGCCTTACCGAACTGATGCTGACCTTCCTCGCTCGTGAGGCGATCTTGGTTGCCGAATATGCTCAGGGTGGGCAGTTGCGTTCGGAAAGCTCGCGGTCGGTGCAGCTTGGGACCATGGTTAATCTCACCTATCGCGACAGCCATGGACCATACCCGCTGAACGTGCTGCTCGCTCGTTCCGACACAGGTGTCGGCTATCTCGTTCGGGATTTCGGGTCGGAGCGGGATTCATCGGTGGTGACGAAACTGGCCTATGCGACCAATTCATTGCAGGCGGTCACGTCAGATACCGACATCTGGATCAGGTCGTTCGAGGAAGTCCTTGGCGAGGGATGAAACAAAAGAACTTATTCGTAGTAGAAGATAACGATGTCTTTCGTCTTGTTCCCCCATGCTTTAACCTTCCAAGTAACAATGAGGAATTTTGCTCTTAGGTGCAGTGTTCCGCTTGACCCCGTTACGTCACCCTTGCTCTTCGAGCCATTGTAGGTCCACCATACGGTAGTGCTCACTGGTTCCCCGGTTGCTATGTCATAGCACTCAAATTGCATGTCTGCTTTTGAGCCGCCAGTTCGCTTGATGAAATCTGGACGCCACTCGACTTTTCTATCACCAGCTAGCGCGATGACGTATTTCCTATTCGATAAATGAGGGAAGCGGCGTTCCACCTCGTTACGAAGTTCCTTCTTCCTCTTCTCTCGATACTTTGATTGCTCATAGATTTTCCTAAGGTCTAGCCAATTCACATTAGTCTCCATAAATTCGTGTTCAGAGACGCCCGGTCGCGCTTGAAGATTTCGTTCAGAATTTCCGTTTCGGGCGTGGCATCGAATGCAGAACCCAGCCAGCAAGGGTCGCCCCGATGACAAGGAGGGCGAGGGCAATCGGACGATAGAACGTTTGTAGTCCTTGCACTTCCAGAGCGGCGACGAAGCGATTGACCGCACCTTCGGACAGGAACCGCGATCCCTCGGATGCGATGCGCTCGACCTCACGCACACTGAGGGTGAAGGGCACAGTCAGCGGCTCGCTCATGCCCCGGAGATCAATAACGACACGGCTCATCTCGCCGGTATCTCCTCTCTCTACCCGGAAGCCCTCGATTTCGCTGGTGGGATACATGATAGCATTCCTGACGGTGCCGAAGGCAGCGGTTTGCTCTTGAAC
Source organism: Tabrizicola sp. (assembly GCA_012032275.1). Taxonomy (GTDB): domain Bacteria; phylum Pseudomonadota; class Alphaproteobacteria; order Rhodobacterales; family Rhodobacteraceae; genus JAAURK01. Next base: position 14,769 of record JAAURK010000026.1, read on the forward strand.
GCACATGCCTTGATCGCAGACAACCCGACCGCCCGTGGTCGGAAGACCCGCAAGGCCCGCGCCGGAGGCGAGGAGGATGCCGGGGAAGATGATACGCGTCCGTGCGTCACTCCACGCGAGCTTGACGAGGCTGATTGGGTCCATGTGCTGTTCTCCACGCTGTCCGGTTCGAGCGGGATGATTCCGTCTCGGCCGCTGGCCTGAGCCGCGAAGTCCTCGCTTTCGAGGACTATAGCAGTGCTTCCTTTGCAAAGACCAAAGATTTGCATGGAACGGCGGAACGGTGCAGTCACGCAGCCCAGAGTTGCGCGACCCGTTCCTCCCAGATTTTTGCATCATGTTCCATCCTGCGAAGCAGCATGAACTCGGCGACCGTCAAGACCTTCATTCCATGGGGCCGTTTTGACAGTTCGAGGCGACGGACGGTGCGGAAGACGGCACCGTCGCCGACTTTGAAGAGGGCAGCGATGTCGGATGCCCTCACGCGACCCTCCCAGAGTTGCCGCAGCAACGCGTGGTCGTGAATGGTGTAAGCTCGTCCCTGCTTTCTTGGTGGCAGTCCGAGGGCTACTGCGCGCCGCCAAAGGTTTGATCGCGCCAATCCAACCTTGCGGGCGGCTGCCGTGGTGGAAAGGCGCGGGTCCAGCCAGACCCTTCGTATCGCTGCATCTGGAATGTGCTTGTCGGCCATGGGTGCTCCATCTCGTCACCACGTTCTGAAGGCTTGTTTTATCACACCCAAGCTGTAAAATCAAAAGTCAGGATTAAACAGGTGGCGACATGGGAAGCATTGTCCTCGCAGAGAAGGATAGTCAGGCGCGGCTCTACCGGGACACGGTGGGCGGGCGCTACGGACCTGTTCTTGCTGCGAGCGGCCATCTGTTCGCTTTGGCGGAACCGGAAGACGTGAACCCCGCATGGAAGGACTGGTCGGTCGGGATTCTCCGCCCAGAGGGGGGCTTCTATCCAAACCGCATCAGCGGCGGGTCCAGTGCCAAGCGCTACAGTGCGATCAAGGACGCCGCACGGCAGGTGGATACCATCTACATCGCCACCGACCCCGACCGCGAAGGCGAGGGGATCGGAATGAACATCGTGAACGCCCTGCGGCGCGACATCGGCTGGCAGGGCCGTGTCCTCCGGGTGATCCAGAATGCCAATGATGAGAAGACCCTGAAGGCCGCGTTCGCAGAAGCAAAACCAGTCGAGCACTTCAAAAGCCTCTATCAGAGTTTCGTCGCCCGGCAGCAAGCGGACCAGATCTACAACCTCTCCCTGACACGCACCGCCACGGTGCTTTTCCGCCCGAACGGATGGAAAGGAGCCTTGTCCATCGGCCGCGTTTTGACCCCTACGTTCGGCTTGGTCTGTCGCCGTGAATGCGAGATCGCGGACTTCAAGGCGCGGGACTATTTCCATCCATGGATCGAGGTTACGGGAGCAGCCGGTCGTGTCCGGCTGACACATGCTCCTGCCGAGAAGGACAGGCTCTTCGAGAGGGCGGAAGCCGACCGGATCATGCGCTTTGCCGAGACCTATCAGGGACCGATCCGGGTCCAGCAGCAGCGCAAGACGCAGGCTCCTCCGCCGTTGTTCTCGATGTCCAAGCTACAAGTCGAGGCAGCGCGCAGGTTCAAATGGCCCGTAAAGAAGACCACCGATGTCTTGCAGGCCATCTACGAGAGCGGGGCAGTCACCTATCCGCGCTCCTCGGAGACGACGCTTCCAGAGGCTGAGATCGAGAATGCGCCAGCGATGCTCGAAGGCATCCTGCGGGTGTCCGGCATCGGGTCTGTCACATGGTCTGGGGCTGGGCCGGTTATCCGGGTAAAGGCTGGTGCATTTTCCGACAAGGCGCTCAAGGGCGCTGCGCACACAGCCATCGTTCCGAACGTGGCGACCGTGCGGAACTGGCCGTCGCTCGTCGAGGCCATGAGCGCAGACCAGCGGAAGCTCTTCGAGCTGATCGCCCGCCGCTATCTGTCGGCCATAGGCCCTGACCGCATCTATGACAGCACTGGCCAATGGATCGAAGCAGACAAGCGCCAGTTCGCGGTCTCCGGCACGGTAGAGATCGCGCCGGGCTGGCGCGAGGCAATGGGGGCCGCGCGCAATGATCCCGATCCCGAGGAAGAAAGCGAAGACGAAGATGGAACAGGCGCGCTGCCGCCATTCTCTGACAATGATCCGGTGAAAGCCGTCGAGGCCGGGATTGCGGCGAAGCAGACAGTGCCTCCACCGCGTTACACCGATGCCTCCCTCGTTCTGGCGATGATTGAAGCATGGCGTCACGTCCAAGATCAGGAAGTCAGGGCGATCCTCAAGGAGACCGAGGGAATTGGCACCGAGGCCACGCGTAGCAGCATAGTCGAGAACCTCTTGAAACGTGGGCTTGTTGCCCCGGAGAAGAAGAGCGGCGCGCTGAAGGCGACCGAGGCGGGAATGCAGTTCTTCGGGATTATCGAGAAGGCAGCGCCACGTCTTCTCGATGTCGGACTGACCGGGCAGATGGAGCTTCTGCTTGAGCGGATCAAGTCGGGCGATGCCAAGGCGGTCGCTGTTGTCAACGAGATCGTTGGCGTGGCCGAGACGGCCTTGGAGAGTATGGTGGCCGCGAAGAGCGGTGGTGCAGCAATCACGGCCGTCCAGAGCCGTGAGCCGAGCGAGGCCATGAAGAAGGCAGCTCGCGCGAAAGCGCAGCGCGAAGGCATCAAGGTTCCGGCCGGTGTCCTGACCGACATGGAGAAGTGCCGCGCCTTTCTCGGCCCGATGCGCGAGCGTCCTGCCGATGGAAAGCCACTTGGGCCGAGTGACAGCGCAAAAGGCTTTGCCATGAAGATCGCAGCCGATCTGGGCACCGAAGTGCCCGCAGAGGCACTTTCAGATGCCAAAGCTCTCTCCGCGTGGATCGACAAGCACAAGACGAAAGGCGGTTCAACCCGGAAGACCTCGCGGCCCGAGGAAGGCGGCGCGCAACGCTCCGCGACCAAGCGGCCCCCAGACAACAACGGGGGAAGCACACCTTCGTCCAAGCAGGTTGGGTTCGCGGAGAAGATCGCTGCGCGCAAGCGCATAGAAATCCCCCAAGAGTGTTTCCGCGACAAGGGGTTGATGTCGCGGTGGATCGACAGTCATACCGGATGACGGCAGTGCGGGGTAGCTCAACAGATATATACCACTCCAATCGCGCTGATATATCGGGTGGTTTTGGTATATACGACTTGACCAGCGGCAGTTTTGGCGCGTATATGGACGTATACCGCGAACATAGCTGCACGGGAGAGCCGCAGATGACTGGTCGTTTCGCCCTTCAAGAGGAAGTCGAAGCCTTCTCCGATAAGGTCATTGCCCTTGTCTGTCCGAAGTATGGCAACCATTGGCGCGAGCGCGTCCAGCGGTTGTGGGATGACGTGCAGCAGCGCGGCTTTGTCGAACGCACTGACGCGACGAAGAAGCTCTACATGTCCCGGTTTCGGAAGGGTGTCCGCGACAGGCTGGCCACTGAGGAACCGGACGAGGATCGGCGCAAACGCGTCGATCTCGATCTGATGAAGATCATCCAGATCGACCGGACGATCCTGTCGCAGCTCCATGAGGACTACAAGGCACGGGTGAAGGTGGCGAATAGCAACCTGACTTTGGTTCCCGAGTGGCAGCAAGTCGTCACCGTCCTTCGTGAAATGCTCAAGTCCGACGACATGGAAACTCGGGTGCTCGGGTTGTGCGGCCTGACCGGACGGCGCTTTCGGGAGATAGTCCAAAGCGCCGACCTGCGGCTCATGACGGAAGTGACGCCGAAGGGCAGGGTCCGGCAGCGTTGGCTGGTCTTTTTCAAAGGTCAGCTCAAGACGCGGGGCGGTGAGGGCACCATGGCTGGCAGGGACTTCGCCATCCCTGTCCTCGCTCCGGCGGCGGAGATCGTCGCGGCTTTCCGCGAACTGCGGGACAGCGCGCAAGGCCGTATGTGGCTCTCGGCCGACGAAGGTGCCATCAAGTCCACGCTCAACAACGCCCTGAACACAAAGCTCAAGGCGTCGGCCATCGAGAGGTTTTGGCCGAAGGGCGCGCCGCTGTCGCTCAAGGAGCTGCGGGCGATTTACGCGGAGATTGCCTACGAGAATTTCGGCCCCCGCACCACGCGGGCACCCTACTACGCGCGCATCCTCGGACATGGGATCGAGGATGAGACGACTGCGCTCAGCTACATGCGTTACTCGCTCAACACCAAAGGGCAGCGGGAAGGCATGGAGGAAATCAATCGCCTGACCATGTTGCGCGAGGCGCGCCGCGAGGAGTTTCTCGCGGAGCGCGACAAGGCGGGTGGCGGCGACGGTTCCCTCATCGAAGACGACGACTGATCCATCACAAGGAGAGTTCCATGAAGGTCAACAACAAGCTCTACGCCCGTGGCCGCTATACCCGCGATCCGGTCGTCACGGACGCCAAGGACGGGTCCGGCAAGTATGTCTTCGGCACCATTGCCGTCGATCAGCCGTTCACCGACAAGCACGGCGATACCCGGACCTCGACCACCTACATCGAAGTGAAGGTGTTCGATCCCGAGTTCGCCAAGGTGTTGATCGACGGCAATGCCCGCACGGGCACCCTGATCGAGGCGACCGGCTCTGTCCGGCTCGAAACCGGCGAATACGAAAAAGACGGCGAGAAGAGGACCAGTGCGAAGATCGCCCTGATCGTGGAAACGGGCGCGGATGCGTCGGTCAAGATCGAGGCGCACGCCCGCGAGCAGGCGTGAGAGCAGTCGCCGGACGCGGCCTGTCCGCGTCCGGTGCTGTCGGGCAAGAACGATGCGACGAAGGCATCGCGGGGAGGCTGCGAGCAATGATGTTCGATCTGCAAAGCGTTCTAACGGAGGTTCTGGGCAGCGCGAGGGCGCTGGTGGACCGGGAGGTGCGCAGTATGGAAGCCGCTGTCTTGCGGCTCGAACGTGCGGAGCGGGACCGGGCGCTTGGCAAGTGGCCTGAAGGATGCCGGTGGCGCGAGCTGGCAGATGACGATTTTATCCGGTTGAAAACGGCGCTCGATCTTCTGGAAACGGGCACCATCACCCATGACGGTGAAGGACGGAAGGTCTTGGCTGTGACCACCCAACCGAACCAGACGGATGCAGCTTGAAGACGCGCAGAAAGACCAAGCTGGAAGGATAGACCGATGGCGATGCCCCGATTCACAGTAAGAGTGACCTACAAAACCCAGCGGACGATTCAGGTCGCCGCGAAGGATGAGGAAGAAGCGATGCGGAAAGCGGCCGAACGGGTTCGCAGCACAGATGGTGTCATCGAAGTCTGTGGCAGCCGCGCTTGGCGCAATCTCGACCCAACCGAATAGCCCTCATTCATGGCCACCGTTCACCGAGGTTTTCGCTACAAGCTCGCGCCGACACCGGAGCATGAGGCGCTGTTCCGGCAGTTCGCTGGCGTGGTGCGGCTGGTCTACAACCTCGCGCTAGAGCAGCGGCGGGACTGGTGGCGGCATTATCGGCGCGAGACAGGTAGCGGATTGATCAACATCCTGCGCCGGAACACGGCGTCCATGCTCGTGGAGGAGGGGCGCTGGCCCCCCGATGAAGCGAGAACCATCAGCGGGGTGCTCAGCCCCGGCGGAAATCCCCCGGCCTTGGTCGGGGGAGGGTGTTAATAACCCTGCAACCTGTCGAGCGAGCTTACAATGCCGTCCCGCCGTCAATCCGTGCTCCGCACCATCGGCTAAGGAGTTCACCCGATGGCCGGGAGGCAGTCTCGTGCAAGCGAGATTACGGGGTTGCAAAGTGTAGCGTTGCGCGATACATTTAGCCATGATCGTGAGTTTCCGTCACAAGGGTCTTGAAACCTTCTACCGTTCCGGCTCAACGCGGGGGATACAAGCCGCCCATGCGTCCAAGCTGAGGCGTATCTTGGGTCTTCTGGATACGGCTGACGGGCCGGATGCCATGAACGTGCCATCGTTCAAGCTGCACCCGCTCAAGCGTGAGCTTGCAGGCCATTGGTCAGTTTGGGTCAATGGAAACTGGCGGGTGACGTTCCGCTTCTCTGAAGCCGGGGCTGAGCTGGTCGATTATCAGGATTACCACTGAAGGGAGCGAAAGAAATGATGCACAATCCGCCGCATCCGGGCGAAATTCTCAAGGAAGACGTGATTGCGCCTCTGGGGCTGTCCGTGACCGAAGCTGCCGAAAGGCTTGCCATGTCCCGCGTGGCGTTCTCGCGGGTGCTTAACTGCAAGGCTGGCGTCAGCCCTGATCTGGCCGTCCGGCTTGAACAGGCAGGTGTCAGCACCGCCCGCGCGTGGATGGCGATGCAGGCCAACTATGATCTGTGGCAGGCCATGCAGCACAAACAGCCGCCTGTCCGTCGCCTGCAAGAGCCAGCCGCCGCCTGATCGACAAGGAGTTCAAAGAGAATGACTGGCAGAACCTCATTTGCGGTGCTTCGTGGCGCAATGTCCCCCGAATCTCAGGGTCGTGCTAGTGTCTTGGCTGCGCTTCGCATGGTCGAGGAGCGGCTGTTGGAGTTCTACGAGCCTGACGAGGCGCGCCTCTGGCTGCAAACTCGACATCCACAGATCAACGACGAGAAGCCCAGTGATCTGATAAGCAATAACAGAACCTCCGAAGTCCTTGAGCTGATCGACCGCCTCGGCGATGGTGCCTATCTTTGAGGGACCATACCAAGAGGTCGAGAAGTAACTAGTGGTCATTTTCTTGCGTATCTTCCGTCCCAACTTCACTGGACGGCAAAAAAGGCATGGTATAGCATGTCGCTATGAGAGATGGGCAAAGGGTCCAAGATGTCGCGAGCGATGACGAAATCGGAGTTCATCAAGGAGGTCGTCAGTCGGACGCGGTGCTCACCGGCCGAGGCGGAACGATTCTATGATTCAATGTGTGGCATCATCGCCGACAACATTCTCAACTGCCGGGGCACGACCTTTTGGGGGGTTGGAACCATCACAGCCAACGCCCGTCCCGCCCGAAAGGTGACGATGGGTATGCGTAATCAGACGGTCGATGTCCCCCCACGCATAAACGCTGGCTTCAAGGTGGCACGATTGTTCAGCACTGAGCTACGCCAGAACGACGAGTGAGCGCAGTCTTTCGGCCTATCCCTTGAGCCTATCGGCCATTCCTTCGCGCAAGAGGCGAGCGATACGCGCTAGTTCGCCAGCTCGTAGGTCAGCGAGTGGGAAGGTAAGGGCGCGGTCCCACGCTGCCTGTAGAGCCGCGCCTTTCGGGTGAGCGGCAGCCACGAGCGCCAGAGCGTGTCGCAGCTCTCCATTAACGCGGAGGTCGATGTCAACCGTCTCCGAGGCCGCTGCCTCGACCCGCCGCATGGCAAGCCGCAGCGCCTCGTCCCCAGCGATCTGTTCCGACCATGCCCCGCCAAAGGCCACATTCTGCAACTGACCTTTTCTATCCATAGCGTCTCCCCCTCGATTCCGGCTATGAGAACAAAAATAGAACATATGCACGGCTGCGGCCAGTGGGCAGGATTTGAGAATGGGACCGTTTCGGACGCTATACATCGACATGAACTCGTTTTTCGCTTCGGTCGAGCAGCAGCTCGATCCAGTGCTGCGCGGCCGTCCCATAGCCGTTACGGCGATGGAGGGCGACCACGGGGCCTGCGTCGCGGCGAGCTACGAGGCCAAGGCGTTCGGCGTCAAGACCGGGACATCGGTGCGGGACGCCCGGCTGCTCTGCCCCGGCATCGTGTTCAGGCCGTCACGCCACCGGCTTTATGTCCGCTTCAACCTGCGGGTGGCGGATGTCATCGACCGCCATGCCGAGCTGGAACGGATCAGGTCCGTTGACGAGTTTCAGGTCGCGCTGTCGGGGGAGACGACCACGTTGGACGGAGCAGCGAGGCTCGTTGGAAAGATCAAAGCGGCGGTCGCGGCCGAGGTCGGCTCCTGCCTTCGGTTCTCGGCCGGGATCGGGCCGAACCACCTGCTCGCGAAGATCGCGGGCAAGCTCGAAAAGCCGGACGGGTTCCGCTGGCTCTGGTCGGGCAACATGCCGGAGGCGGTCGCCATCTGGCGCTGGACGACCTGCCGGGCATCTCCGGCGCGATGCGCGCCGGCTCA
>JAAURK010000278.1 GCA_012032275.1 Tabrizicola sp.
TTTGCCGGAACCGGGCTTGAGGCGCTGCTCCGTGAGGCGGGGATCACCGATCTGATCGTCATCGGCGCCGTGGCGGCCTTTTGCGTGACCTCGACGGTGCGCACGGCCAGCGATCTCGGGTTTCGGGTCACGCTGCCGGGCGATGCGCTTCTCGGGTTCGACATTGCGGCGCATGACGGCGGCCGGATCGATGCGGCAACGGTCCATCGGGTGACCCTGTCGATCCTTGGCGCGGACTTCGCGCGGCTGGTGACGGTCGGTCAGCTCGAGGCCGGTCTGGCGGCCTGATCGGAGGGAAGGATGTGCAGGCCGTCGGCGTCGGCAGCCCGCCGGGCCAGAAGGGCCACGCCGAAAAGGATGACGGCAAGGGCGGCGTAGGTCGGGCGAAAGCCGAAATGCTCGGCCAGAAAGCCGATCGAGGAGGGGGCGACGAGGATGCCGCAATATCCCACCATCGTCACCGCCGAAATCGCAGTGGCAGAGGGCAGGCGGGGATGGTTTCCGGCCGCCGAAAACAGGATCGGCACCATATTGGCAACGCCAAGGCCCGCGACGGCGAAGCTGGCAATGGCCATCCAGTCAAGCGGTGCCAGCGCGCCGCCCATCAGCCCCGCCCCGCCCACGAGGCCCGACAGGCGGAGCGTGAGCACCGCGCCAAGGCGGTTGCGCAGATAGTCGCCGCTGAACCGCATCACCGCCATGGCCCCGGCAAAGAAGGCAAAGCCGAGCCCGGAGCGGAAGACATCGGCGCCAAGCTCTTTCGACAGATAGATCGCGGCCCAGTCGAGGACAGCGCCTTCCGGGACCATCGAGGCAAGCGCCATGAACCCCAGAAGCCAGATGCCTGCATCGCGGGGCAGAAGCTGCGGTCTGGGGGCCTGAACCGTCACCGGCGCGGGCGGGGCGGCAAGAAGGAACGGCATCGCCGCAAGGACCACGGCAGCGGTCACCCCGGCGGTGAGAAGCGACTGCGCCCCGGCCCCCCAGTGCGCGATGACATAGCTGCCGCCCGCGCCGCCGAAAAAGCCGCCAAGGCTCCAGAATCCGTGGGAGGAGGACATGATCGCCCGGCCAAGGCGGCGTTCGACCTCCACCGCCTGGGCGTTCATCGCCACATCCATGCAGCCGATCATCGCACCGAAGACGGCCATGAAGAGCGCGAGGGAAACAAGCGACGGGGAATAGACCACAGCAGGAAGTGCCGGGATCAGTGCAAGCGAAAAGGCCATGACGATGCGGCGCGAGCCATAGGCCGCGATCAGGCGGCCAGCGAACAGCATGGCCGTCACCGCCCCCGCACCAAGGACGAGGATCAGAAGGCCGAGGACCGCCTCGGTGATCTGGTGGCGGGGCAGGAGGAGAGGGATCTGCGGGGCCCAGGCACCCATGACGAAGCCATTGGCCAGAAACATGGCCGCCACTGCCCACCGCCCCCGTGCCACCCGATCCCGCATCGCTTGCCTCTGATCCCCTGGCCGCCTTCTAGGCCGCGTGCGCCGCCAAGGGAAGCCGGGATCTGGCCATGTGCCGCCTGAAAGGCGAAACCCGCATCATCCATGGCGGCCCGGGGACCGATCTCGCTATTCGTAGACGTCGGCGAAAAGCTCGCGGTACTTGAGATTTCTGGTCAGAAGACGGGGATCGAGCCGTTCCGGAACGATCCAGACCGGATCATCCCGGGTGGTCCGGAGACTGTACTCTCCGACCTCGAGGCGCAGAGGCAGGGTGCGGATCTGACCGTCGATGACAATCTCGCTGATCAGGTTTGCCTGATCGTCCCGGGCGACGAACACCGCCCCCGACAGTACGGAAAAGCCCTGCGGCTCGCCCGGGGCAAGCCTGATGCCGGGAACGCGAAGGTTGCGGCCGACCTGCACGTAGCTTTGGCCGACGAGCGGTTGCAGCAGGGCGCTGAGGCCCACGATGCGGTAATTTTCGATGATCACGGCCGGTGGCGTCCGGCGCAGGCCCAGCATCATCGGCGAGGCATCGCCTGCGTCCAGCGTCTTGCGCACACCGAGCGCATCCAGCCAGAGATAAGGCACCATGGCGCGGTTCGGCAAAAGCCCCGTTCCGTCGAAATAGGTGCTGCCGGGCGGCACTTCGGCCTCGGCGGCGCGAACGACAGCCAGCTGGCGCCTGTTGTCATGGCCAAGATAATAGGCATTGCGCGCGAAACTGAGCGTCAGCGCCACGGCAAAAAGGACCAGGAGCAGCTTCCGGCGACCTTGCGTCGTGCCGCGGCTCAGAAAGCAGGGAACGGCGTAGAAGGCCAGAAACGGGATCGCCATGGTGAAAACATAGGGCCAGGGCTGATTATGGGTGAAGACAAGCAGGGTGATGACCAGCGTGAAGACGACATGGACCCGCGCGCCCGGCGAAAGCGCAGGAAAGTGCCGAAGCTGCCACGCCAACCCGACGAAGCAGGCCATGTAGAGGATGACATTCCGTTGTACCGTCTGCCCGGTGTAAGCCCTCAGGTTGCCGTAACTGGTTTGCCCGGTGGTGGCCATCTCCAGCGGGCCGACGAATGTCCAGCGAAGCAGCGCGGGAGCATCCCAGCCACCGAAGACGATGACATAGGCGAGGACGGCCGCCGCCCAGCCTCCGATCAGGGCCAGCGCGCGTTTCACCGCCACGGTGACGGACCGTTGCGATAGCGCGTCGATGACGAGGCCCGCACCGAGGGCCACGTTGAAATAGACCGACTTCTGGGTGGTGACAAAGGCGAGGCCGCTGAGAATGCCAGCGATCGCAATAGTGCGCATCCGGTCCATCGGTCCGCGGACCACGATCCAGAGCGCCGTTGCCGCCAAGAGAATGGCCAGGGGTTCGGAGCGCAGGCGAAAGCCGCGCTCGATGAAATTGCTGAACGACAGAAGCACGAGCGCCACCGCAAGCGCGGCGAGGCGGGAGTGGCCCGCGGCCCGCGAGGTGGCGTAGACGACCGCCACGAGCCCGATGGCAAGCACTGCAGACAGGCCCCGCGCCACAAGGATCTGGCTGACGGCGTCCCAGGACAGATAGGCGGAAAGCTTGAAATAGACCGCGTAGAGGACCGCCTTCTCGGGCCAGATCTCGGTGAAAAAGCCGTTGAAGAGGTAGAAGGACTGATGGAGATGCCAGAACTCGTCCATCACCAGCCGGGTGTTGAACGCCAGCACGACAAGGATCAGAAGCTTGACCACGACCAGCGCGAGACAGGCTTTCGTCCAGCGGGATCGCGCCTGTGCGCTGATCCTGTGGTCAGATGAACCGGATTCTGGGGTCAAGATGCACCGCCCGGCGCCGCGATCAGGAAGGCGAGGTTCTGGCGCCAGGGCCTGACGAAGCGTTCCTCCAGCACCGCCGCGTCACCAAAGCTGTCCGCGATCAGGCGGCGCTGTTCGTCCGCCGTCATGTAGCGCACGCCACGATCCCCGCCGATCACCGCATCGGCGATGTAGACGGCCGCGTGAATGGGCGTTGGCCGCCGCACCCAGTCTTTCAGGATCAGCCTGCCGCCGGGCAGGAGCAACTGTCGCGAGGCGGCAAGGATCCCGGGGCGGAGATCGGCGGGAACATGGTGCAGCACATCGTTGATGACGACAAGATCGAAGGCCCCGGCATGATCGCGGGCCATGTCTTCGGCGGTGATCTGGCGGAACTCCACACGGTCGCCGGGCCCGGAATACATCCGGCCCAGATGCGGAATGATGTCGATCCCGGTGTAGTGCGCGGCAGGAAAATCGCGGACGAGACGCTCTGCAAGCGCGCCCTCGCCACAGCCGATCTCGATGATCCGGCGCGGCTTGGCCCAGGCGCGCACCACCGCCGACATGTCCTCGAGATCGATGAACATGCGGCGGTAAAGTTCTGACGCCTGCCGCTCGTAGGGGCCGAGTGCCCGCCTGATGGTTCTGCCGATCATGTCCGGATCATCCTTGTCCTCGCAACCGCAGGCGGGGACGCAGGCGGTTGATGATGTTGGTATAGGCGAAGAAGGGCCGCCACCTTGCGGGGCCGAGCATCACGATCCGCGCGGCGGTGCGCCAGCAGCCGGAGGCGCTGCCATGATAGGCCCCGGCAAGGCAGGCGTTGAGCTCATTCGACAACCGCGCCAGAGGTTCGACCTCCCTCGCGCGGGGTGCGGGGAGCGCGGTGATATGCCGGTCAACCGGGATCGAGAGCTGACGGCGGAAGTCGGCGCCATCGCGAGAGCCGGTCATGGTCAGGGACGAGCTGTGGATCCGGAAGGCGGCGAGGGGATCGGGCGCCCAGGACAGCGGGCCAAGCCGGGCAAGGCGCAGCCAGAGATCCCAGTCGGCCGTGTACCACAGATCCTCGTCAAGCCCGCCGCCCTGCAGCGCGTCATCGCGCCGGAACATGGCAGCGGGAAGGGGAATGGTGTTCTGGACCAAAAGCCGCGTCACGGCGGTTTCGCTGTCCACGAGTGCCGCCTTGCGGCCAAAGGGCGGCGCGGCGCGGCCGATGATCCGGTCATCGGCGTTGATGTAATCGGCGGCATGCACCCAAAGACGGGCCTCGGGGTGCTCGGCTGACCGTTTTCGCAAGGCAATCGCCCGGCCCGGACGCCAGAGATCGTCCTGGTGAAGCATGCTCGCCAGCGGCGCGCGGGCTTCGGCAAGCGCGATATTGGTGTTGCGCATCCAGTTCCGGCTTTCCGGGGCGTCGATGATGCGCAGCGGCAGGTGCCTGGCCGCGCCCTCCAGCAGCGAACGGCTGCCATCCCGCGATTGTTGTACGACCGCCAGGATTTCGACGCCGTCGCATTGCCCTTTCAGCGAGGCGAGCGTGCGCGGCAATGTGGTGGCACCGTCATAGACCGGCATCAGGACGCTGAGCCACGGATCGGTCATGCGAGCCTGCCTTTCGGCGGCTGGCGCAGGGCAAGCAGCCAAGGTGCCGCGAGAAAGAAGCCAAATGTCGACACGATGCGCAGCGCCAGCGCCGCCTCTGCCGCCGTTGCGGGGCTTACCCCCTGGGCCACGAGTACGCCGGCCCATGTCAGCTCTACCACGCCAAGGCCGCCGGGGAAGACAGGCAGCGACATGACGAAGAGAACGAGCGGAAATGCCAGCAGGAGAGCAAGGCTGTCGACGCCCGAGACAAGCGCGCTCAGGACAAGAACATTGAGCGATGCGAGGAGCACATAGCGCAGGAAGCTGAGCCCGGTGATCCGCAGCAAAACCCCGCGTGACAGGCGCGCGGCGGCGGCAAACCCGGCGGCGAGCTTCAGCAGCGCGCGTTCCACGCGCCCACGCAGCCTTTCTGCCGCAGCGGTGGCGAGCCGGGCGGAGCCGTTCAGCG
>JAAURK010000027.1 GCA_012032275.1 Tabrizicola sp.
GCATGCAAAGCCGCCCGGCCTACGCGCCGTTGCCAGCGGCTGGCGCGCGCCGATGGGCCTGGCCGACCAGGGCTTCGGCGGCAAAGGCGAACCCGTCCAGCGCGAAGGCGGTCACCTCAAGAAACTGCATCAGCACCTGATTGGCGGCCAGCGTCACATCACCGAACCGGGCACCCAGAAAGACAAAGCTGGTGAACGACAGCTGAAGCAGAACCGACCGCCCCATGATATCGCGGCTTGCGCCAAACATCAGCCGGAGCGCGGCGCGGTCCGAAAACCGGGCGAGGGCCTGGGCAAGGATCGCGCCAAAGGCATCGCGGGCAAGCCAGAGGCCGAGTGCCAGCCCCGTCCATTCCGCGATCAGCGTCGCCAGCGCGACCCCCGGCACACCCCAGCCAAGCCCGATGACGAACCACAGATCAAGGGCCACGTTCAGCCCGTTCTGCCAGAGCTGAAGCACCAGAACGCCGCGCGTCCTTTCCAACCCGATCAGCCAGCCGGTGATGGCATAAAGCGCAATCGTCGCGGGTGCGCCCCAGATGCGGATCGCGAGATAATCCTGCGCCAGCCCCTCGACCTCGGCCGAGGCGGGGGCCAGACGGAAGGCGGCGGCGAATAGCAGCACCTGTGCCAGGATCAGCACCACGCCCGCGATGGCGCCGATCACCAGTGCGCGCAACAGCGTCGCCGACCGCTCTGCCGGATTGCCCGCACCTTCCGCCTGCGCCGCGAGGCCGGATGTGGACATCCGCAGAAACCCGAACACCCAGTAGAGCGTGGCAAGGATCACCGCGCCGATCCCCACCGCACCAAGGGGGGCCGCTTCGCCCAGCTGGCCGATGACGGCGGTGTCCACGGCACCCAGAAGCGGGACGGTGGCATTCGACAGAACGATCGGCCCCGCGATCCGGAAGACCCGGGCATGGGTGATCGCGGTCATTCCGTATCGGCCGATGGCGGCATCAGGAAATGCCCGGTGGCCTGGGCGAAAAGGCGGCTCCGGTTGTCCTGCCAGGCCTCGACATGCACGCTGGCATAGCGACGGCCCGACCGGTTGACCCGCGCGCGGGCATAGGCATCGCGCGGCAGGCCCGACCGCAGGTAGTCGACGGTGAAGTCGATGGTCTTCGGCAGCCGCAGGGTCGCGGCCTCCAGCGCTGCCGGAACGCGCTGTTCGGTTTCCATCCTGTCCCAGAGCGATGCCCAGGCCAGTTCCACGATCGCGGTCACCTCCAGAAAGGCCGCCGTCGCCCCGCCATGCAGTGCCGGCAGCGCGGGATTGCCGATCAGCGCCTCGCTGAAGGGCATCAGGGCGGTCAGCTCATCCCCGCGCCGGTCGAACTCGATGCCGAGAAACCCGATATAGGGCACGCTGTCGATCAGCGACCGCAGTACCGCATCGCGGCGCTGTTTGACCACCTGCACCGGTTCGGGGCGCTTCATGATCCGGCCCGCCCCAGGGTGAAGGCGCCGGTCGCCATGGCGACGGGGCGGCTTTCGTCATCGTCGGTGGCGGTGGCGCGGATGAAGGCGACGGTGCGGGTCACATGATGGCATTCGGCGCGCGCGCGGATGGTCTGGCCGGGTGTGGCCGGACGCATGTAGTCGATCCGCAGATCAAGGGTCGCCGTCGACAGGGGCGCCGAGGGGTGACACATCACTGCCGCCCCGGAGGCCGTGTCCATCAGCGCCGAGACCGCGCCGCCATGGATCACCCCGGTGACCGGATCGCCGATGAAGCGGGGGTCATAGGCCATGGCGATGGTGGCATATCCCGGCCCCACATCCTCGACCATCATACCAAGGGCGCGGCTGTGCGGCAGTGCGTGAATGAACTGTCGGGCAATGGAGGTGATATCGGCCATGGTGCCTCCTTCGCGGCGCATCAAAGCCGGGGGGCGGCGGAAGCGCAAGGGGCGGAACCGGGAGAGTTGTGAAACCGTTGCGCGGCAGGACGCTTCGCCCTAGGCTGGATTTGGGGGGACAGGAATGGCGACACGCGCCTGACATTCAAGGAAATGTGCGTGAAATTCGACGTCACGCCGCGCACGTTGCGCTATTATGAATATATCGAGCTTCTGGCCCCCGAAAAGGATGGCCGCGCGCGCTATTACGGCCCGCGGGAAGTGGCGCGGATGACGCTGATCCTGCGCGGTCGCCGCTTTGGCTTCAGCCTCGAGGAGATTCGGCAATGGTTGCTGATCTACCGCCAGCAAGGCACGCGGCCGCAGCTGGAGAACTGGCTGCAGCTTGCCGACCGCCAGCTTGCCGAGCTTCATCGCCAGCGGGCCGAGATCGACACCAGCATCGCCGATCTCATGGCGCTGCGCGAAACCGCTGTCGAAGAGATCGCGAGGCTTGATCGCGGGTGACCTCGCGTCGGTCGCCGCGATGACGTGACGTCACAGTGACGTTAACGTCAACTGATCTGGTAAAGAGCGTCACGAACTCGCATCTGCCCGCCATTGGCAATGGTATGCGAGTTCATGTGATGACGACGACGACCGATCTGATGACGATCCGCGAGATGTGCGACGCCTACGACGTGACGCCCCGGACGCTGCGGTTCTACGAGGCGAAGGAGCTGATCAGCCCCCTCCGCCAGGGAACCAAGCGGCTTTTTACCCGGCGCGACAGGGCACGGCTGACACTGATCCTGCGCGGCAAGCGGTTTGGCTTCAGCCTGGAGGATATCCGCCAGACGCTGGATCTTTACGACCGTGACGGAACGAATGCCGCGCAGATGATGCGCACTTACGAGCTGGCCCGGGAACGGCTGGCATTGATGGAATCGCAGCGAGCAGAGCTTGACGTGGCGATTGAAGAGTTGAGGGCCGAACTGCGGGCCGGAGAGGCGCGATCGCCGGGTTCCGCAGCGCGGCAGAGTGAACGACAAGGGGAGAGACGAATGCCGAGCTATACCGCGCCCGTGAAAGACATGCAGTTCCTTTTGCACAATGTGCTGAATGTGGCTGCCTCCGATATCCCCGGCTATGCCGATCTTGACGAAGGTTTCACAAGCGCGGTGCTGGACGAGGCGGGCAAGCTTGCCGCCGATGTACTCGCCCCGCTCAATGCCGTGGGCGACCGCGAGGGATGTCATCTGGAAAACGGCGTGGTGCGCACGCCGACCGGGTTCAAGGCGGCATTCGACGCGCTGAAGGACGGTGGCTGGACGGCGCTTGACTGCGATCCCGATTATGGCGGGCAGGGTCTGCCCTATCTGATGGGCACGGCGGTGGGCGAGATGTTCGTTTCCGCCAACATGGCCTTCAACATGTATCAGGGCCTGACCCATGGCGCCTATTCGGCGATCCATGTCCATGGCTCGGCCGAACAGAAGGCGACCTATCTGCCGAAGATGGTGACCTGCGAATGGACCGGCACCATGAACCTGACCGAGCCGCATTGCGGCACCGATCTCGCCTGATGCGCACCAAGGCCGAACCGCAGGCCGACGGCAGCTACCGGATCACCGGCCAGAAGATCTTCATCTCGGCCGGCGAGCATGACATGGCCTCGAACATCATCCACCTGGTCCTCGCCAAGGCGCCGGGCGGTGGTGACGGCACCAAGGGGATCAGCCTCTTCATCGTGCCGAAGTTCCTTGTCAGCGAAGACGGCTCGCTTGGCGCGCGCAACGCGCTTTCGGTCGGCAAGATCGAGGAGAAGATGGGCATCCACGGCAACGCCACCTGCGTGATGAACTACGACGGGGCCACCGGCTGGCTGCTGGGCGATCTGCACAAGGGCATGCGCGCGATGTTCACGATGATGAACGAAGCGCGGCTTGGCGTGGGCCTGCAGGGCTATGCCCAGGCCGAGGCGGCCTATCAGAACGCGCTGATCTATGCCAAGGACCGGCTTCAGGGCCGTGCCGTGACCGGCGCGGAAAACCCGTCCGGCCCGGCCGATCCGCTGATCGTCCACCCCGATATCCGCCGCAACCTGATGGAGCAGAAAAGCTTCGTCGAAGGCGCCCGCGCGCTGACCTTCTGGGCGGCAAGCCTGATCGACCGGTCGCACCGGTGCGATGACGCGGCGGCAGAGGGGCTGGTCTCGCTGATGATCCCGGTGATCAAGGGTTTCCTTACCGACAAGGGTTTCGACATGGCGGTGGCCGCGCAGCAGGTCTACGGCGGGCATGGCTATATCGAGGAATGGGGCATGTCGCAGTTCGCCCGCGACGCCCGTATCGCCATGATCTACGAAGGCGCCAATGGCGTGCAGGCGCTCGATCTGGTCGGCCGCAAGCTGGCGCAGGATGGCGGCAAGCATGTGATGGCGTTTTTCGAGATGGTGAAGGCCGAAGTGAAATCGCACGAGGGCGACGACCGGATGAAGGGCTTCGCCGAGCCCCTGAAAGCCGCGTCCAAGCAGTTGCAGCAGGCGGCGATGTTCTTCATGCAGGCCGGGATGAAGACGCCGAATGCGGCGCTCGCGGGGTCATATGACTTCATGCATCTGATGGGTCATGTCTGTTTTGGCCTGATGTGGACCCGGATGGCCAAGGCCGCCTATCTCGCGCTTGATGACGGCGCGGCGGACAGCGATTTCCTGCAGACCAAGATCGCCACGGGGCGTTTCTACATGGCCCGCCAGCTGCCCGCCTGCGGGATGCACCTTGCCCGGATCGAGACCGGTGCCGAACCGGTGATGGCCCTGGCGGCGGAGGCATTCTAGGGCGAAGCACGGTTCTTGGGCGAAGCACGACCGGGGAGGGGATCGGCGATGCGGGAAAAGACTGCGGCGGATCATCAGGGGGCGGCCTTTGCGACCCGTGATTGTAGCGTGAATGGAAACTCCGGACTTGTGATCCCCCGGCCTGCCGATCAAAGTCGGCAGCGCTGCCCTGGGCGTTTGGCAAGTTCATTTGCCAGCGCGCCGGAAAACCATTGTCGGGAGATCTCATCATGACGTTCTGGAAGTCTGCGCTGCTTGTTCTTTCACTGGCTTTGCCCGCCGGGCTGCCACTCTCCGCCGTTCACGCCCAGGAGCTGAGCGATTCAGCCCGCGAGGCGATGACCACGCGGATCGATGCCTTCAACGAAACCGTGGCGGGCGGCGACATGGGGGCTGTCTTCGACTACATGCCGCCAAAGATCCTGTCGCTTCTGGCCACGCAAAGCGGGCTGGCGCAGGAGGAGCTGATCGCCGCGTCGAAGGCGCAGATCGAACTTGCGATGGCGACGGTGACCATCGACAGCTTTTCGATGGATATCGATGCCGCCACCTATCAGCTGACCCCTGACGGCAGCCGCGGCTATGTGCTTATCCCGACCGAGACGGTGATGACCGTTGAAGGCGCGGGTGGAATCAGGGCAACCAGCGAAACGCTTGCCTTCGAGGACGAGGGCGAATGGTATGTCGCCCGCATCGACGAGCCGACACAGGCTCAGCTGCTGCAGACCGCCTATCCTGAATTCGTGGGCGTGGAGTTCAAGCCCGGAACGATGGAACCGGTGGAATGAGCGTCGCCCGGCTCCACTGCTTTGGCGAAAGCGGCAACGCCTATAAATGCGCGCTGGCGCTGACCCTCGCCGAGATGGAGTGGGAGCCCGTTTTCGTTGATTTCTTCAACGGCGCAACCCGCACGCCAGAGTTTCGCGCGATCAACGAGATGGGCGAAGTACCGGTGCTGGTGGACGGCGATGTGACGCTGACGCAATCGGGCGTGATCCTCGACTACATCAGTTCCAAGACCGGCAAGCTCGGCGGTCGGTCGGCGGCGGAACGGCGCGAGGTGCTGCGTTGGCTTTTCTGGGACAATCACAAGCTTTCCACCCAGATCGGCACAACGCGATTTCTGATGAACTTCGTGCCCGAGGGCAAGCGGCCGGAAGGCGCGATCCCCTTCCTTCAGGGCCGCCTGAAAGCCGCCTACAAGGTGCTGGATGATCACCTTGCCGGCCGCAAATGGATCATCGGCGATGGGGTAACCATCGCCGACCTCAGCTGCTGCGGGTATCTTTTCTACCCCGAACCCTTTGGCTTTGATCGCGCCGAATGGCCCAATATCGACGCCTGGCTGAGCCGCATCGCGGCGTTGCCCGGCTGGAAAGCCCCCTATGATCTGATGCCCGGCAACCCCGCCGACCGCGCTTAAGGAGAACGCCATGACCGAAGCCTTCATCTACGATGCCGTCCGCAGTCCCCGCGGCAAGGGCCGCGCAGACGGCAGCCTGCATGAGCTGACCTCGGTCGCCCTTTCCGCCAAGGTGCTCAACGCGGTGAAGGAGCGCAACGGCCTTGAAGGCCACGCGGTCGAGGATGTGATCTGGGGCAATGTCACGCAAGTGGGCGAACAGGGTGGCTGCCTTGCGCGCTCGGCGGTTCTGGCCTCGGACCTTGACGAACGCATTCCGGGCCTTGCGATCAACCGTTTCTGCGCCAGTGGGATGGAGGCGGTGAACCTGGCCGCCAACCAGGTGAAGGGCGGCGCCGGGCATGGCTATATCGCGGGCGGGGTCGAGATGATGGGCCGCGTGCCGATGGGGTCTGACGGGGCGGCAATTGCCGTCGATCCGGCGCTGGCGATGAAGACCTATTTCGTCCCGCAAGGCATCTCTGCCGATATCATCGCCACCGAATACGGCTTTACCCGCGATCAGGCCGATGCGCTTGCTGTCGAAAGCCAGCGCCGCGCCGCCAAGGCCTGGGAGGAGGGCCGGTTCGCAAAATCGGTCCTGACGATCCGGGACCAGAACGGCCTGCCGATCCTTGCCACCGACGAATTCATGCGCCCGGGCACCGATATGCAGACGCTTGGCGCGCTGAAGGCCAGCTTCAAGGACATGGGCGAGGGGATGCCCGGCTTCGACAAGGTGGCGATGATGAAATACCCGCATCTGGAGCGGATCAGCCATATCCATCACGCCGGAAACTCCAGCGGGATCGTCGATGGCGCGGCTGCGGTGCTGATCGGGGATGCGGAGTTCGGCAAGGCCCATGGCCTGAAGCCCCGCGCGCGCATCCGCGCCACCGCGAAAGTGGGCACCGATCCGACGATCATGCTGACCGGCCCGGTTCCGGCCACCGAAAAGATCCTCAGGGATTCGGGCATGTCGATCGGGGACATCGACCTTTTCGAGGTGAACGAGGCCTTCGCCAGCGTGGTGCTGCGGTTCATGCAGGCTTTCGATGTGGATCCCGCGCGGTGAATCCCAATGGCGGCTCCATCGCGATGGGCACCCGCTGGGCGCGACGGGCGCGATCATCATCGGCACGCTGCTGGACGAGCTGGAGCGCGCGGACCGTGAAATCGGCCTTGCGACGCTGTGCATTGCGTCGGGCATGGGGGCGGCGACGATCATCGAGCGGGTCTGATCCACGAAGCGTGGCGCAGCGAGGCGCGCCGTTGGAAGGGCGACAGGAAATGGACGTTACGGAACACCGCCAGGATGTCGAATCCGACGTATCGAAAGTCGCATTCCTACGTCGTGATTCGGGTCGAACTCCCACACTTCAAGGGCGCTCAAAGCGCTTTGGAGGTAGTAATCATGTTTGCCGATGTGAAAGCCGAACTGATGAAACGGGCCGCTCTTCTGATCGACGGCGATCTGCCCGCGCTGGCTGGCCGCTATGCCTATCCGCTCGCGGCCTTTCTTGGGGCAAGCCGGGTGATCGTGAACACGCGGGACGAGATGATCGCCATTCTGGAACTGCTGCGGTCCGAACTTTTGCGGCGCAAGGTCTACCAGATCCTGCCCGATATCACCGCGATCGACCTGCCGCGCGGCGGGCGGATGCGGGCCTGGGTTCGCTGGCACGAGGTTTCGACCATCCGCGAAGAGAACCGCATTTCCAAGGTAACCTATTACTGCACGCTGACACCGGCCGGTATCCGGACCGACATGCTGCAATATACGGAACTCAGCATGCCCGAACTGCACGGAGCGCTCGAGGCGCTGGCGCTTTCGGCCTGAGGGCCGCGGCCTTTCCCTGCGGCGGCTGCAGCGCGCGGAGGGGGGGCTGATGCCAGTCATCGACACCTCCATCGTTCCGTTGAAGACCGGGTCGATCTATCCCTCTCCCTACGCCGAGATGATGGCGGGCCGTTCCTCGCTCCGGCTGGGCGAGGCTGGTGGCCTGACCCAGTTTGGCGTCAATCTCGTCACGCTTGAACCCGGCGCGCTGTCCAGCTTGCGCCACTGGCAGCTGCATGAGGATGAGTTCGTGATGGTGACGGAAGGCGAATGCACGCTGGTGCAGGATGCGGGCGAAACGGTGATGCGGCCGGGCGATTGCGCGGCCTTTCCGGCGGGCGATCCCAACGGCCATCATTTCGTCAACCGCACCGGTGTGCCGGCCCGCTTTCTGGTCATCGGCAGCAAGGCGCCGCGCGAAGTGGCGACCTATTCCGATGTCGATCTGATGGTCGAGATGCAGGATGGCCGCGCCCGCTTTACCTACAAGGATGGCACTGAATTCGCGGGGCCGCGATGATCGTCGATCCCTCCGGCGCGCCGGCCAGTGGCCAGAATGGCCTGACGACGCTGCACCTTTCGGTTGCGGGCGGGCTGACCCAGTTCGGCGCCTATCTCGATACGCTGCAGCCCGGTGCCTGGTCCAGCCACCGCCACTGGCATTCCGCCGAGGACGAGTTTCTCTACATGCTGCAGGGCACCGCGACCTTGCGTGACGACAACGGGATGACCGAGGTCTTCCCCGGCGATGCCATCACCTGGCGGCACGGTGATCCGAATGCGCATCATCTGACCAACCGCAGCGACGCGCCCTGCCAGTGGCTGATCATCGGCAGCCGCGCGGCGGGCGACATCTGCAGCTATCCCGATGACGGGCGTCGCCAGATCAATGGCGAGACGACCTGGCAGATCCGTGCCGCCGATGGCAGCGTGCTGAAAGGCGGCGCCCTGCCGGAGGAGCTGCTTGGCCTTCGCGCCCCCTGGGGCAGGCCGTTCGACGGCACACAGCGCCGGAACCTGATCCGCGCCGGGTCGGTGCCGGGCGAGGATTCCCCCGGCGCTGCCCCCGCCCCTTATGATGCCCTGGGCGACTATCTTGCCCATCCCCTCTCGGACGCGGGCGGTCTCACGCAGTTCGGCGCCTTCACCGAAACGCTGATGCCCGGCGCGCGGTCCAGCAACCGCCACTGGCATTCCGACGAGGATGAATTTCTCTACACCCTCGACGGCACCGTGACCCTGCACGAGAACGAAGGCCCCCGCGACCTGCCCCCCGGCACCTGCGTCTGCTGGCCCGCTGGCGTGGCGAACGGGCATTCCCTTGAAAACCGCACCGACCATCCCGTCACCTATTTCGTCGCAGGCTCCCGCCTGCCCGAAGATACCGTGACCTATCCCGACATTGACCTTCACGACACCCGGAAGGGGGGCCTTCGCACCTTGTCGCACAAGGACGGCACCCCCTATCCCGGCTGGCCCAAGGAGACGAACCGATGACTGACTTCACCATGACCAAGGACGCCGATGGCGTCGCCACCATCACCTGGGACGTGCAGGCCAAATCCATGAACGTGATGTCGGCAGAGGCGTTCATGGCGCTCTCCGGTCTGATCGACGATGCGCTGGCCGATGCGGGTGTGAAAGGCGTCATCATCACCTCCGGCAAGAAGGATTTCGCCGGCGGGATGGATCTCAACGTGATCGCGAAAATGCGGGCGGGTGGGGCCGAGACCATCTTCGAGGGCGTGATGGGCATGCACCGGATCCTGCGCAAGATCGAACGTGCCGGGATGGATCCGAAGACCCTGAAGGGTGGCAAGCCGATCGTCGCGGCCCTGCCCGGCACGGCGCTTGGGATCGGTCTTGAACTGCCGCTTTCCTGCCACCGCATCATCGCCGCCGACAATCCCAAGGCCAAGATCGGCCTGCCCGAGATCATGGTCGGCAGTCTTTCCCGGCGCGGGCGGCACGACACGGCTTGCGCGCAAGTTGGGGCGATGATGGCGGCGCCCTACCTGCTGGAGGGGAAACTCTCCGACCCGAAATCCGCCAGGGCGGCCGGGCTGATCGACGAGGTCGTGGCCCCGCAGGAGTTGATGCAGCGGGCCCGTGAATGGGTGCTTTCGGCCACGGATGCCGATCTTGTCAAACCCTGGGACGCCAAGGGCTACAAGATGCCCGGCGGCGCGCCTTACCATCCGGCGGGGTTCCAGACCTTCGTCGGCGCAAGCGCGATGGTCCATGGCAAGACGATGGGCGTCTATCCGGCGGCAAAGGCGCTGCTTTCGGCGGTTTACGAAGGGGCCATGGTGCCCTTCGATACCGCGCTGAAGATCGAGGCACGCTGGTTCACGAATGTGCTGATGAACCCTTCCTCCTCGGCGATGATCCGCAGCCTTTTCATCAACAAGGAGGCGCTGGAGAAGGGCGCCGTCCGCCCCGCGCAGCCTGACCAGTCGGTCACCAAGCTGGGCGTGATCGGGGCGGGCATGATGGGCGCGGGCATTGCCTATGTCAGCGCCAATGCCGGGATCGACGTCGTCCTGATCGACGCGAGCCAGGAGGCCGCGGATCGCGGCAAGTCCTATTCTACGGGGATCCTCGACAAGGGCATCAGCCGCCGCAAGGTGACCGAAGAGAAGAAGGCCGAGGTTCTGGGCCGCATCACCGCGACCACCGATTATGCCGCGCTGAAGGGCTGCGATCTGATCGTGGAGGCGGTGTTCGAAGACCCGGCGATCAAGGCCGAGGTTACCAGAAAGGTCGAGGCGGCGGTCGGCCCCGACTGCATCTTCGCCACCAACACCTCGACCCTGCCGATCAGCGGGCTGGCCAAGGCCAGCGCCCGCCCCGACCAGTTCATCGGCATCCATTTCTTCTCGCCCGTCGACAAGATGATGCTGGTGGAAATCATCCGCGGCAAGGAAACGGGCGACCGTGCCGTGGCCAAGTCGCTGGATTATGTCCGCCAGATCAGGAAGACGCCGATCGTCGTCAATGACGCCCGCTTCTTCTACGCCAACCGCTGCATCATTCCCTATATCAACGAAGGCATCCGCATGGTCGCCGAAGGTGTGGAGCCGGTGCTGATCGAGAATGCCGCCAAGCTTGTCGGCATGCCGCTTGGGCCGCTGCAACTGGTCGATGAAACCTCCATCGACCTTGGGGTGAAGATCGCCAAGGCGACCAAGGCCGCGATGGGAGCCGACTATCCCGATGAGGCGGTGGACGCGGTGCTGTTCTGGATGGCCGATCAGGGCCGTCTTGGAAAGAAGTCCAACAGCGGCTTTTATGCCTATGATGCGGCGGGCAAACGCGAGGGGCTGTGGGATGGTCTGGACGCGAAATTCCCGGTTTCGGCGGACCAGCCCGGCCTGACCGAGGTGCAGCACCGGCTCTTGATGGCCCAGGTGCTGGAAGCCGTGCGGGCGCTGGAGGACGGCGTTCTGATGGATATCCGCGAGGGCGATGTCGGCGCGATCCTCGGCTGGGGCTTCGCGCCCTGGTCCGGCGGGCCGTTCAGCTGGCTCGATATCCTGGGCGCGGGCCGGGCGGCGGAGATTTGCGACGCGCTGACCGCACGTCATGGCGCGCGGTTTACCACGCCAAAGCTCTTGCGCGAGATGGCATCGAAGGGCGAAACCTTCTACGCGCGCTTCGGCGCCGCGAAAGCCGCCTGAAAGGCCTGCGGAAAGACCCCGATTGCAAGGTCGGGTCTGGCGCAGGCCCGGGGCAATGGGCTAGCTTTGGCAAAAGCCCATTGCCCCGCTTCTGGCATCGGGGCCCCTGTGGTCAAGACTTGCTCGGATGCGGAATGATTGCACGACTGGACGGCACCGACTTCCCCCTGCCCCTCTGGCAAGACTTCCGCGCCCGGCGGCCGCAGCCCCTGCAGAAGGGCCGCGCATGGCAGAGCCCCTGACGCTTGCGAACTCCATCCTGCCGCTTGGCATCCTTCTGGCCCTGGTGGCGTTCCTGCCGGGATGGTTTCACCGCCGCAACAGGCTTTCGCAGCGCGGGCTGGCCGTGGCCGTCGGCAAGACCGCCGTCGTTGCGGCGGTAGCGGGGGCGGTGATGCTGTTCGTCCTTTACGACCGGATCAACACCGGTCAGGTGGCCGGCCTCTTGGCGGACCCGCTAGGGCGCACCACCTTCTTTCTTGGCCGGTCGGCATGGTTCGGCTTGCTCTGGCTGCCGGTTCTCGGCTTTGTATGGCTGATCAGGGCGCAGGGGATCGAGCGCCAGAAGGCGCTGACCATGGGACGCGGAGGGGGGAAGACGGAATGAGATGCCCGGTGCCGCGCGGCCCTGCCTTCGGTGACCGTCTGACGGTCGGGCGCAAGGGAGCGACGCGATGAAACGCCTGATCGAAAAGGGCCTGATGTTCGGGAACCTCATCGAGGTCTCTTCGCCCGCGCTGATCGAGCGCTATAACCGCGCGATGAAGCATCTGTGCGGCAAGGAGACGAAGCTCCCCGATTTCCATATCGACCTGTCGGGCTATTCGCCGGAAATCGGTGACGAGCTGGAGGATGATCTCTACCTCAACCCGCATGGCGCCAACCGCCAGTTCATCCTGCTGACCACGGCGCAGAAGGCCGCGCCGCTGCTGAACATCCAATTCTCGACCAGCCGGGGCATCCTCACCCAGTTCATCGACCGGAACGAGGTGCAGCTTTTTGCCCTGACAGCGCGGGATGCAGTGGCCGGTGAGTTGCAGAATTCCGTCTATGCGGTGGATACGCCGGTGAAGCTTTTCGACATCCGCCAAGTCACGGTCGAAGCCGATACGATTGGCGGCCATGTCGCCGATGCGGCCAAGCTTGCCAGCCTGATCGACCGGTTTCGCGCCGAACCCGATGGCTGGCGCGATGATGTGCTGATTGCCGAGATGATCGGGCTGGCGAAGAAGACCGGCGATGTGACGCGGGTGCCGATCACGCTTCCTGCGATGACGTTCGAACAGCCGAATTTCTGGACCAGCCATTTCGGCGGCGTCTACATCTTCCGAGATGTGAAGTTTCCGGGTGCGATTTCGACGCTGGACTGGAAGAGCCTTGGCAGCGTGCCGATCGGGCAGGTGATGGACCTGTCGCTGCGCAACCAGATCGCGGACTGGCTGGACCGCAACCAGCTTGTCGAACCGATCGTCCAGGCGCGGGGGGCCGATGCGGCGGCGATCCTGCGCCAGAAGATGGATTTCATCCTTGTCGAGGCCGCCGACACGCTGAACATCGAGATCGGCGACGCGCGGCGGACCGAATTGCGCAAGATCGCCTACAAGCTTGGCTCGGCGCTGCCGGAAGAGTTTCTGGCGCTGGCGGCACTGCTGCGCTGGGTGGAGGGCGGGGGCGAATGGCCGAAGATCACCTCGGAACATCCGGCTTATTTCTATACGCTGCGGGCCAAGCCGGGGAAGGACCGCGATCTGGTCAACATGCTGCTGGCAGAGCTTTCGCCCATGGATGTGCGGCAGATGTTCATCGTCCACAAGGATCTCTTCTACGCCAGCTACGCCAAATGGTCGGACCGCAAGAAGACCTATGTCGCCGATTTCCTCGCACGGGAATACCAGGTCGACAAGGAGGGCGCGCGCAAGGCGCTGTTCGGGCCGGAGCCGGGGATGGACGAATTGCAGCGGCCGCAGATGGCCGCAGGGCCGAAACCCGTGCGCGACGTGGTCGGGCCCTGGGGCGCGGTGGGGAGGACATAGGATGGGATGGCTGAGGCTTGGATTCTTCGTCTATGTCGGGTTGACGATCGTCTACTTCCTGACCTCGATCTATTCCCGGTCGGTCCGGCGGGAAAAGCTGGAAAAGGAATTTGACGCGGGCGGGATCGAAGGCGACCGCAGCGCGTTCATCACGGCGGGGATGGCTCAATATGACAAGGGGCTGAAAAAGAAGCTTCTGTGGCTTATCTACATTCTGCCGACGATTGCCTTTGGCGTGGTGATCTATTTCGTGAACTGGGACTGAAAGGGATTGCCATGTGGACGAAGATCAAATGGGGAATCCGGATTTTCCTTCTGCTCATCGTGGTGGCCTTTCTGCACTACACCTTGCCGCAGCGCGATGTCGTGCAGATCATCAACACCTACAACAAGGTCACGCCGATCGGCGGGAACTGGCTCTTCTATTCGATGGAAGATACCGGAACCGGCGTGGAGACCACCTCTTTCACCCGCGATATCCGCTACATCGATGCCGTCTTTCCCGGTGGCAGTGTGATGGTCTACCGCAACGAAGATACCGGCTGGGTCTGGCCGCCTTATTTCAAGTATGACAGCTCTACGCTTCAGGCCCGCGCCACCAGCCTCAAATCCGACAAGGCCAACCCGGAATGGGTGGCGGTGACGCATTATGGCTGGCGGATTCCGCTGTTCTCGATCTTTCCGAACGCAGTCGCCATCCGGCCGGTCGAGGGGCCGGACGTGACCCTGATCCCTTGGGTCAACATCGTGATCCTGTCGATCCTGGCATTCGGGCTGTTCATGATCCGACGGATGTGGCTGCAGTTCCGCGAGCGGATGGTCGATCCGACGCTCGCCGATGTGGGCGAGGCCTGGGACAGCGTCGATGCAAAGGCGGATGAGGCGCGCAAGCAGGCCAGGGCTTTTTCGGCCGGATCGGCGCCTGGCTGAACACCTGGCGCGCCAAGCCGCCACGATAGGCCGCGGTCAGGCCCTGCCCGCCGCCGCGATCAGGTCTGCCGCGCGTTCTGCGATCATGATCGTTGGCGCGTTGGTGTTGCCGCCGACGAGCCTTGGCATGACCGACGCATCCACCACCCGAAGACCTGCGATCCCCCGCACCCTGAGGTCCGGGTCGGTCACGGCAAGCGGGTCATGGCCCATCCGGCATGTCCCGACCGGGTGATAGATCGTGTCCGCCCGCGCGCGGATATCGGCGATGAGTGCCGCATCCGAACCGTCCACCGGATAGAACCTGCGGCCACGCCAGGGGGCGAGAGGGGCGGCCGCGAGGATGGTGTCCATGATCCGTGCCCCCGCGACCAGGGTCTGCAGATCGCGCGGGTCGGAAAGGAAATTCGGGTCGATCCGGGGCGCGGAGCGGGGGTTCGGATCGGCCAGCCCGACCGTGCCCCGGCTTTCGGGACGCAGCACGCAGACATGGCAGGAAAAGCCGTCGGCCAGGTGCAATCTGCGCAGGTGCTGATCCACGATCCCCACGACGAAATGCAGTTGCAGATCGGGGCGGGAGAGCCCGGGATCGGATCTGAGGAAAGCTCCGCCTTCGGCCATGGGCGAGGCGAAAAGGCCGGTGCCGGTCTTGCGCCAGGCGAGCCCCGCCTTCATCAGCCGCAAAAGTCCTGCCGGGTTCAGTCCCACCACATCGCGGCGCGGCGAGGTATAGCTGATGACGTGGTCAAGGTGATCCTGCAGGTTCTGTCCGACACCCGGCAGGGCGTGGATCACCGGGATGCGGTGCTGGCGAAGTTCATCCTCCGGCCCGATCCCGGAAAGCATCAGAAGCTGCGGCGAGCCGAAGCTGCCAAGGCTGACGATCACCTCGCGCCGGGCCTGAAGCGCGATCTGCCGCCCCTGTCGGCGGACCAGAAGTCCGGTGGCGCGGTGGCCGTCCAGAAGGATGCGCTCGGCCCGGGTCGCCGTCATCACGGTAAGGTTCGGCCGCGCCATCGCCGGGTGCAGATAGGCCGCCGCGGCCGAACACCGCTCGCCCCTCTTCGGGCCATGATGGAACTGGGTCACCTGGTAAAGACCGGCGCCCTCCTGATCCGGCCCGTTGAAATCGGGGTTCGCCGCGATCTGGCAATGTGAGGCCGCCTCGACAAAGGCGCGGGAGATGGGCAGAGGCTGGCTTTGATCGCCAACTTGCAGCGGGCCGTTGGCACCGTGAAGCGCGGAAGGGCCACGCGCATTGCCCTCGGCCCGCAGGAACCATGGAAGCACGGACCGCCAATCCCAGCCCTCGGCCCCAAGAGCGGCCCATTCATCGTAGTCGCCAGGATGGCCGCGAACATAGAGCATGGCGTTGATCGCGGAAGAGCCGCCAAGGGCGCGGCCGCGCGGCTGAAACCCGCGGCGGCCGTTCAGCCCGGGTTGCGGCACGGTATGAAGCGCCCAGTTGTGAAGCCTTGGCCGCCCCGAGACCATGGTCGCGACCAGGGCGGGCGCGCGGATCAGAAGGCTTTTGCCGGGGCCGCCCGCCTCGATCAGGCAGACGCTGACAGAGGGATCCTCGGTCAGCCGGGATGCGAGAACGCATCCTGCAGACCCGCCACCGGCGATGATGTAATCATAGGTCATGGCCGGGAGCCTACTGCGGCAGGAGGGTCGGGGAAAGGGCGTGGCGGCGGGGGCCTTCCACGCCCCCGGGGCGGCGTTGCGGGCCGGGATCAGCTCCGCAGCGTGCCACCGGTGGCCTTGGCGACCTTTTCCACGATCTTCGCCGACACCGCCTCGATCTCGGCTTCGGTCAGCGTCTTTTCTTGCGGCTGCAGGCGCACGGTCAGGGCGATGCTCTTTTTTCCCGCGCCCATTTGCGCCTCGGCCTTCTCGCCGGTGAACTGGTCGAACACCCGCACACTTTCGATCAGCGCCTTGTCGACACCCGCGGCGGCATTGACGGCGGTCAGCACCTCGACCCGCCTGTCGACGACAAAGGCGAAATCACGCTCCACCGCCTGCAGATCCGAGATCGCAAGTGCGGGCCGGGTCGGCGTTTTCACCTTGGGCAGGGGCACATTGGCCACCAGGACGGTGAAGGCGACGGCGGGGCCCTTCACATCCATGGCCTGCAGGATGCGGGGGTGAACCTCGCCAAAGCTGGCCATGGTGTTCGGGCCAAGCCCGATCACGCCCGAGCGGCCGGGGTGCCACCAACCGGCTGCCTTGCGGGTGATCTGCACCTTTGCGGGCGCACCGAGCGCCTGAAGCACCGCCTCGACATCGGCCTTGGCATCGAAGACGTCGACCGCGCGACGAGAGCCATGCGGATCGCGTGCGCTCGACTGGCCTATGAGCAGACCGGTGGCCTGCAGATGCTGGTCGCCCGGCTCGCCGCCCTGAAAGGCCGGGCCGATCTCGAAAAGCGCCAGATCCATGAAACCGCGTGCCTGATTGCGGGCAGCGGCCTGCAACAGGCCCGGCAGCAGATCGGGGCGCAGGTGCGACATTTCCGATGAGATCGGGTTGTCGACGCGAACCGCCTCTGTCCCGCCGCCAAAAAGCGCCGCCGAGGTGGCATCGATGAAGCTGTAGGTCAGGCATTCGTTGTAGCCGAGCGCCGCGATCGTGCGACGGGCGCTGCGTTCGCGCACCTGCAAGGGCGTCAGGATCGGTCTTGGAACGCCCGGCGTTCCGCGCAGCAGCGGTGCGCCCTGAAGCCTGGTCAGCGAGGCGATGCGGGCAACCTCTTCGATCAGATCGGCCTCGCCAAGGATATCCGGCCGCCAGGACGGCGGCGAGGCAAGATCGCCCTGCAGCATGAAGCCCAGCGCCTCCAGCGTCGTCCGCTGCGTCGCTTCGGGGATCTCCATGCCGACAAGGCTGATCACCCGGGCCGGGTTCAGCCGGTACGCCCGCGCGGTGTCGAGGGGGGCGCCATCCTCGACCACATGGCTCGGCTCTCCGCCGCAAAGATCAAGGATCATCCGCGTCGCCAGTTCCAGCCCCGGAAGGGTGAAGGCGGGGTCGACGCCGCGCTCGAACCGGTAGCGCGCGTCGGAGTTGATCTTCAGCGCCCGCCCGGTGGCGGCGATGGTGATCGGATCCCAATAGGCGGATTCGAGGAAGACATCCCTGGTCTCGGCCGTGCAGCCGGACGCCTCTCCGCCCATGATCCCGGCAAGCGATTCCGGGCCGTGATCGTCGGAAATGACCATCTGGCCCTTGCGGAGCATGTAGGTCTTGCCGTCGAGCGCGCCAAAAGCCTCATCGCCGCGCGCGGGGTGAATGCGAAGATCGCCCGTCACCCTGGCCGCGTCGAACACGTGAAGCGGGCGGTTCAGACCGAATGTGAAGTAGTTGGTGATATCGACGAGTGCCGAGATCGGGCGCAGGCCAATGGCCTTCAGCCGGGCCTGAAGCCAGGCGGGAGAAGGCCCGTTGGTCACGCCACGAATGGTCCGCCCCGCGAAATGCGGGCAGCCTTTAGCCTTCAGCGCCGCGTCGATCACGACCCCGATGGGCGAGGCGAAACCGCCGGTCACGGGTGCGACCGCAAGCGGCGTCATCGTTCCGAGGCCCCGCGCGGAAAGATCGCGGGCAATCCCGCGCACGCCCAGCGCATCGGGGCGGTTCGGTGTGACCTTGATCTCGACCACCGGGTCATTCTGCCCGCGATAATCGATGAAGCGCGCGCCAAGCGGGGCATCGGCGGGCAGGTCGATGATCCCGTCATGATCGTCCGACAGCATCAGCTCGCGTTCCGAGCAGAGCATTCCGTTCGAATCGACGCCACGGATGTTGCCGGGTTTCAGATCGACGCCGGTTCCCGGAACATGCGTCCCGACCGGGGCGAAGACGCCGACAAGGCCGGTCCGGGCATTGGGCGCACCGCAAACGACCTGCACCTCCTCGCTGCGGCCACCGGGGCCGTCGGGGTAGGTTTCCACGCGGCAAAGGCGAAGCCGGTCGGCATTGGGGTGCTGCACGGCCTCGATCACGCGACAGATGCGGAACGCCCCCAGCGTCCTCGCCGGGTCTTCGATGCCTTCGACTTCAAGCCCGAGGTCGGTCAGCGCTTCGGCGATCTCATCGACGCTGGCGGTGGTGTCGAGATGATCCTTGAGCCAGGAGAGGGTGAATTTCATCGCAGCTTGTCCCTAAATCCGTCCGCGCAAGGGATTAGCCTAAAGGCCGGGCAAGGGAAAGGGCGGCGGTCAGGGCCGGCTCAGCATGGCCGCAGCCATGAAGCCCGCGATGAGGATCGGCTGGTGGAGAAGGTAGATGATCAGGCTATGGCGGCCGGGAAAGCTCAGCCGCGTCAGGAGCGGGCTTTGCCCGGGCCAGCCGGTCAGGCGCGACAGAAGGCCCGCGCCATCGGCAATCCTTGCAAGCGCGAGGCCCATGAGAAGGGGCGCGAGCCAGGGGAAGACCGGCACGTAATCGGCCATCGAGGGCCGGGTTTCGGCCAGGCCGAGCGGGACCAGCCAGACGGCGTTCAACGCAGGGCTTTGCACCCACCAGGGCAGCGCGAAAACCGCCGCCGCTCCAAGGATTGTCAGCGCCGCGGGCAGCCGCAGGAACAGCAGGCCGATCAGGCTGCAGACCGCGATGGCATGAAGAATGCCGAACAGGATCAGCCCGTTGGGTGTGACCCAGATGCTGGCAACCGACACCAGCGCCGCGCCGCCTGCCACCATGGCGAACCGCCGCCAGAAGGCGGGCCAGCGGATGCCGCGCCCATGGGCCAACCACAGGCTGATCCCGGCGAGAAACAGAAAGCTGCCCGCGACGAGACGGGCGAAATAATACCAGAACGGCTGGAAGGTGGTGTCGGGTGCGATATGGCCGAAATGCTGCAGATCGAAGGTGAAATGAAAGATCACCATCCCGATCACGGCCAGCGTGCGGGCAAGATCGAGCAGCACAATCCTGGATCCTGGCGCGGTCTGCATCACTGGCCTCCCGGTATCGCCGCCAGATAGACCGGCCGGGCGGGCGGCACAAGGCCGGGGCGGCGCCGGGAGCAGAACGGCCCCCGGCGGGAAAGCCGGGGGCCGCCCTAGCGCCGCGCGCCGTCAGGTCAGACGGTCGACGACCGCTTCGGCATAGGCGCTGATCATCGCATCATAGAATTCGCGCGTTTCCGCCGGGATGATCGTTACATCCATCCCCGCGGGCAGATAGGGAATCGCGGAATTCACATCGACCGAAAGATCGAATGTTTCGAACCGGGTGTTGTCGCTGGCATGGGTCATCTTCACCCGGCCCACCAGCTTGGTATCCGCAAGGCCAAGCGCGTCCTGAAAGCCGTTCGACAGTTCGACCTCCGAGATGTCGATCGACAGATCGACGCCATCATCCGCGATCTGATCGGTGATCCGCGCGACGATGGCGTTTTCCAGATCGTCGGCAATGCTTGTCCAATAGGCGGCAGCGGCGGGGTTTTCGATGGCGGCAAGATCGGCGTCGACCTCGACCGACTTCACCGTCCTGTCGCCCTCTGCCTGAGCCGCCGTCACGACGAGCAGAAGTGCGGCAGCCGAAGTCACAAGAATATTACGCATGGTCTTCTCCTTTTCCTCAAGACTGTTCAGTCCGAAGGACCAGAAGGGTAGGCACGGCCCCCATCACGAGCCAGAAACGGTTGCGTGCGGGCCGAATCTGGGCGAGGGCACGCTCACCCGAAATCGCCGTCACCGCTTGATCGGGGCCGGAAGGAGGTGTTTTTTCCTTTGCGGGGAATGGCTTGGCGGATCGGTGAAAATCGGCCCAAAGCATCGGCGCGATTCCGTCCACGCCCCTGCCAGGCGGCGAGGCGATGAGCTCCTTGCTCCTTCCCCGCTTGCCGATTATCCCTTCCCTCAACCGAATGCCGCAAGGAGCCGCCCCGATGACCAACCAGCGTTTCGACAAATCGAAACTTCCCAGCCGTCATGTGACGGAGGGCCCGGCGCGGGCACCGCATCGGTCGTATTTCTATGCCATGGGCATCACCGAGGAAGAGATTCACCAGCCCTGGGTGGGTGTGGCGACCTGCTGGAACGAGGCTGCCCCTTGCAACATCGCGCTGAACCGGCAGGCGCAGATCGTGAAGCATGGGGTGAAGAAGGGCGGCGGCACCCCGCGCGAGTTCACGACGATCACCGTCACCGACGGCATTGCGATGGGGCATGAGGGGATGCGGTCCTCGCTGGCTAGCCGCGATGCGATTGCGGATACGGTCGAGCTGACGATGCGCGGGCATTGCTATGACGCGATCGTGGGGCTGGCGGGGTGTGACAAGTCCCTGCCGGGGATGATGATGGCGATGGTGCGGTTGAACGTGCCGTCGGTCTTCATCTATGGCGGGTCGATCCTGCCGGGCCGCTACAACGGCCAGGACATCACTGTGCAGGACATGTTCGAGGCGGTGGGCAAGCACCAGGCCGGGAACCTGTCGGATGCGGAACTGGAGATCATGGAGCGGGTGGCCTGCCCGTCCAGTGGCGCCTGCGGCGCGCAGTATACGGCGAACACGATGGCTTGCGTGTCCGAGGCGATCGGGCTTGCGCTCCTCAATTCCTCCAGCGCGCCCGCGCCTTACGAGTCCCGCGACCAGTATGGCGAGGCTTCGGGCGTCGCGGTGATGACCTTGATCGAAAAGAACATCCGCGCCCGGGATATCCTGACGCGGAAGGCGCTGGAAAACGCGGCGCGGGTGGTGGGCTGCACGGGTGGCTCCACCAACGCGGCGCTGCACCTGCCCGCGCTGGCCAATGAAGCCGGGATCGACTTCGATCTTTTCGACGTGGCGGCCTGCATGAAGGACACGCCCTATTTCGTCGACCTGCGGCCGGGCGGGAAATATGTCGCCAAGGATCTGCACGAGGTGGGCGGCGTGGCCGTCGTGATGAAGGAACTGGCGAAGGAAGGGTTGCTGCATCTGGACTGCATCACCGCTTCCGGCAAGACGCTGGGTGAATCGCTGGACGAGATCCAGGGTGAGGCGGATGGCCGGGTGATCTACCACATCGGCTCGCCCATCACCAAGACGGGCGGCGTGGTCTCGCTGCGCGGCAACCTGGCACCCGATGGGGCCATCGTGAAGGTCGCGGGCATGACCGAGGCCGAGCAGGTCTTCACGGGCCCGGCGCGGGTCTTCGAATGCGAGGAAGATGCCTTCGCGGCCGTAAAGGCGCGGGAATACAAGGAAGGCGAGGTCATCGTCATCCGCAACGAAGGCCCGGCTGGCGGCCCGGGGATGCGCGAGATGCTTTCGACGACGGCGGCCCTGTCGGGCCAAGGCATGGGCAAGAAGGTGGCGCTGATCACCGACGGGCGCTTCAGCGGTGCCACGCGGGGGTTCTGTGTGGGCCATGTCGGCCCGGAGGCCGCGCATGGCGGGCCGATCGCGCTGTTGCAGACCGGCGATGTGATCACGCTCAACGCGCTTACCGGGGAGCTTTCGGTGGCCCTGAGCGATGCGGAGCTCGCTGCGCGGAAGGCCGGTTGGACGGGGCCACGGAAGACTGCCTACACCAGCGGCGCAGTCCACAAATTCGCCCGGCTGGTCGGTGGAGCGCGCTGGGGCGCTGTCACGCATCCCGGGGCGAAGGCGGAGAGCCATGTCTACATGGATCAGTAGGGCCGCGCTGTTTGCGCTGCTGGCCGGATGCCTGCCTGTCGGCGGTCCGCCGGACGGCGGCACGCGGGCAGCCTCGATCCTTGGAGGGGCGCTTACCGTTGCCGCGCCACGGGATTACTGCATCGACACGGGGTCAGCCAGCAGGGCGAAGACAGCGCCGTGATGATCATCGGGCGCTGCTCTGACACGGTGAACTCGCCCCCGGCGGTGATCACCGCGACCGTCGGCACGGCGGGGTCCGCCGCAATTCTGGCCTCGGCTCCCGGTCAACTGGCGGCCTTCTTCGCCTCTCCCGAAGGCCGCGCGACCCTCAGCCGGACCGGGGATGCCGATGAGGTGACCATGCTGGAGATACTCGCCTCGGACGATGCGCTGGTGCTGCATCTGACGGACCGCGCGGTCGGTGAATACTGGCGCGCGGTTCTGGGTCTGCGCGGGCGGCTGGTGACCCTTGCCGTGACACCGCCCGCCGGGCTGCCGCTTTCGCCCGCGGAGGGACGGAGGCTGCTTGACCGGTCGATCAGCGCGATGCGGGCGGCGAACGCGGC
>JAAURK010000028.1 GCA_012032275.1 Tabrizicola sp.
CGGGCCAGCTTGCGGCGGTCCTCCGGCAGGCGGGGCAGCATCCGCTCTGCTGCCGCGCGGCGCTCGTCCCAGAGCAGGCGGTCGAGGCGCAACTGATGGACGAAGCTGATCCCTTCGGGCACCAGCGCGATCAGCGCGGCCTCCTCATCGGCAGTGAAGTCAAGCTCCACCCAGGCCCGCATCGCCTCTGTCTCGGCCTCCGCGGCGCGTCCCTTGGCCTGAAGCGCTGCAACCAGTGCCACGGCACCGGTGCCGGTTTCGGGCAGATCGCTGCCGAAATAGGCGATGACCCGATCGGGGGAAGTGGAGCGCGCGACTGCCTCTTCGCCCTTTTCCTTCAACAGCGGCAGGCCCGGCCAGTCGGGTCGGCGGGCCAGGAAATCCTCGTAGTCACCCAGCACGCCGTCGCCCGCCCTGAGCCGCTGCCATTCAATCACATCGCGCCCGACGCCCGCAGGCGCCACGGCCAGCGCGCCATCCCAATCCTCGCCCGCTGCCAGTTCAAGCGCGGTGCGCATCGCCTGCACCTCGTCGGCACGGACCTGCGTCGCCTGGATCAGCACGAAGATCAGAAGGATCGCGCGCAGTAGCCACATGATCTTGGGTGATGCTTTCATGCCCCTGAATCTGCCAAAGCCTGCGCTCGGCCACAAGCCACGACTGCGTCAACGCGCAAGGCTTGGCTTTGGGCGACGGCAGAGATATGACGGGCGCGTTTGCAACCGGGCTGTTTCGCCCCGAACGAGGAGATGCGTGCCATGATCAGAGGGTCCATTCCAGCCCTGGTGACGCCGTTCAAGAACGGCGAGCTTGATCTGGTGACGCTGAAGAAACTCGTCGACTGGCACATCTCCGAAGGATCGACCGGGATCGTTCCGGTAGGAACGACCGGCGAAAGCCCGACACTCAGCCATGCCGAACACCAGCAGGTCATCGAGGCGGTGGTGAAGGCGGCCGCGGGCCGGGTGCCGGTGATCGCCGGGGCGGGATCGAACAATACGGCCGAGGGCATAAGCCTGATCCGCCACGCCGAAAAGGTGGGAGCGACGGCGGCGCTCGTGGTCACACCCTATTACAACAGGCCGACCCAGGCCGGGCTGATCGCGCATTACACTGCGCTCCACGATTGCTGCACCCTGCCGATCATCATCTACAACATCCCCGGCCGCTCGGTCGTCGACATGACGCCCGAGACGATGGGCAAGCTGGCCGAACTGCCCCGGATCATCGGCGTGAAGGATGCGACCGGCAGGATCGAGCGGGTTTCGATGCAGCGCGCCACCTGCGGGCGGGACTTCATCCAGCTTTCGGGAGAGGATGCGACCGCCCTCGGCTTCAACGCCCACGGCGGCGTCGGCTGCATCAGCGTGACGGCAAACCTTGCCCCGCGCCTCTCGGCCGCGTTCCAGGCCGCGACGCTTGCCGGCGATTACGCCACCGCGCTGGAGTATCAGGACCGGCTGATGCCGCTCCACGAGGCGATCTTCATCGAGCCGGGGCTCGTCGGCGCGAAATACGGCATGTCGCTTCTGGGCCTCTGCTCGGACGAGGTCCGCCTTCCGCTGGTCGGGCTTGCCGACGCGACAAAGGCCCGCGTCAAGGCCGCCATGCACCATGCGGGCCTGATCTAAGCCCATTCATCTTGGTTCAAATATCCCCGCCGGAGGCATCGCCGCCCGCCGACGGGAGCCTCCGGCGGGGATATTTTGACCAAAGTGAAAGCAATCCCTTCAGTCCCGGTCAGCTGTCTCCGCGCCGCTTTGCGATCTGGGCGAGGCGAATCTGGCGCAAGGTCTCGACCAGAAGCGCTGTCAGAAGCCCGAAGGAGAGAAATCCGTTGACCGAGGCCATGACGGCGAGGATGCGCCATTCGGGCGGCGGGACGAGATCGCCGAGGCCGAGTGTGGTGAAGGCGACAAGCGCGAAATAGACCGCGTCCTCAAGCACCGGGAAGGCGCCGAGCGCGTGAAGGGCAAAGGCCCAGATCCAGACCCCGGCCGTGATCACCGCCAGCACCCAGAGCCCGACGCCGACCAGAAGCAGCAGGAGCTTTGGCCTTTGCGGAGGGGCGATCAGCCAGGAATGGGCGCGCTGGAACAGGCTCTCCAGCGCGAAGGCGGCGATCGCCATCAGCACGATGTTGATCACCAGTAGCCCCGATCCAAGCGCGATCTCCACCAGCATCTCTATCCCTTCTGGACAGCCTCGCCCCGCCCCCTTATTTCAGGACGATCATGGCCGAAAAATCCGATCCCAATTCCAAGCTTATCGCCGAAAACCGGCGCGCCCGTTTCGATTACCATATCGAGGACGATCTGGAAGCCGGGATCATGCTTCTGGGGTCCGAGGTCAAGAGCCTGCGCCAGGGCGGATCGAACATCGCGGAAAGCTATGCCAGCGTGGAGGGGGGCGAGCTCTGGCTGATCAACGGGTATATCGCGCCCTATCTGCAGGCCAAGACCTGGGGTCATGAGGAGCGGCGGCGGCGCAAGCTGCTGGTTTCGCGCAAGGAACTGAGCCGGCTTTGGAACGCGACCGCGCGCGAAGGGATGACCATCGTTCCGATCCGGATGTATTTCAACGACCGCGGCATCGTGAAGCTGAAGCTGGGCATCGCCAAGGGCAAGAAGCTGGCCGACAAGCGCGAAACCTCTGCCAAACGGGATTGGGAGCGCCAGAAGGCGCGGATCATGAAACAGAACAGCCGGGGCTGATCCGGGCATCAGGATGTGTGATCGCCGAGATCAGGGATTGTCGTTTCTCCCGCCTCGAAGGCCATGACAAGCTGATGCGTCTGCAAGATGGAGACCGCGCCATGACCCTGCTGCGCCTTGCTGCGTTTTCGACCCCGACCGGAGGCGGCAATCCTGCAGGTGTCCATCTGTCGGATTTCTTGCCGTCGCCAGAGCGCATGCAGGCAATTGCGGCTGAGGTCGGTTATTCCGAGACCGCCTTTGCAGCGCCCGATGACCAGGGCTGGCAGGTGCGCTATTTCGCGCCCGAGATGGAGGTTCCGTTCTGCGGTCACGCGACGATCGCGCTGGGTGCGGCACGTGGGGGAACGGCAGGGCGCGCAGTCGTTTTGCGCTGTCGCTGGCGAAGGGACGGATAACGGTCGAGGCTGAGAAGACGCCAGCCGGTTGGCGCGCGACGCTGGCGTCGCCGCCGACGCGGTCGGCCCCGCTTGAGCCGGAATTGGCGGCCCGGATCATGGAATTGCTCGGGCTTGCAGGGGAACAGATCGACACGCGCCTGCCGCTTCTGCGGGCGCATGGCGGAGTGGACCATGCGGTTCTGGCCTTGCGGGACCGGGAACAACTGGCGGCGATGCGGTATCCGTTTCAGCCCGTCAAAGAGTTGATGGCGAGCGCTGGATTGACCACCGTCAGCCTTCTGCACCTGACTGGCCCCCTGAGGTTCACCTCGCGCAACGCCTTTGCGGTTGGCGGCGTGGTCGAAGACCCTGCGACCGGAGCCGCGGCTGCGGCTTTGGGCGGGGCGCTCGTCGATCTCGGTTGGCCGGGGCTGGCGGGCGGCGGCCGTTTCGATATCCGGCAAGGCGAGGATATGGGCGCACCGTCGGACTTGACGGTCACAGTCAGTGGACGGCAGGGCGATCCCGTTCTGGTCAGCGGCGCCGTGCGCAAGATTGGCTGACCTGCGGCTTCAAAGCGACACCTTCGAAAGCGATCTGCACAAATCAAACATTTCTTGCCCGATTTCAGGGCATCTGGCAGATTGAACCTATCCGGATCAGGCAATCTTGCCTGCGGTCCGGGGCAAAGCCGGATGATCCCGAAGCGGATGTCGGCGAAACAGGGAAAGGTTGCGTTATGGGTATCGAACTGATCATCCAGTTGGTCGCGGGTCTTCTGGGCGGCAATCTGGCCGGGGCCGGGCTGAAGAACATGAGCCTTGGCACGGCAGGCAATTCGATTGTCGGAGCGCTTGGCGGCGGGCTTGGTGGCGTGATCATGGGAATGCTGGGCGGCGGCGGCGCGGATGCCGCGGCGGCGGCCTCCGGGCTTGACATGACCGCGATCATCCAGGCGGTCGCAGGCGGCGGAGCCGGGGGTGCCATTCTGACGGCCGTTCTGGGCATGGCCAAGAAGATGATGGCCAAATAAGACGCGGGGGTGCGGGCGCGATCGGCTGCCCGCGCCCCCCTTTACCGCAGCGCAATGCGCCCTTGCTTCGCGCACCCTTGCGCCGGTATATGCCGGGCATCCTCTGGTCAGCGCCCGGAACCGCCATGCTTGCCTCCCCAATGGATGACCCCAAGACGCTCGTCTCGACGGAGTGGCTTCAGCAGCATCTGAAAGACCCTGACCTGCGGGTGCTGGATGCAAGCTGGTATCTGCCGGATGCGGGGCGGGATGCGCGGGCCGAATACGAGGCCGGGCATATCCCCGGCGCGCGGTTCTTCGATATCGACGAGATTTCGGACCAACGGTCGGACCTGCCACATATGGCGCCGCCACCGGAGAAGTTCATCAGCCGGATGCGGGCCATGGGCGTGGGCGACGGGCATCAGGTGGTGGTTTATGACGGCGCGGGGATCTTCAGTGCGGCGCGGGTCTGGTGGACCTTCCGGCTGATGGGCAAGACCGATGTCGCCGTGCTGGACGGTGGCATGCCGAAATGGCGCGCCGAGGGGCGCGAGATCGAGGACATGCCGCCGGTGATCCGCGACCGGCACATGACGATCAGCCGCCAGAACCATCTGGTGAAGGATGTGACGCAGGTCGCCCATTCGGCCAAGCTCGGCGAGGCAGAGATCATCGACGCGAGGTCTGCGCCGCGCTTTCGGGGCGAGGTGGCAGAGCCCCGGCCGGGCCTGCGGTCGGGGCATATCCCGGGCGCAAAGAACCTGCCCTTCGGGCTTTTGCTGACGCCGGAAGGCACGATGAAACCGCCCGCGGCCCTGCGCGCGGCCTTCGAGGCTGCGGGCGTCGATCTGGCCAGGCCCGCGATCACCAGCTGCGGCTCGGGGGTGACGGCGGCGATCCTGTCGCTTGCCCTGGAACGGATCGGCCATCGCAACCACGCGCTTTATGACGGCTCCTGGGCCGAATGGGGCATGTATGACGACCTGCGCGTCGAGAAGGGATAGAACGATGCTCGAAAGTCTGAACGCCCTGCCGCAGGACAAGATCCTCGCCCTGATCGCCCTTTTCCGCGATGATCTGCGGGCCGACAAGATCGACC
Source organism: Tabrizicola sp. (assembly GCA_012032275.1). Taxonomy (GTDB): domain Bacteria; phylum Pseudomonadota; class Alphaproteobacteria; order Rhodobacterales; family Rhodobacteraceae; genus JAAURK01. The sequence goes on from JAAURK010000028.1 coordinate 5,209, forward strand.
TTGGCGTCGGGGTCTACAAGGACGCGACCGGGCTCACTCCGGTGATGCGCGCGGTGAAGGCTGCGGAACGGAAGCTTTGGGAGATCGAGCGGACGAAGACCTACACCGGGCTCGCCGGGGAGCCTGCCTTCAATGCCGCGATGGTGGCGATGATCCTTGGCCCGGGCTTTGCCGACCGGGCGGCTTCGGTGGCGACGCCGGGGGGGACCGGGGCAATCCGGCAGGCGCTGGAACTGATCCGGATGGCCGCGCCGGGGGCGACGGTCTGGCTGTCGAACCCGACCTGGCCGAACCATCCGTCGATCATCCGCTATCTGAAGATGCCGATGGCGGAATACCGCTACTTTGACGCAACGACCCGGGGGGATCGATTTCCCGGGTCTGATCGAGGATCTGGGCCGGGTGAAGGCCGGGGATGTGGTGCTGCTGCATGGCTGCTGCCACAACCCGACCGGGGCGAACCTTGATGCGGGGCAATGGGCAGAGGTTGCCGCGCTGATGGCGGCGCGGGGCGCGGTGCCGTTCATCGACCTTGCCTATCAGGGCTTCGGCGATGGACTGGAGGCCGATGCGGCGGCCACGCGGGCGATCGCGGACCAGTTTCCCGAAGTGCTGATCGCGGCATCCTGCAGCAAGAATTTCGGTATCTACCGCGAGCGGACCGGCATCCTCATCGCGCTGACAGAGCGGTCACGAAAGGACGTCGTGCAGGGCAATCTCAATTTCCTGAACCGGCAGAACTACTCCTTCCCGCCCGACCACGGCGCGCGTCTGGTGACGATGATCCTGGAGGATCCCGTGCTGACCGCCGACTGGAAGGCCGAGCTGGAGGAGGTGCGGCAGAACATGCTGACCCTGCGCCGGACCCTTGCCGACGAGCTGCGCCGGGCCACCAATTCGGACCGGTTCGATTTCGTCGCGCATCACCGGGGGATGTTCAGCCGTCTTGGTCTGACCGAAGCGGAGGTCGATGTGCTGCGACAGGACCATGGCATCTACATGGTCAGCGACAGCCGGATCAACATTGCCGGCCTCAATGCCAGGACGGTGCCGGTGCTGGCGGCGGCGATTGCGAAGGTGACGGGGTAGACCGCCTGCCTCTGCCGGGACGCCCGCGCCCGGTCAGCGCCCCGCACGCATGGCGACAAGACTTCCCGCTGCCGCGATGATCGCCATCCCCAGAAGGCTGATCCCATCGGGCAGATGGCTGAACACCAGCCAGCTGAAGAGGGTGGCGAACAGGATATGCAGGTAGTTCACCGGGGCGAGCAGGGAGGCCGGAGCCTCGCGGTAGGCCGCCGTGAAGAGCAGATGGCCAACCGTCGCCACCACTCCAAGCGCCAGCATCAGGGCGCTGTCCCAAAGGCCGGGCAACGGCCCGTGACGGACGCCAAGCGCCATGACCGAAAACACCACCGCGCCGACAAGGGCGGTATGAAACAGCATTGCCATGGTGGTTTCCGTGCGGGTCAGGATCCGGGTCAGCAGATGATAGGCGGTGGCACAGGCGGCATTGAAAAGGCAAAGCGCAACACCCAGGGGGTCGAGGCCGCTGCCCGGCCGTGCGATCAGGAGCACGCCCAGAAAGCCGCCGAAGGCGGCGATCCAGCCGCTCAGGCTTACGCTTTCGCCCAGAAACCGGGCGGCCAGCAGCAGGACCGCGAAAGGCGCGACATAGATGATCGCGACGGTTTCGCCGACGGGCATCAGCCGCAGCGCGGCTAGCATGCTGACGGACGCCGCGGCAAGGCAGAGCCCGCGGAGGATGACAAGCCCCAGCCGGTTCGTGCGCCAAAGTGCAGCGCCATGCCGGGGCCACATCACCACGCCAAGAAGCCCGAGATTGACGAGATAGCGTACCGCCAGCACCAGCGATGCGGCGTAAAACGTCACGAGATGTTTGCCGACCGTATCTGCCAGCGCAAAAAGCAACACGGCGGCAACGACCAGAAGCACCGCTTTGAGCGCCCGGTCCACCGGTATGTCGGGCGCGATTTCGGGAAGTGACATCGGAATGAACCTCCGGGGGGCCTCGGGGGTCAGCCTATCGACACCGGCGCGCGGCGGAAAGAGGGCGGGACAATGGCTTCAGCCGCTGCGATAGGCCGCCAGAAGCGGGGACAACTGCGCCAACTCTGCCCGCACCGCGCGGTGGTCCTTGTCATGCCAGCAGCAGGAGAGGCCGCAATGGGCAGCCGCCCAGCCAAGCAGGCGGCGGCGGTCAAGGCCCGGTCCGACAGAAAGGGTGGCGGCAAGGGCGGCGATCCGGTCGGGGTGCCGCGCAAGATCGCCCATGCCTTCGGGATTGCGGAAGGCATTGGCGGGCTCGTAAGCGAGATCGCCCAGAACCCCTTTCGGATCAATCGCCAGCCATCCCCTGTCACTGCCGAGGATGTTGTCGTGATGAAGATCGCCATGCAGGACGACGACCGGCGCCGGATCGCGCAAAAGCTGCCGCGCAATGGTTGCAGCTTCGGCCAGGGGGCCGGAGCTTGCCCTTTCCAGCAAAGGCTGCATCCGCAGGGCCAGCGGCTCCAGCCCGGCGGGGGGCGGTGGCCGGTCGTGATGCAATCCGGCGATCACCCCGGCCAGGATGGCAGTCGCGCGGGCATCCTCGCCTCCGCGCACGATGTCGCCCAGACGAGGGCCCGACAGCGCCTCCATCAGGATCGCGCGCCCCGACATCTGCAGAACCCGCGCAGCACCGATGCCATCGTACCAGCGCAGGACCATGCCGCCCCTGACCTCTTCGGCCGCATCGGGGCGGGCAAGTTTCAGGACGGCGGAAGTGCCCCGATACCGCACACGCCAAAGCAGGGCGCGCGGCGTGTCGGCCAGCGGAACGGGATCGGTGAGCTTCCAGTCGGCAAGGAGTTCATGTGGCGGTTGCATGGGGCCTCCGCCTCCTTCCCTATCCGGCCACATCGCCAATAAAAAGGCCCGCCGGGGGAGGACCGGCGGGCCTTCGGTCCTGCCTTCGGGGAAGGATCCGATGGCAAGGAGGACGGGGGGCCGGATCGCCCGGCCCCGGGTCTTACATGTTGTAGGCGCTTTCGCCGTGGGACGACAGGTCGAGACCTTCCCGCTCCTGCTCTTCCTTCACGCGCAGCCCCATCACGGCCTTGATCGCCAGATAGAGGACGAGCGAGACGATCCCGCACCAGGCAACCGTGACCAGAACCGCCTGCAACTGGATCATCAGCTGCGCACCCATGGTATTGCCGCCGTAGTGGATACCGCCCATCGAGGGGTCGTTGACGATGGCCGTGCCCAGCGCGCCGATGATGCCTGCGACGCCATGGATGCCGAACACATCAAGACTGTCGTCGTAGTTGAACGCATGCTTGATCTTGGAGACGAAGAAGTAAGCCGCCACCGTGGCCACGGCTCCGAGGACAATCGCGCCGACGGGGCCAGCAAATCCGGCGGCGGGGGTCACGGCGACAAGCCCGGTCACGATCCCCGAAGCGGCGCCCAGCATCGAGGCCTTTCCGCGCAGCAGCATTTCCATGACGACCCAGGTCAGCGCCGCACCGGCGGTTGCCGTGAAGGTGTTCATCATGGCAAGGCCCGCGCCGCCGTTGGCCTCGAGGTTGGAGCCCGCATTGAAGCCGAACCAGCCGACCCAGAGCATCGAAGCGCCGACCATGGTCAGGGTCATCGAATGCGGGGCCATGTTGTCCTTGCCGTATCCCGTGCGCTTGCCGACGATCATGCAGCCGACCAGCGCGGCGATCCCGGCGTTGATGTGAACCACCGTGCCGCCTGCGAAATCAAGCGCGCCCCAGCCGTAAAGCAGCCCGTCCGGATCCCAGACCATGTGGGCGATCGGGAAATAGACAAGGGTGACCCAAAGCGCCACGAACACCATCAGCGAGCCGAACTTGATCCGTTCGGCAAAGGCACCGACGATCAGCGCGGCGGTGATGCAGGCGAAGGTCATCTGGAACGAGATGAAGACGAATTCCGGGATGACAAATCCTGCCGAGAAGGTTGCCGCCATGGATTCGTAGGTCACCCCTGCGAGGAAGGCCTTCCCGAGCCCGCCCCAATAGGCCGATTCCGCGTCGCCGAAGGCCATGGAATAGCCCCAGAAAACATAGATCACCATCACGAGGCAGGTGATGACGGTGCATTGCATCAGGACCGACAGCATGTTCTTCGACCGCACGAGGCCGCCATAGAACAGCGCCAGACCCGGCAGGATCATGAACAGCACCAGGATGGTCGAGATCATCATCCAGGCGGTATCGCCCTTGTCCATCACCGGCACCACTTCGGCGGCGGCATCGGTCGCTTCGGCTGTGGCCTCCTGCGCCCAGGCGGGCAGACTGGCCAGCAGCGATGCGCCAAGCGCCCCGAAGCCGGTAGATTTGGTCAGTTTTCTCATGTCAGTGGTTTCCCCTTGCCCCGCACGCCTCAAAGCGCGTCATCATCGGTTTCGCCGGTGCGCACCCGCACGGCATGTTCAACGTCGAGGACGAAAATCTTTCCGTCGCCGATCTTGTCGGTTTTTGCCGTGGTGCGGATGGTCGAGACCACCTGATCGGCCAGCGCATCCGCCACCACGATCTCTAGCCGCACCTTCGGCACGAAATTCACCGCGTATTCGGCACCGCGGTAGATCTCGGTATGGCCCGACTGGCTGCCAAAACCCTTGATTTCGGTGACCATCATGCCGCGCACGCCGATTGTGGTCAGCGCCTCGCGGACCTCTTCGAGCTTGAACGGCTTTATTGCTGCTATGATGAGTTTCACGTGTCTCCCCTTCCTTCGTCGCAGGCGGCCAGTCGGCAAAGCCTTCCCGAAGGATCAGGAGTGTTTTGGCCGTGGGGCACAAGAAACCGGCCGCGGACAGGTGCGATCTTTTGCACCATATGCACTTTTTTTGTGCGCTTTGATCGGACCGCGCAAAAAACAGGCGCCGTGAGGATTCGATTTACGGTGGTCTGACCTTCGCTTTCCCTCAGAAGCAGGCTATCCTCGCGGGCAATGAGATCGTGAAGATACGGCAGGCAGGCGGCATGGCAGTAAAAGGTGGGGGGCGTGGCCCCCTGGTGGCAGACAAGCGCTACAAGTCAAATCCCGCGCCGGGCGGCGGGCCGAAAAAGCCGAAGTCCCCGGCCCGCAAGGCGGCGGCAAGACCGGCGCGGCGCAAGCGCACAGGGCCGATGGGCGGTGTCATCGGGGTTTTCGCCTTTCTCCTGCGGGCGTTCTGGAGCATCACCTGGCGGCTTGGCGCGGTCGGTGCCGCGGTTCTGGCCGGGGTCATCTTCTATTTCTACGCGCAGCTCCCCCCGGTCGACACGCTGCTTGATGCGCGGGCGCGGGGGTCGGTCACCATGCTGGACCGGGAGGGCAAGGTCTTTGCCTGGCGGGGCGAAACCTATGGCGGCAGCGTCACCGCCGCCACCGTCTCGACCTATCTGCATGACGCGGTCGTGGCCACCGAGGACAAGCGTTTCTACCGCCATTTCGGCATCTCTCCCCGGGGCATCGCCTCTGCCGTCAGCATCAACCTTGCGGCGGGGCGCGGTCCGCTGGAAGGAAACGGCGGCTCCACGATCACCCAGCAGGTGGCGAAGCTTCTCTGTCTGGGGGTGGACTACGATCCGTCGCAGTGGAAATCCGAAGCGGATTACGAAAGCGACTGTCGCCGCGGCGGGATCTGGCGGAAGGTCAAGGAAGTGCCCTTCGCAATGGCGATGGAGCTGAAATATTCCAAGGAAGACATCCTGACGATCTACTTCAACCGGGCCTATCTTGGCGCCGGGGCGCGGGGTTTCGAGGCGGCGGCCCAGCGGTATTTCGGAAAGTCTGCGAAAGAGGTGAACCCGGCAGAGGCCGCGATGCTGGCCGGGCTTCTGAAAGCGCCCTCCACCTATGCGCCGACCGGAAATCTGGACCGGGCGCGGGGACGGGCAAGTGTGGTGATCGGCCTGATGCAGGATCAGGGCTATCTGACCAGGACCGAGGCCGATGAGGCGCGGGCCAATCCGGCGACGCTGTCGAAAGCGGCGGCGCAGAAATCGGGCGGGTTTTTCGCTGACTGGGTGATGGAGACCGCTCCGGACTTTCTGGCCCGCGACACGACCGAGGACGTGATCATCGAGACGACGCTTGACCAGGCGCTGCAGAAGGCCGCCGAAGAGGCGCTGGCCTATGTGTTCGAAACCAAGCTCAAGGAGGGCTCGAAAGCCCAGGCCGCCATCGTCGTGATGAGCGCCGATGGCGCGGTGCGGGCGATGGTCGGCGGACGCAATGTGCCGAATGCAGGCGATTTCAACCGCGCGACCCAGGCCCTGCGACAGACGGGATCGACGTTCAAACCCTTCGTCTATGCGGTGGCGCTGGACCTTGGCTACAGCCCGAACGACTATGTGGAGGATACCCCTCTCACCCTGAAGGTTCCGGGCTCGCCCGACTACAAGCCGCAGAATTACGACAAGACCTTCAAGGGGACGATCACCCTGACCCAGGCGCTGGCCGAAAGCCGCAATGTGCCGGCCGTTCGCGTCAGCGAGGCTGTCGGACGCGATCTGGTGCGCAAGGTCGCAACCGATTTCGGCATCGCGTCGAACATGGCGGATGGCCCGTCGCTGGCGCTTGGCGCATCGGAATCGACGCTGATCGAGATGACCGGCGCATTCGCGGGCATCCTCAATGGCGGCTCCTCGGTGACGCCCTATGGTCTGCAGGAGTTGCGCCTGAACGGCGAGGAGGAGCCGCTCTTCGGTGCCGGTGGCGGGATCGGCGAGCGGGTGATCTCGGAGGCGGCGGCGCATGGGCTGACCTACATGATGTCCGAAGTGCTGAAATCCGGCACCGGGAAACGGGCGGTCCTGAAGGGGCGCGATGCCGCGGGCAAGACGGGAACCACGCAGGGCGCGCGGGATGCCTGGTTCGTGGGGTTCACCGCGGATTACGTGGTCGGCGTCTGGATGGGCAATGACGACAACAGCCCGCTGACAGGCGTCACCGGCGGCGGATTGCCGGCCGAAATCTGGCACGAGGTGATGGTGCGGGTGCATGAGGGGTTGCCGAACACCCCCCTGAACATGGATATCCCCGCCAGCAAGTTTGCGCCCTCCGCCACCCAGCCCGAGGATGTGCCCTACTACGACGATCCGAATGCGCCCGTTTATGACAACCCCGCCTATGACGCGCCGCTGCCCGAAGCCTATACCGACCCGCTGCCCCTCGCCGATCCGGGCGCGTCGCCGTCAAGCGATGAGGATCTGGCCGAGCAGATCCTGCGGGAGGTCATCGGAACCGTCGGGAACTGACACAGGGGTGCCGAAGCCCGCTGCCGCAATCGGCACCACGCATACCGGACGCCTTCTGCCCGCATCCGGGGGCCGGGAGCTCCGTCATCAGATACCCTTGTCCCTCCCCGCGCTCTCCCGCTAGAGTGGCAGCATCCGAATTTGCAGGACCGGCCCATGCCCATCGACGCTCCCGAAACCCAAACCGTCACCACCTGGAAAGTCGCCTGTGACGGCGGCGAGGGGGCGCTTGGACATCCCCGCGTCTGGCTGACGATTCCGCAGGATACGGGCTGGGTCGAATGCGGCTACTGCGACAAGCGCTATGTGATCGACCGGGATCACGCCCGGGACGGCCACTGATCCCTTGCCGCGGCGCATCGCGCGGCTGCTGGGACTGATCGCGTCGCTGCCGGTGCTTTACTTCGTGGCGGGACTGGCCGGGGCGCTGATTCCCGGGCCGGACAGCGGCCTTTCCGGCCCCGCGACGACCCGCATCGGCCTGATCCGCGGCGTGATCCACTATGATTTCCTGATCCCCCTCACGCCCGAGGTCCGCCGCCGCTTTGGCTTTGCCCGGGCCGAAGGCGTGCCGGTCGACGATCCGGACGGCGCGTGGCTCCTCATCGGCTGGGGCGCGCGCGGCTTCTACACCTCGACCGGCACCTATGCCGATATTTCTGCCGGACCGCTGTTGCGGGGGGTGACCGGCGACCGGTCGGTGATGCGGGTCGATATCCTCGGGCCCCTGCCGGACGATGAGGCCCTGACCTATCTCGCCCTGTCGGAGGCCCAGTTCTCTGCCCTGTTAATGCGGATCGACGCCAGCTTTGCCCGCGACGCATCCGGCGCCGCAAGACCGATCGCCGGGGCAGGCTTCACCGCCACCGATGCTTTCTTCGAAGCCGAAGGCACCTTCAATCTGCTGCGCACCTGCAATGTCTGGGTGTCGGATACGTTGCGCGCAGCGGGTGTTGACTTCGGCATCTGGACGCCCACGCCTCAGTCTGTATCGCTGTCGCTCTGGTGGAACGGCGGCGGCCAAAGCGGGTAGCCCTGCGTCGCGGTTTCTGCCAATACTCAGGCCCGCGGCGCAGGGAGCAGACCATGGCATTCGGCAAGGGCAACCACCTTCACCTCATCGACGGCTCGGCCTATATCTTCCGCGCCTATCACGCCCTGCCCCCCCTCACCCGCAAATCCGACGGCCTTCCCGTCGGTGCCGTCGCGGGGTTCTGCAACATCCTCTGGAACGAGATTTCCAAGGACCGGGGCGCCGATGCCGCAACCCATATCGCCGTGGTCTTCGATCATTCCTCGATAACCTTCCGCAACCAGATCTATCCCGCCTACAAGGCCAACCGCCCCGAGCTGCCGGAGGATCTGCGCCCGCAGTTCCCCCTCACCCGCGAGGCGACCCGCGCCTTCAACGTCGCCTGTCTGGAAACCGAAGGCTATGAGGCCGATGACATCATCGCCACACTGGCGCGGCAGGCGGTCGCTGCGGGGGGCAGCGCCACCATCATCTCGTCGGACAAGGATCTGATGCAGCTTGTCGGCCCCGGCGTGGACATGCGCGATCCGATGAAAGACCGCATGATCGGCCCCGACGAGGTGTTCGAGAAATTCGGCGTCGACCCGGCCCGCGTGATCGATGTGCAGGCGCTTTCGGGTGACAGCGTCGACAACGTTCCCGGCGCCCCTGGCATCGGCATCAAGACCGCGGCGCTTCTGATCCAGGAATACGGCGATCTGGAGACGCTTCTCGCCCGGGCCGCCGAAATCAAGCAGCCCAAACGCCGCGAGGCGCTGATCGACAACGCCGACCTGATCCGCGTCTCGAAGCAGCTCGTCACCCTCAAATCCGACACGCCGCTTGATGTGACGCTGGACGATCTGGATGTGAAACGCCCCGATCCAGAGGCGATCATGGGCTTTCTGAACAGGATGGAATTCCGCACCCTGACCCGGCGGGTCGCCGAAAAGCTGAAGATCGAGGCGCCGGCCCCCGCCACCGCCGTCGCGGCCGCAGAAGAGATGGCCGAACCCGACCAGCCTCCCTTTGATCATGCAGCCTACGACTGCATTCGCGATGCCGCCACGCTTGACCGCTGGATCGCCCGCATACGCGAGCGCGGCTATGTGGCCATCGACACCGAAACCACCTCGCTTGACGAGATGCAGGCCGAACTTGTGGGCATTTCGCTCTGCGTCGATCCGGGCCGCGCCGCCTATATCCCGCTTGGCCACAAACAGGGCGGCGGCGATCTTTTCGGCTCCACCGACCTGGTCGAGGGGCAGATGCCGCTTGACGAGGCTCTGGCCGTGCTGAAGCCGGTGCTAGAAGACGCCAGCATTCTGAAGATCGGGCAGAACATCAAATACGACTGGAAGATCTTCGCGCGTCTCGGGCTGCGGATCACGCCCTTCGATGATACGATGCTCATGTCCTACGCAATGCATGCGGGGCTGCACAATCACGGCATGGACGTTCTTTCCGACCGCTATCTCGGTCATCAGCCGATCCCGATCAAGTCGCTGCTTGGCTCGGGCAAGGCTCAGGTGACCTTCGACCGCACCGCCATCGAGGATGCGGTGAAATATGCCGCCGAAGACGCGGATGTGACGCTGCGGCTCTGGCAGATGTTCAAGCCGAGGCTGCACCGTGCCCGTGTCACCACCGTCTACGAAACCCTCGAACGCCCGCTTGTGCCGGTGCTGGCCGATATGGAGATGGCGGGCATCCTGGTCGACCGCGATACGCTGCGGACCATGTCCAACGCCTTCGCCCAGAAGCTTGTGCAGCTGGAAGAGGAGATCCACGACATCGCGGGCGAGAAATTCAACGTGGGCTCACCCAAGCAGCTTGGCGAGATGCTGTTTGACCGCCTGCAGATCCCCGGCGGAACCAAGGGCAAGACCGATGCCTATGCCACCGGCGCCGATATCCTCGAAGACATCACCACGCTGGAGGAAAGCCACCCCAAAGGCGCAAGGCTCGCCGCCCGAATCCTCGACTGGCGCCAGATCGCCAAGCTGAAATCCACCTATACCGACACGCTGCAGGATGCGATCAACCCCGAAACGGGCCGCGTCCATACCTCATACTCGATCGCCGGGGCCAATACCGGGCGGCTGGCCTCGACCGATCCGAACCTGCAGAACATCCCCATTCGCACCGAGGAAGGCCGCCGCATCCGCGAGGCTTTCGTGGCACCTGCGGGGCGCATCCTCGTGTCGCTCGACTATTCGCAGATCGAGCTGCGCATCCTGGCGCATATCGCCGACATCCCCAGTTTGCGCAAAGCCTTCGAAGATGGCATCGACATCCACGCGATGACCGCGTCCGAGATGTTCAACGTGCCGCTTGCCGACATGACCTCCGACATCCGCCGGAAGGCCAAGGCGATCAACTTCGGCGTGATCTACGGCATCTCCGGATTCGGTCTGGCCCGCAACCTGCGCATCCCAAGAGCCGAGGCGCAGGGCTTCATCGACCGCTATTTCGAACGCTTCCCGGGGATCAAGGAGTATATGTCGGAAACTGTAAAGTCGGCGCAGTCAAACGGCTATGTTCAGACGCTGTTTGGTCGGAAAATCAACACTCCGGAAATCAACGCCAAAGGCCCTGGCGCAGGTTTTGCCAAACGCGCCGCCATCAATGCGCCGATCCAGGGCACCGCCGCAGACGTCATCCGCCGCGCGATGACAAGGATGCCCGAGGCGATCAGGGGGATCGACGCGAAGATGCTCCTGCAAGTCCACGACGAACTTCTCTTCGAAGTCGCCGAGGATCAGGCCGACCGCCTGATCCCGATGGCGAAAGACACGATGGAAGGCGCCGCCCACCCCGCCGTCACCCTCAAGGTCCACCTCGCGGTGGAGGCAGGAACCGGCAAAAGCTGGGCCGAAGCGCATTGACCGCCATCGCCGACATGAGCAGCCTCTGGCTCCGCGATGCGCTCGACAGGACGGCGCTGGCAGCGCTCGACCAGGTCGCCGAACGCGCCGGTCGCCCGGGCGGTCGGATAGACTATGCCCTCGCTGACCTTCCCCCGCCGTTCGCATGGTTGAGCGCATGATCCACACCTGGCCCGACCTCAAATCCTTTGCCCTGTCGCTCCACCTGCCACAGGTCACCACCGATTACCCCTGGGGCAACGAATGCCTGAAGGCGCACGGCAAGATGTGGTGCTGGTGGTCGCCTTACGTCGATGCCGCCGTCTTCAAATGCGACAGGGACGAGCGCGAGATGCTGCTCGCCGCCGACCCCGAGACTTTCATGCTGCACCCCCATTATGCCCCGCACAATCTGATCCTCGTCCGCGCGGGCCGGATCGACGAAGGCTGGGCCAAGGCGCGGCTGGTCCAGCAATGGCGTGATGCGGCCCCGAAGCGCTGGCTCAAGACCTGGGATGCCACGCATGGCGGCAGCTGACGACGCCCCCGTCGTGACCGTTCGCAATCGGGCCGAGCTGCGGGCATGGCTCTCAGAACGCCACGCGACAGGCAGCACGACCTGGCTCGCCGCCTTCCGCAAACATCATCCCGATCATCTGGCTTACGAGGCGATCGTCGAAGAGCTTCTCTGCTGGGGTTGGATCGACAGCCTGCCCCGCGCCCTTGATGCCGACCGCTCCATGCTGATGATCGCGCCAAGAAACCCGAAATCCGCCTGGTCGGCGCTCAACAAGGCGCATGTCGACCGCGCCCGCAAGACCGGCGCGATGACCGCGGCGGGCGAGGCGAAAATCGCCATCGCCGTCGCCAACGGCCAATGGGATTTCCTGAATGACGTCGACGCGCTGATCGCGCCGGCCGATTTGCTGGCCGCGCTCGACGCCAAGGGCCAGCGCGACTTCTGGGAGGCGATGCCGAAATCCGTTCGGCGCGGGACGCTTGAATGGATCAAGACGGCAAAAACCCCCGTAACCCGGGCCAAACGCATCGATGATGTCACCACCTCCGCCGAAAACGGCCTCCGGCCCGGTCCGTTTCGGCGCTGATCCCTTTCCCTTCGCCAAATATCCGGCCTTATGTAGCAAGCGCACCAAGAAAAGGGAATCCTTCCGGCCCTGATCTTGGTAAGTTCTACCCATGCAGGACAAGACAATCACCAATGCGCTGATAATACTTCGCAAGCAGATCATCCGGGGGAAGCTGGACGGGCCGGCCCATGTATACGCTCTATTGGCGGCACGGGGGATTGATCCGGCCAAGGTTCGCGTTGGCCCCAAGCGCAAGCCCGATCAGGCACGGCAGGGGATGATGCGGCTTATGGTGCTGGAGGCTCTGCGGGATGGCCCCAGGACGGCGCGCGAAGTGGCTGCGCAGATCGCGTCGTGGCGGCCAGAGATACCACCAGAGGCAACGCACAAGCGCACCACGCAGGCGATGGACAGGTTGCGCGTGGCGGGGCTGGTGAAGCGTGAGGGGCGGCTGTGGGGGCTGGCCCAGTGAAGGGCCAGCGAGCAGCTAAGCCGCTGATCGTTCATGCGGCTGCCAGCCTTGTCCGTTCCCGTCACAGAACGCAACATTGGGTGGCGCAATCTCATCAAGCTCAGCCAGCCGTTCTACCATTGCGCGCACAGATCCATCGCCGTCAACGAATTCAGTGTACAGGGCGCGCAGCAGTCTATCGGCAGGGCCATTGATTGGCTTCTTTCTTGCTTTCTCCCAACGCCTTACGGCTTGCTCATCGGCCCCCAATATCCCCGCAAGCCCTCGCTGGGTAAGTTCCATTTCAAGGCGAAGAAACCGCATTTCCGAACCATTGAGGGGCTTTGGAAGCTTTACCAGCCAGCGACCAATGGCTTTATGAAGCCCCTCGTTGTTGTGAATCGAGACACCAGTGCCGTATGTCGTCTTATGCACGGTGTAGCCGTTTTCGAGCCAAACGTTGTCAAGCCCGCTGTCTCGGTAATGATACATCTTCTCCATTCTCCCTAATACACCGTGATGACTAGCAGCTGCGAAGGCCACTCAATTGCCACGATGCACGTTATCTCCTCTCCTGCTGCGTGCCTGTACATTGTAACCTGCCAATTGCCGTGCGCATTACAGAAAGGCCCCTCGGTGATAGAACCTTTTTGTACGCACAGTTCAATTTGCCGTCGCGATATTCGTCTCACACGTTGGCTCTTCCGTGCGTGGTTTACGATGACGATTCGTTCCGTCTCCAACGCAAGGCTGCGGATCATGCGCAACGCATGAGGCGGGCTCAGTGTAAGTGGTATCACATCCGACATGCACCTATCAATATGATAGGTAGATCGTGGCGTCAATGTGGCAAGATGGTGTCACTAAAAAGACTCACGCTGCCCGCTGCCAGTAGCCCTTCCAAGCGCGGCTGACCGGGCATTCTATCGTATTCGCCACGTCCGCCCTGTTGGGGCCGTCATATGCAACTGAAAATGATTTCCTACTCACCTCGGCCACCGTCTGTTGAGCCATAAAGAATCTCCCCAAAATGCTTGGGAGTAAACAAGCATGGGACGGCCAGATCGTGCAACTTTTCGTTGCACTCGATCATTTTGTAGACCCCCTTCCCGGCTGGTGCGTTTGCTACATAAGGCCGCAAATATCCCGAGGGAAGGGGGCCAGGGCCCCCGGGGGCAGCGCCCCGACCCCGAGGTGCAGCGTGCAGACGCTGCGCCGAGAGAAAGGCTTGCGGCGGCACGCCGCTCCGGTCAGGAGGCGAGCGCCCCCGAAAGCCCCTGATCAATCAGCGCCACGGTCTCGGACACCCCGTAAAGCGCCACGAACCCGCCAAAGCGCGGGCCGTCGCTGGCGCCCAGCAGCACTTCGTACAGCGCCTTGAACCAGTCGCGCAGCGGCTCGAACCCATGGTCCTTGCCCACCGCAAATACCATCGATTGCAGCGCCTCGTCCTCCACCGGCCCGTCCCAGGCCAGAAGCCGGGCGCGCAGATCCTGCATCGCCGCCGCTCGCGGTCCGTGGGCAGCCGGAACGTCCTCGTCGGCGCGATCCGGTCGGCGAAGTACCGCACCGCATGACCCGCGGCCGCATCGAGATCGGGGTTGCCCTCGGGCGACGCGCCGGGCGCATAACGCCGGATGAAGCCCCAAAGCGCGGCGGCATCCTTTGCCCCCGACACCGACGCGAGGTTCAGCAGCATCCCGAACGAGACCACCATATGGCTTTCCGGCGGCTTGCCGCCATGGATGTGCCAGACCGGATTGTTCACCTGCTGGTCCAGCGGCTGGTCGGGAAAGGCACGCAATTGCTGGTGATACTCGTCGACCGCCCGCGGGATCACATCGAAATGCATCCGCTTCGCCGTCTTAGGCTTTTGATACATGAAATAGCTGAGCGATTCCGTCGCCGCATAGGTGAGCCATTCGTCGATCGTGAGACCATTGCCCTTCGACTTCGAGATCTTCTGACCCAGATCGTCAAGGAACAGCTCATAAGTGAACACTTCCGGCGGCCGCCCGCCAAGGATCGAACAGATCTTCGAATAGATCGGCGTGTTTGGTGCATGCTCCTTGCCATAAGGCTCCCAGTCCACGCCCAAAGCCGCCCAGCGCGCGCCGAAATCGGGCTTCCATTGCAGCTTCACATGCCCCCCGGTCACAGGCAGCTCCCACTCCCGGCCGGTGTCGTCGTCGAAGGTCACCGTCCCCGCCCGCGCATCCACATGCTTGATTGGCACGTAAAGCACCCGCCCGGTTTCGGGATGGATCGGCAGGAAGATCGAATAGGTCTGCTGGCGTTCCTCGCGCAGCGATTGCAGCATCACCTCCATCAGCGCGTCATAGCGCTCTGCCGCCAGCAGCAGCGTCTCGTCGAACCGGCCCGACATGTAGAAATCGCGCGCCGAATAGAATTCGTAGTCGAAGCCGAACGTGTCCAGAAACCGCCGCAGCATCGCGTTGTTGTGATGGCCGAAGCTTTCATATTGCCCGAAAGGATCAGGCACGGCGGTCAGCGGCCGCTGCAGATGCTCCTGCAGCATGTCGCGGTTCGGCACATTGTCGGGCACTTTCCGCAGCCCGTCCATGTCATCCGAAAAGCTGATCAACTTGGTCGGTATGTCGCTGATCGCCTCGAAGGCGCGGCGCACCATCGTCGTGCGCAGCACTTCGCCGAAGGTGCCGATATGCGGCAACCCCGACGGCCCATAGCCGGTTTCGAACAGCACATGGCCCTTGGCCGGAGGCGCCTTCTCGTACCGCTTCACCAGCGCCCGCGCCTCCTCGAACGGCCAGGCCTTCGATTTCATCGCCGCGTCGCGCAAAGCTGACATTGTCCATCCTCAGGGGGCACCATGCCCCGGCACCGCTGTCCTCTATTGCCCGTCCCGTCCGGCGTCAATAATCTCGGGTCAAGACCGCAACGGAGTATCCGCATGTCCGACACCCCCTCCCTCTCTCCACAGGACGCGCTCGTCGCCATGATGATCGCTGCCTCCGCCTCCGACCAGCAGATGCGCACCTCCGAGCTTGTGGCGATCCAGCGTATCGTCAACCACATGCCGGCTTTCGCGACTTATGATGCCGACCGGATCCGCAATGTTTCGCAGACAGTGTTCGATCTTTTCGAAGAGGAAGACGGCCTCGACGCGCTCTTCGGCCTGATCCGCGACGCGCTGCCAGAGCGTCTGCATGAGACCGGCTATGCGCTGGCCTGCGATGTGGTGACCGCAGATGGCCAGCACAACCAGGTAGAGCTGAGGATGCTGGAAGAGATGCGCGATCAGCTGAAGATCGACCGCCTCCATGCCGCTGCCATCGAATGGGGCACCCGGGTGCGGCACATGCAGCCCTGAGGCGCGGTCTTTCCGGTGCGCATGGTCGAGGCTCTCGCCGCTTTCACGAAGCTACCGGTCCCGGCAGCCCCCTGACGGGCGTCAGCCATAGGCCTTTGCCCAGCGGGCGACCAGTTGCCCCTGCAGGCGGCGCGCGCGTTTGGTCCAGGCCTTGCCCCCTTCAGGTTCCTCGCGCAGGGTCACCGGCACCGCGTCCCGCCGCGCCGGATCGCCCGAAAAGATCGCGAACACCAGTTCCCGCCCCTGCGGCGGCACGATATGCCCGGCGAGGCACGACACGAAATTGAGCGTTCCGGTCTTTGCCAGCACACGGATCGGGCTGCCCTCGATCTCTTGCCCGCTGTCGTCGCGCATCCCGACCTCGCGCAGGATGTCGCGCAGCCCCCGCCCGTCACGATGCGCGGCGATGAGCATCCGCACCATATCGGCCGTCGATATCCGCGACGCGCCGCCAAGGCCCGAATGATCCACCAGACCGGGGTTGATCCCGAAGGTCGCCTTCGCCCAGGCCGACATTGCCGCGCCCGATGCCGCCAGCGTCGCCGCCTGCGATGCCGCAAGTCCGACAGCCTCTGCCGTGAGGTTGGTCGAGAATTTCAGCATGTCGCGCAGCACCTCGCTCAATGGTTCGCTCTCGATCCGCCCGATCTCGGTTCCCGCTGCCGCTGCGGCTGCAGAGGCGGGCGGCAGATCGATGCCCTGAGCCCGGGCCAGCACGCGGAACACCTCGGCGGTATAGCGCCCGGGATGGCGAACCGGCAGCCACCGGCTCCCGCCCTTGCCAAGCGCGCCGGCGGCAACGGTCCAATCCTCGCGGTCTGACCCCTTTTCATAGGTGAAAAGCGGTACCTGCCGGTCGGCGATCCGCACGCCCACCATGCTGACCGGCGGCAGGAACCGCTCGCCGCGCGCATCGACGACGACAGACCAATCCTGCCCGGCCCGCGTCCATTCGAAATTCACCCGGTTGAAATTCAGGTTCAGCCCGGAGATTGCAGCGTTATAGCCAACATGCGCGGGCTGGTCCGCCGCGATCCCGTCGATCTGCGGCAAGGCGCCGTCCCAATAGCGGAACTGCCCCGTCACCCCTTTCAGCCCCGCGACCCGCAGCCGCGCCACCAGATCGCCAAGCTGATCGGTCTGCAAGGTCGGATCGCCGCCACCCGCCAGGATCAGATCGCCCTGCACGACGCCATTGGCCATCCGCCCCGTCGCCAGCACCCGCGTCACGAACCGGTGCGACGGCCCCAGCTTTTCCAGCGCAAAGAGAGAGGTCATCGTCTTTGCCACGCTGGCCGGTGGCAACCGCTCGTCCGCCGCCCGCGCCTCCAGCACCGCGCCGGTCTTCGCATCGGCGACCACGAAGGCAACCTTCGGCTGGTTGTCGCGCAGTTGCTTCTTGACGGAATCAATCTGTTGCCACTTCGCCCAGCCGTCCAACCACTCCTTACCGATGTCCTTACTCGTTTT
>JAAURK010000279.1 GCA_012032275.1 Tabrizicola sp.
CGCGACCGGGCTGTCGCTGGCGGCGGCGCGACCGGCAGCACCTCCAGTCCGGCCACCAGCGCATCGATTGCCGCGCGCTCTGCTGGGTTGCGGAACGCCTCGGTCAGGCTGGTCGCGAGGATGGTGCCCACGCCGTCGATGGCGGTCAGTTCCTCCCATTCCGCGGTGCCGGGATGGGCCGCCGTGGCAGCGGCCTCGAAAGCGGACCAGTTGCCGTAATGGCGGGCAAGCAGGCCGGCCGCCGCTTCGCCGACATGCCGGATCCCAAGCGAAAAGATCAGCCGGTCAAGCGCGATGCGACGCCTCTCCTCGATCGCCGCAAAGAGATTGGCGGCGGAACGTTCGCCGAAACCATCGCGATTTTTCAGCTTCTTCAGCGGGTTGGCCGCATCCCGCGCCGCCAGCGTGAAGATATCCGCCGGGGTCTTCACCGCCAGATCGGGATCTTTGAAGAACATCTCCACCTGCTTCGCGCCAAGCCCCTCGATGTCGAAGGCGGCCCGGCCGACGAAATGCTTCAACCGCTCCACCGCCTGCGCCGGACAGATGAGGCCGCCGGTGCAGCGACGGACCGCATCCCCCTCCTCGCGGTGCGCCGGAGAGCCGCATTCGGGGCAGACCTTGGGAAAAACATAGGCTTCCGCCGTCACGGGGCGCTGGTCCAGATCCACATCCGCGACCTTCGGGATCACGTCACCGGCACGGTAGACCTGAACCCAATCGCCCACCCGGATATCCTTGCCAGACCGGATCGGATTGCCCCTGGCGTCGCGGCCGGCGATGTAATCCTCGTTGTGCAACGTGGCGTTCGACACCACCACCCCGCCAACCGTCACCGGCTGCAGCCGCGCCACCGGCGAGAGCGCGCCGGTCCGGCCGACCTGGATGTCGATGCCGATTAGCCGCGTCCATGCCAGTTCGGCCGGGAACTTGTGCGCGATCGCCCAGCGGGGGGTCGAGGACCGAAAGCCGAGCCGCGCCTGCAGCGCCAGATCGTTCACCTTGTAGACGACACCGTCGATGTCATACCCAAGCGTCGCCCTCTGCGCCTCGATAAGGCGGTAATGGGCCAGCATCGCCTCCGGCCCGCTGCAGAGGATGGTCAAGGGATTGGTCTGAAACCCGAAGCTTTTCAGGCGCTGGATCGCGTCGATCTGGGTGTCGGCCAGCGGCGCCGATACCGCGCCCCAGGAATATGCAAAGAAACGAAGCGGGCGGGCGGCGGTGATCGCGGCATCCAGTTGCCGCAGGCTGCCTGCCGCCGCATTGCGGGGATTGGCAAAGACCTTGTCGCCCTTCGCCGCCTGTCGCCCGTTCAACGCGGCAAAATCCGCGTGGCTCATGTAGACCTCGCCCCGGACCTCCAGAACCTCGGGCGCGCCCGGCAGGAGGGTCGGGATATCGTCGATCGTACGGGCATTCTCGGTCACATTCTCGCCGACCTCGCCATCGCCACGGGTCGCGGCCTGGACGAGGTGACCCGCCTCATAGCGCAGCGACAGCGACAGTCCGTCGATCTTTGGCTCGGCCGTATAGGCAATGGCGGTGGAAAGGCCGAGATACTTCCGGACCCTTTCGTCGAAATCCGCGATATCGCCGTTGTCGAACGCATTCTCCAGCGACAGCATCCGCACCGCGTGGGTGACCTTGCCGAAACCTTCGGCGACCGCCGCGCCAACCCGGTCAGACGGGCTGTCGGGCCGTTTCAACCGGGGAAAGCGCGTTTCGATGGCGGCATTGCGCTGCTTCATCGCATCATAGTCGGCGTCCGAAATCTCGGGCGCGTCTTCGGTGTGATAGGCCGTATTCGCCGCGATAAGCGCCGTCGCGAGCCGGGCAAGCTCTGCTTTGGCTTCCACCTCTGTCAGTGCCTCGACCGCCTTCTGTGCCATGCCTGCCCCCGCAACCGTCCGCGTTGAAGGTTAGGCGGCGCGCCCGGCAAGGTAAAGATCAGGCGCTGGCGGCCAGGCGCGGCTGCGTGGTGGTGGAGGCGACCGGATCGCGGAGCACATAGCCACGTCCCCAGACCGTCTCGATATGGTTCACGCCGCCCGTCGCCTCGGCAAGTTTCTTGCGCAGCTTGCAGATGAACACATCGATGATCTTCAGCTCCGGCTCGTCCATCCCGCCGTAGAGGTGGTTGAGGAACATCTCTTTCGTCAGCTCGTGGTGCCCTTGCGCAGGCTCAGAAGCTCCAGCATCTGGTATTCCTTGCCTGTCAGATGCACGGTCTTTCCTTCGACATCGACAGTCTTGGCATCGAGATTGACGCTGACCCGGCCGGTCTTGATGATCGACTGGCTGTGCCCTTTCGAGCGGCGGATGATCGCATGGATGCGGGCGACAAGTTCTTCCCGGTGGAAGGGTTTCGTCATGTAATCATCCGCACCGAAACCAAAGCCCTTCAACTTGTTCTCGGTATCGTCGGAGCCGGAGAGAATCAGGATCGGCGTTTCGACGCGGGCCATGCGAATCTGGCGCAGCACCTCATGACCGCTCATGTCCGGCAGATTGAGATCGAGCAGGATCAGGTCATAGTCATAGAGTTTGGCCAGATCGATCCCGTCTTCGCCCATATCGGTGCAATAAACGTTGAGATTGGCATGGGTCAGCATCAGTTCGATGCTGCGCGACGTCGTCGGATCGTCTTCAACGAGAAGAATACGCATTCTGGAAAGCTCCGCTCACTGGTTCATCGTTAACGACCATGTGGTCCAATGGTTAACCGACGGTTACTTTGCCTGAACGAGACCAACATACAATCTAAAGTTGTCGATATTTTTGGATTGCCGTGACTTTCAGGCCATCGGTGCCATGCTGTTCGACGCCTGAACACCACAGCGAGAACTCCTCTTCCGACAAGGCATAGCGCGACATCGCCTCACTTTGGGTGATCAGGCCGAATCGCACGGCCTTGACGACGACGAGCTTGCGGCTGGCCACCCAGCGGGTGGTGTCGGCAGGCGGCAGATCCGCCCGGCTCAGGATGCTGCCATCGGGCAACGTGATCTGGCGCGGACCATCGACACGCTTGAGATACATGGGCCTTCCCCTCATTCATTCCGGGAAAGACTGCCGCAACAGCCTTAATCAAAGCTGAAGCGAGGGGTTGAGAGTATAGAGCATTTTCATATATTGCCCCGGAACCCGATATCCAGGATCCAGCCCATGCCGCGCGACGTGCCATTGAATTCGCTTGGGATCGCCAAACCTGCGTCCCGGACGCGTGTTGTCGTCGCGATGTCGGGCGGGGTCGATTCGTCGGTGGTCGCCGCGATGCTGGCCGAGGAAGGCTATGACGTCGTCGGCGTGACGCTGCAGCTTTACGATCATGGCGCCGCACTGGCGCGGAAAGGCGCGTGCTGTGCCGGCCGCGACATCCATGATGCGCGCCGTGTGGCAGAAACGATGGGCTTCCCGCATTACGTGCTCGACTACGAGAACGCCTTCCGTGAGGCGGTGATCGAGGAATTTGCCGATGCCTATCTCGCCGGGGCAACGCCTGTGCCCTGCATCCGCTGCAACGAAAGGGTGAAGTTCAAGGATCTACTGGCCACCGCGCGCGAGCTTGACGCCGATTGCATGGCGACGGGCCATTACATCCAGCGCAAGGAGGGCATTGCCGGGCCGGAGCTGCATCAGGCGGCCGATCCGGCGCGGGACCAGAGCTATTTCCTGTTCTCCACCACCGCGGAACAGCTGTCCTATCTGCGGTTCCCGCTTGGTCATCTGGCCTCCAAGGCGGAAACCCGGGCGCTGGCGGCAAGATACGGGCTGCCCGTCGCCGACAAGCCCGACAGCCAGGACATCTGCTTCGTTCCGAACGGCGATTATGCGGCGGTGATCGAGAAGCTGCGCCCCGGTGCGGCAGACCCGGGCGAGATCGTCGATCGGTCCGGTGCCGTCCTTGGCCAGCACCGGGGCGTGATCCACTATACCATCGGGCAACGGAAGGGGCTTGGCATCGGGGGCCTTGGCGATCCGCTTTATGTGCTGCAGCTTGATCCGGAAACCCGGCGCGTCATCGTCGGCCCGAAAGAGGCGCTTTCCACGCGGACGATCCCGGTGCGCGAGATCAACTGGCTGGGTGATGAGCCCTTCGCGAGCAGGGAGGTCTGGCACCAGCATGTCAAGGTCCGCTCCACCCGGCCGCCGCGCCCCGCGTTGATCCGGCCGGTTTCGGCCACCGCGGCAGAGGTGGAACTGCTTGATCCGGAAGACGGCATCTCTCCCGGGCAGGCCTGTGTCTTCTACGCCCCCGAAGGCGGGCGCATCCTGGGCGGCGGCTGGATCTGGAAGGGCCGCTGACACCACAACCCACAAGGAGTTTTCATGCGATCGATCCTCTTTTCCGTGCTACTTCTCGGCCTTCCACTGCAGGCAATGGCCGAAACCCGCGAAGAGCGGCTGACCGTTGCCGAGGATTATGTCACGCTCGCGCTTCAGGATTTCGACATGGCGGCGGTCATCGACACGATGTGGGCCCCGATCGTGCAGCAGGTCGAGGCCGCGGGCCAGACCGTGTCGAGCGAACAGCGCGACAAGATCAGGGCGCTTTACATGGAGACTTTCGAGGCGCCGATGACCGGGCTGATGAAGGAACAGGCCACGATCATGGCGGATGTCATGACCTTGGCCGAGATCACGGCGCTGCGCGATTTCTACAAGACGCCCGAGGGACGTTCGGTGATGGTGAAGCTGCCGCAACTGATGCAGGCGCAGCAGCCGGGAGTCATGAAGCTTGTCAATGAAACGATGCCCGTGGTGATGCCGAAAGTGCTGGCCATCATCAATGGCGAGGGCCAATAGCACCAAGCACGGACCGCGCGCGCGAAGGCCCGGCGGCTCTCCGCCACGGCCCAGCCGCTCCATGGTCAGGCGCATCGCCTCTGCCTGGGGCGATCCGTCGGCCAGAAGGTCGAGCACCGCCGGCGCGATCAGTTCGGGTCGGCAGCGTTCCCCGATGAATTCCCGGCACGACGCGGGTTTCGGAGACGAGGTTGACCAGAGTGACCGTGTCGATCAAAGCGGCGCGGCGCATCAGCCACAGGCTCACCGGGTTCATGTCATAGGCGATCACCATCGGGCAATTGTTGGCCGCGAGTTCCAGCGACACCGTTCCCGAGGCCGCAATGGCGACATCCGCCGCCGCGAAGGCCGCGCGCTTCAAGCCGGGGTCTTCGATGATCAGGGGGGCGACCGGCCAGTCCCGCGTCAGATCGCGCACGAGGGTCGCCACCCCGCGCAGGGTTGGCAGCGCAATGCGGGCGGCCGGGTGCACCTTCCTGACCCGTGCCAC
>JAAURK010000280.1 GCA_012032275.1 Tabrizicola sp.
TCTCGACGATCGACATGCTGATCGCGAAGGTCGATGCGATGCCGTAGCTTTCCGGGGCCACGCGGGTCTCCCGCCCGGGGCGAAGCGCGGCAATCAGGCCCGCGAAGGCCGGATCGCCAAGGAAGCTGCCGTCAAGCACCCAGGGGCGGGCGGCGTCCAGCATATCGCCGCAGATGACGGCCAGAAGTGCGGTGTAAAGAACGCCAAGCGCATGTCTTTCCTCCGCGGTCAGGGGCGGCGGGCCGATGATGCGGCCCTTTCCCGCGCTGCCGGGGAACTGGCCGTGATTGCTGCCGAAGGTGGGCAGCGCCATGGTGCCTTGGGCGATGAGGCGGCCAAGGGTTGCCGGATCGGCGACGACATCCCGGGGCTCGCTCCCCGCCACGGCCTGATATTCGCGCCCGCCCATGGTGAGGGCTCCGCCGAGGGGGGCGCCAGCCATATCGGCATTGCAGGTCATGCCGCGCGCCTCGACCAGACGGCTCAGATCCAGCCGGTCAGCGAAACAGACGATCCAGGTGCCGGTGGAGACGAGGACAAATTCCTTCAGTCCCGCCGCCTGATAGCGAAAGAAGCTGAGACTGCTGTCATGCGCGCCCGCATGGACACGCAGGGGCGGCAAGCCGTGGCGTCGGGCGAGGTCTTCGCGGACCCAACCCAGATCATCGGCGGCGCGTGCAATGGGCGGCATCAGGCGACCCCAGCCCCGGGCGGCGACGATGGGGCCCAACTGCGGTCCTTCACGTTCCACAGATGCGACTGCGCGCCAAGAATGCTGGCCTCGCTCACCGCCACGCCCGACAGCCGCCAGGCCCAGTATTGCGGAATGCCAAGGCACCAGCGGGCTTTCGCGAAAGCCTGCGGTTCGGCGACCTCCGCCCAGAACATTTGCCGAGCGGTGTGGGTCGCGGCCATCATCACCGCCGAGCCCCGGTCGAAGAAGCCGCCGGATTGCGGGGCGTAGGCTTCGGCAAGGCCCGGTGGCAGCGGTTGCTCGTAGTCGATCATCGGGAGGGCAAAGCCAGTGCCGCCCGCGTCGGGGTCTTCGGTGACCAGCATTCCGCCCGACCCGTGACCCGAGGCCACGAAATGCTCCAGAAGATGACGGCGGGACAAGCTTGCCAATCCGTCGAGTACGAAGGCGTTCTGCGTGGCAAGGTCGTGGTGCCGCCAGGGCGGGCCGGCAAGAACCGCGTTCGGCAGGGTGAGTGTTTCCATGACATGGCCTTCGGGCGTGCAGGCCGAAAGCTTCACGTTCGACTTGCCGACATCCAGAACCGCGACCGTCCCGTCGCCCATGTTGCCCTCAGATCAGCCGGTATTGCCTGGCCTTGTTGCGCAGGAACGGCAGGCCCTTGTCCATCACCGCCTCGAAATTCTCGGCCACGGGGCGCCAGACCGCAAGGCCATAGCCAACCTCCGGCGGCATGTTGATGAAGCTTTCCATCGCAAGCCCGCCCTTGAAGCCGATGGCGGCGAGGGTGGCATAGATCTCGTCCCAGTCGCAGGTGCCTTCGCCGGGCGTGCCGCGATCGGATTCCGACAGGTGGATGTAGCGCAGATGTTCGCGCGCATCGAGGATGCCGTTGCCGGCACCCTTTTCCTCGATGTTCATGTGATAGGTGTCGAGGTGGATGAAGATATTGTCGGCCCCGACCTTCTCGATCATCCACTTCGCCTGCCAGCCGGTGTTGATGAGGTGGTTCTCATAGCGGTTGACCGGCTCGATCCCGAAGGCGATGCCAAGCTTCCTCGCGTGTTTCGCCGCCGCCGCCAAGGCCTTGGCGATATTGTCATATTCGGCCATGGTCGGCGGCAGGCCCGTCCGCTCGCCGATACCGCCATAGGTCACGCCCGACAGCGCCTCGCAGCCCATTTCGGCGGCCTTGTCGAGGCTGCGGGTCAGCTGCTCGATTGCCCCCTCCGGATTGACGCTGGCCCAATTCTTTTCCGGCAGGCCCAGCGAGGCCACCGCGCGCATCCCGTGCTTTTCCAGCAGCGCGCGGGTATGGGGGGCATCAACGATGGCGGTGTTCAGAAGCGCGATCTCGATGAAATCCATCTTGTAGGCGGCGGCGGCGGGAATGGTCTTTTCCGCCCCTGCCCTGTCCCAGTGCATGGTCCACATGCTGGTATGAACGCCGAACCCTTCCATCTTCACCTCCCTTTGCGTTTTCGTTCCGAGACCCGTCCCGCGCCCCAGCGCAGGATCATCACGCCGACAAGGAACAGGCCCCAGACGGCGGTCGATAGATGCTGGTTCGCGCCCATGAGGTTCAGCCCCGAGGACAGCACCTGCAGCACGACGAGGGCGATCACCACTGGCACCACGCGGCCGAAACCGCCGAAAGGATCGACACCGCCCAGGAAGCAGGCGAGCACGGTGACGAGGAGAAGTGCCTCGCCATGGCCGACGCGGACCGAGTTGAAGCGGCTGAGCATCAGGATACCCGCCACGGCGCACATCGCGCCCGAAAGCGTGTAGATCAGGACGAGCGTGCGCTTTGTATGAAGGCCAGAATAGGCGGCGGCGCGGATGTTCGATCCGATCATGCGGACGGAAAAGCCAGGCCGGGTGTGGTTCAGAAGCACATGCCAGAGGACCGCGCAGCCCAGAAACAGGATCAGCGGCACCGGAATGCCCCAGACCGTGCCGTGACCCAGAACCGCCATCCAGGCGGGAAAGCCCGAAATATCGCCGCCCTTGGTCAGGAACTCTCCCAAGCCCCGCAGGAAGATCATCATCGCGAGGCTGACAAGGATGGGATGCGCGCCGATATAGGCGATGACGGCTCCCATCACCGCGCCGCAGGCCGCCCCCACTCCCAGCGCCAGAAGGGTGCCCAGCACGAAGGGGCCGATCCCTGCATCGACCCCGCCATACTGGTTCAGCACGAAGGCCAGCGTCAGCCCGGCCATGTTCGCCGTGTAGATGATCGCCAGATTGAACCGCCCGAGATGATGGGCATCAGCATGGCCAGCGTCAGAAGGCCGAGTTCCGGCAGCTGAAAGGCGATGGAGCCGAAGTTCGCCGCGGTCAGGAAGTTCGGCGCGAAGAGCCCGAAGATGACAAGGACCAGCGCGAGAAAGCCCAGAAGGCCCGGCACCTCTGGCCCGAAGGCGGCCACGGCACGGCGGTAAAGGCCGGTCATGTGCGGCCTCCCCTGCGGGCGGCAATCCATTTCGAGGGATCGAGGTTGGAGGTGGAAATCGCCAGAAGGATGATGATGCCGACGACCATCTTGAACGCATAGGGAGAGACGCCGAGGAGGTTCAGCCCGTTCTGGGTGATCGCCACCAGGGCGACGCCCAGAAAGCAGCCAAGGACAGAGCCCCGCCCGCCGCCAAGCCGCGCGCCGCCCAGAACGACGGCGGCCAGCACCTCCAGCTCGCGGCCCACAAGCGCGTTCGGGACTACCTCCTTGGTGATATGCGCCTGCATCAGCCCGCCGATCCCGGCCATCATTCCGCACCAGCCAAAGGCGATGGCCTGCATCAGCCAGATCGGTATCCCCGCCCGCCGCGCGCCTTCGGGGTTGTCGCCAAAGGCGTAAAGCTGGCGGCCGGTCGTGGTGCGCCGGATCAGAACCCAGGTCGCAAGCATGGCCAGGGCCATGACGGCGACGGGCAGGATCAGCTCGGCCCAGGTGCCGTTGGCGGTCTGGTATTCCCAGAGGATCACCCGTTGCGACCACCAGGACGGCAGGTTGTAGAGGAACCGGCCCGAAGAGAAGAACATGAGGAGGCCGAAGAAGGCGTTGAAGGTGGATATGGTGACGACGATGGAGATGATGCGGAACTGGTGGATGAGGAAGGCGTTGATCAGGCCAAGCGCCAGGCCGATGCTGCCTGCGAAAAGGAAACCGATCGCCCAGTTGCCGCCGCCGATGGCACCGAAGGCATAGACGCAAAGGTATTGCACCACGCTTGCGGCGACGGCGAAGGAGATGTCGATCCCGCCTGCGATCAGCACCGCCAGAAGACCCACGGCCCAGATCACGTTGACCGCGTTGTTGTTGAGAAGGCTGGTGAAATTGACCAGTGTCAGGAAATCTGGCGTGGCGATGGCAAGGCCCGTGCAAAGCAGGATCAGCACGGCCAGCAGTTTCGCTTCGGTCGGATAGGCGCGCAGGAAGCTATGCATAGACGGCAGCCTCGATATCGCGAAGCCGCGTCTCGCGCGGATCCCATTCCGCCACGATGCGCCCCCCCGCCATATGCAGCACCCGGTCTGCATTCTGAAAGACCTCCGGCACCTCGTCGGAGACCAGAAGGATCGCCAGCCCCTTTTCCGCCAGTCCGCGCACGATGCGGAAGATGCCCGCCCGTGCGCCCACATCGACGCCGACGGTGGGGCAATCAAGGATCAGCACCCTGGGGTCGGTCGCCAGCCATTTCGCCAGCACCACCCGCTGCTGGTTCCCGCCAGAGAGAGTGCTGACGGCATCGCCGGGTTTCCCGATCTTCACGGCCAGCTCGCCGATCCATCGGGCCACGGTTGCGTCCTTCCTTCGCGAGGAAAGCAGGCCTCCTGCGCCGGTGATCCTGCGCAGCACCGCCAGCACCGCGTTGTCGGCTATAGACTGCGGCTGGATCAGTCCCAGCGCCAGCCGGTCTTCCGAGACATAGGCGATCCCCTCGGCTACCGCGTCGCGGTTCGATTGCATCCGCATCTGCCGCCCGTTGAGCATGATCCTTCCCCGGTCGGCCCGGGTCATGCCGAAAAGCGTGTGGCAAAGCTCCGTCCTTCCCGCGCCGATGAGGCCGGTCAGGCCGAGCACCTCGCCCGCGCGAAGCGTGAACGACACGTCGGAATATTCCCCGGCACGGGCAAGGCCTTCGACGCGCAGCACCTCGGGCTGGCTGACGGTATCGCGGGCCATCACGTCTTGCGCGAAACTGGTGCCCGTCATCAGTTCGGTCAGCCGCGATTGCGTCATCCCCTCGGTCGGGAACACGCCGACAAGCTTGCCATCGCGCAGGACCGTCACGCGGGACGAGATTTCCAGCACCTCCGCCAGACGGTGGCTGACGAAGACCACCGCCACGCCACGGGCCGACAGCGTCCGCACGACCGAGAGCAGCGCGTCGGTCTGTGACTCCGAGCGCACAAGGCCGACAAGGGCCCGGCGGTCGCGCGCATCGGCGAGCCGGACCGCCCCGGCGGAGGCATGACCATCGATCGAGACGGCGGCGATCTCGTTTCTGAGCGCGAGCGGAAGATCGATGTCGACGAAGGCTTCGCGGGCCCCTGCCTCGAAGCGCAAAGGCGCCTGCGCC
>JAAURK010000281.1 GCA_012032275.1 Tabrizicola sp.
GGTGCGTACCTATCGCGCGTTGATCGACTCGTCGCCGCTGAAAAACCACTTGATCGAGGGCACCGATCTGATCATCGTGCGCGAGTTGAACGGCGGCATCTACTACGGAACGCCGCGTGGTATCGAAGGCTCGGGTGATGACGAGCGTGGCAGACCGCGGCACGGTGCCGTTGTAGTCCGGGAAGCCGGAGCCGAACTTGCCCGCGGCGAAATCCTCGGCGCTGGCATGGCCGCCGGGGTGCTGGACGTTGACGAACATCGTGGTGCCGTCGGGCGTGGCGATGACGCCGGTGATCTCCTGCCCCCAGGGGCCGGTGAGAAAGCGGCGGATCTCGCCTGTCGCGGGGTCGGCGGCCAGCATCTGGTTCATGCCGAAATCGGCCAGCGGACCATCCTCCTCGGGGCCGATATCGCCCATGTCGGTCTGGATCCACAGCCGCGAGTTCGCGTCGCACCAGATGCCGTCCGGGCAGGCAAAGGTGTTGTCATCGCCAAGCGCCTCGCCCTTGAAGGTGGCCGACTGCTTCGGCGTTCCGGCGATGACGAAAAGATCCCAGGCAAAGGACGTGGCCGCATGATCTGCACCGTCATAGCGCCAGCGGATGATCTGGCCAAAGTTGTTCTCGGCGCGGGGGTTCGCGGCATCGACCTGCGTCAGGTCGCGGCGGTTGTTGTTGGTCAGCGTGAAATAGACCTCGCCTGTGTTCGGATCGACAGTGCCCCATTCCGGGCGGTCCATCTTCGTCGCTCCGGCCTGGTCGGCGGCGAGGCGGGTGTTGACGAGGATGTCCGCCAGATCGGCGAAACCGTTCTCCGGCGTCAGGCCGTTCTCTCCGGGGACGAGCGCCAGCCATTCGCCGCTGCCGTCGGCATTGAATTTCGCCACGTAAAGCGTGCCCGCATCCAGCAGATCGCCCGATGCGGTGGCCGGATCATAGGCGGCGGAGGAGACGAACTTGTAGATGTATTCAAAGCGGCTGTCGTCGCCCGAATAGCAGACCACGGGCTTGCCCGCGACCGCGGGGGCGAAGACCACGCCTTCATGGGCAAAGCGGCCAAGATGGGTGCGTTTCACCGGCGTCGAGGCGGGATCGAACGGGTCGATCTCGACCATCCAGCCGAAGGTGTTCGGCTCGTTCCGGTAATCCTCGGCAGCAGAGGCGCCGGTCGCGGCGGCGTTGAAGCGGACATGCTCATCCGCGCCGCCAGCCGCCTTTTCCCAGCCATACCGCGATTCCTCGTTCGACACGCCGTAGCGGTCCTGTTCGCGGGGCATTTCGGCATCGGCGTTGATGAAATAGCCCGCCCAGTTCTCTTCGGCGGCCATGTAGGTATTCCAGGGCGTCGCCCCATAGGCACAATTGTTGAGCGTGCCGCGGGTGCGCGTGCCGTCAGGGCTGAACTTGGTGACAAGATGCGCCGAGCCGCTGGCAGGGCCGGAGATCGTCATTTCGGTAAGCCCGGTGATCCGGCGGTTCATCGGATCGGCAACGATGGCCCAGCTTCCATCGGCTGC
Organism: Tabrizicola sp.; assembly: GCA_012032275.1. Lineage (GTDB taxonomy): Bacteria > Pseudomonadota > Alphaproteobacteria > Rhodobacterales > Rhodobacteraceae > JAAURK01. The sequence continues at coordinate 1,517 of JAAURK010000281.1, forward strand.
CCGCTGGATGCGCTTGACCGAGACGCCATGGGCGTTCAGCTCTTTCAGCACCTCGTCATCTTCCCGCGCGCCATTCGCATCGAACACCACCATGTCGCCGTCAAGCGCCTGACCGGCCCATTTCGCCGCATGAAGGATACGGGGTTCGATATATTCGTGGTTGGTGACGAGAAGCCCGTCGGTGGAGGAGCCGTCGATGGGGAAGTAGTGCATGCCGTCGTGATGCATGCCAACCTGCATGCCCTGTTCCGCGCCGGTGTTGCCGCCGGGCGCGAAGGCGGGCATGTCGCCGGTGATCGGCGTGCCCCAGGGGGCAAGGATCTGCACCTTGTAGCCTTCCGGCACGACGACCGTGTCCTCCTTGCTCAGCGGCACGGAAGTGAAGCCGAGAAGCCCCGATGCGCTGGATGATTGCGCCAGGGCGGCCCGGGGCGACAGTCCGGCTCCGAAGATGCCGGTCGCGATGGTGGCAAGCCCGCCGATGAGGAAGCCCCGGCGCGAGGCGCGGGCCTCGACCACGTCATACATCGTCGGGTTGGCAGAGCGATTGCTGGGCACTTCGTCGCCATGTTCGTAGAAAGGCGTATCACGGTAATCGGGATAGTCGTTCTCGAAATCCTTCATCGCTGGCTCCTGCTGGTTGGCTGTTATGAATGGGGGAAGCGCGCAAGGATGCGCCTGCTTCTCTGGCCATTCGTTTCAGTGATTCCGGTAACGCCAGTGTTGCACGGGAATGACGATTTTGTAACAGACCCCGGTCAGAGCGCGCGCCAGCCGATGTCGCGGCGGAAATAGCCCTCGGGCCAGTCGATGGCATCGGCCATGCGGTAAGCTTCGGCGCGCGCCTCTGCCAGCGTCGCGCCGCGTGCGGTCGCATTGAGGACGCGCCCGCCGGTTGCCGTGATCGCTCCGCCGACGGCGGTCGTTCCCGCATGGAACATCATGTGACGGCTGTCTTCGGGCAGGCCTTCCAGCCCGCCGATCACGCTGCCCTTGCGAAAGGCGCCGGGATAGCCTTTCGCCGCCATGACGACGGTCAGGGCATGATCCTCCGCCCAATGAACCTGCGCCCCGGCCAGCCGCTGTTCAGCCGTCGCGATCAGAAGGTCAAGCACCTGCCCGCCAAGCCGCATCATCAGAACCTGCGCCTCCGGGTCGCCGAAGCGGGCGTTGTATTCGACCAGCCGGGCGCGGCCATCCTCGATCATCAGACCCGCATAGAGCACGCCTTGATAGGGCGTGCCGCGCCGGGCCATCTCGCGGATGGTGGGCAGCACGATCTCGTTCATCGCCTGCTCCTGAAGGGCGGGGTCAGCACGGGCGCGGGCGAATAGGCCCCCATGCCCCCGGTATTCGGGCCGGTATCACCGTCAAAGGCCCGCTTGTGATCCTGCGCGGTGCCAAGCGCAAGCGCATCCACGCCATCCGAAAGGACGAAGAAGCTGGCCTCCTCGCCAGTCATGAACTCCTCGATCACCACTTCTGCCCCAGCCGCGCCGAACGCCCCGCCGAGGATGTCGTCGATGGCCGCAAGCGCCTCTGCCTCGGTCATCGCGACGATGACACCCTTGCCGGCCGCAAGCCCGTCGGCCTTGACGACGATCGGCGCCTTGGTCTTGCGGATGTGGTCCTTGGCAGGCCCGGGATCGGAAAAGCGCGCCCAGGCGGCGGTGGGGGCGCCGCAACTGTCGCAGATTTCCTTGGTGAACCGTTTGGAGGCTTCCAGTCGCGCCGCGCTGGCAGAGGGGCCAAAGGTCAGCAGACCCGCCGCGCGCGTGGCATCGGCAACGCCAGCGGCAAGCGGGGCCTCGGGCCCGATGATGACGAAATCGATGGCATTTTCTTCGCAGAAGGTGACAACCGTCGCGCCGTCAAGGATATCGATATCGGCGCATTCGGCCAGCATCGCGATCCCCGCATTGCCGGGAGCCACGATCAGCCGGTCGGTCTTGGGGTTCTGCTTGACGGCCCAGGCCAGGGCATGTTCGCGGCCGCCGGAGCCGAGGATGAGGATATTCATGCAAACCCCGCAGGAGGAATGTCCGGGTCTTAGTCCGCCGTCCCGCCGCGCGCAAGGCCGGGGCTCGGTCTTGGGACCTGGCCAGTCAGGATTTCCCGAGGTGCTGTGAACGCGTCGGCGTGCTAGCCTGGTCGTCAACGGGCGACGAACGGTGCGGGAAAGATGCAGGATCAGGCGTTGTGGGCCGCGCTGGAGAACCATCCGCTGCCCCTTGCGGAGGTCGGGACAGACCTTGAGCGACGGGTCTTGACCTTCGGACGCATCGGGTCACGAAAGACCCGGGCCATCATGCGCGAATACCGCCGGTTCCTCTATCTTGCGGCGATTGGCGGGCCGTCTGTCGCAGCGCCGCTCATGTTGCAGCAGGTCTGGCGCCTGCATGCCCGCAACCACCAGAGCTACACAGTCGACCTTATGCGCGGCCTGATCCGCCGAAGGATGCCGGAACCCTTCGACGCACCGCTACCGGCCTCTGATCCCGCCCATGCCTCAACCCGAGCGCTTTATCGAAGAGAGTTCGGTCGTCGCCCCCCGAGTAGGCTCTGGCCAGGCCCGTTCGCCCTGGGTGCTCGGCGGGTGCTGACCTGGGCCAACGTTGCTCTCGGCGGCCTGACGTTCTATTGCTTCATCTCGGAAGAGATCGCCTGGGCCATGGTGGCCGCCGTGGCCTCTGGCACCGCGATGATGGCCCGGCAGGTGATGACGCCCTGGGCTTTCGAGGTGGCGGAGGGGGCGATCGATCTCGACTTCGGCGGCAATGACATGACGGTCGGGCTTCTTGGGGATGGCGACTGAGCCGGGCATTGCGCGATGGCCGAGGGCGGGGCAGAAAGGGGCATGGACCTGATCGACGACAGCCCCTCTGCCGAGGGCAATCAGCCGGAATATACCGTGTCGGAGCTTTCCGGCGCGGTGAAGCGGGTGATCGAGGGGGAATTCGGCCTGGTGCGGGTCCGGGGTGAGGTGGGGCGGGTGTCGCGTCCGGCCTCGGGGCACCTCTATTTCGACCTGAAGGATGATCGCGCGGTGATCGCGGCGATCAGCTGGAAGGGGCAGGTCGCGAAGATGCAGGTGCGGCCGGAAGAGGGGATGGAGGTGGTGGCCACGGGCCGGATGACCACGTTCCCCGGCCAGTCCAAATATCAGCTGATCGTCGAGGACGTGGCGCCCGCGGGGGCAGGCGCGCTGATGGCGATGCTGGAAAAGCGCCGCGCCGCGCTGGCGGCGGAAGGGCTGTTCGATGCGGCCCGAAAGCAGGCGATCCCCTATCTGCCAGCGGTGATCGGCGTCGTGACCTCGCCCTCCGGCGCGGTGATCCGCGACATCCTGCACCGGCTTCGCGACCGGTTTCCGCGGCATGTGCTGATCTGGCCGGTGGCGGTGCAGGGGCAGGATTGCGCAGCGCAGGTCGCGGCGGCGATCAGGGGGTTCAACGCGATCGAGGCCGGGGGGCCGATCCCGCGGCCCGATGTGCTGATCGTGGCCCGGGGCGGCGGGTCGCTGGAGGATCTTTGGGGGTTCAACGAGGAGATCGTGGTACGTGCGGCAGCGGAAAGCGCGATCCCGCTGATTTCGGCCGTCGGGCACGAGACGGATACCACGCTGATCGACCATGCCGCCGATCTGCGGGCGCCCACGCCTACGGCGGCGGCCGAGCTTGCGGTGCCGGTGCGGCTGGAACTCCTCGCCACGCTTGAGGCGCAGGGTGCGCGGCTGGTGCGCGGCGTGGTGCAG
>JAAURK010000282.1 GCA_012032275.1 Tabrizicola sp.
GGGCGCAGGGCCGCGGCCAGCACGACGGCGTCCTGCCAGCCGCTGCCATGGGCAAGGACATCGGCAAGCCAGGCCTGCACCTCTGCCGCCTGCCTGACCTCGCCTGCCGCCACCGCCCATTCCAGCCCGTGCGAGCAGGCGAAGGCACCGGTCGGAAATGCGGGCGAGAGCCATTGCACCAGGGTCAGAAGCGGCAGGTTCATCCCTTGGCATCCCGGTGGCCGAACGGCAGCCTCGCGCCATGCGCATGCCACTGACCGTCGCCGTGGTCGATGAAGCCCGGCAAGGCCGGCCTGCCCCCGGCATGATCATGCCCCATGGTGCGGCCATGGCCATAGGCCCCGCCCTCGGGCGTGAACGGCGCCACCCGCCGCGTCACGGTGGCGCCAAGGCCGATCAACATCGCCTCGAGCACGTGGTCCTGCCGGATCAGCAGGCGCCCCGCGCCGATCTGGCAGGGCGTGTGGCGGTTGCCGATGTGCCAGGCCAGACGCGGCAGATCGCCGGTCACTTCCAGCACCTCTTCCGTGGCCGCCAGAACCTCGATCAGGCGGCCATCGGCCAACTGGAAGCAATCGCCCTGATCGACGCCCGTCACCTCGGGCAGATCGACCAGAAAGCTCTCGCCCGCCGTCGTTTCCAGCCGCTTGCGACGCAAAAGCCGGGCATCGTAATCCAGCACGACCGACCCATCCGCCCGCCCTGCCTGCCGTACCAGTCGCAGCGCTTTCGGAAGTTCCGTCATGGCCGCCCCCATTTTGCCCCTTCCCGGACATAAGACTTTAACTTTCGGCTGCCAGACTGCACCGATGCCCCCCGCGTGATGGAGCCACGATGTATCCTTTGAATCCTGTTGACGAACTGGTTGAAATCCGGGCCCAGATCGCCCGGCTGAAACGCCGTGAAACCATGCTTCTCGCCCAGATCGCCGAGGATGATACCGGTGCGCCCCGCGCAAGGCCCGGCTGGCCGATCCAGCGCGATCCGGCGACCAACCTGCCGGTCTGACGGCACGCCTGCCGGCGCCTGCCCTTCGTTGGCCCTGTGCAATGCCGACCGCCTCATGGCAGTTGCGCGACCCCCTCGACCTCGATCAGGAACTCAGGCAAAGCCAGCGTCTCGACCCCGATCCAGGTATTGGGCGCAGGAACCGCGTCGCCATAGAAGGCCATCATCTCGGCCGCCACGATGCCGATCTTGTCCGGCCTGTGGCCGACCACATAGGTCCGCAGACGCAAGAGATCGGCCGGTCCGGCGCCCTGGCTGGCAAGAACCGCGCGCAGATTGGCAAAGACCTGCCGCGCCTGCGCGCCAAGGTCAGCCCCGCCGACCAACCCGTGGTTCGCATCCCAGGCGACCTGCCCTGCCAGATGCAGCTGCCGCCCGCCCGTGCTGATCGCGGCATGCGAAAAGCCGTAGCCTAGGCTGTCATACATCCCCTCGGGGTTCACACGTTCCACGCCCATCCTGACCGTCCTTTCGAAACGCTGCGCCTCAATACAGGAAATAGCGCTGCGCCAGAGGCAGCTCGCGCGCCGGTTCGCAGGTCAGAAGCACCCCGTCCGCCCGCACCTCATAGCTCTCCGGGTCGACGTCGATCACCGGGGTCGCGTCGTTCAGCTTCATCTCTGCCTTGCCAATGCCGCGGCAGCCTTCGACGGCAATTGTCTCCTTGGCCAGCCCCAGTCGCGCGGCAATGCCATCCTGCTGCGCCGCGGCCGAGACGAAGATGACGGCATTCCGCTCCACGCTGCGGCCGTAAGCGCCGAACATCGGCCGGGTATGCACCGGTTGCGGCGTCGGGATCGAGGCGTTGGGATCCCCCATCTGCGCCACCACGATCACCCCGCCCAGAAGCACCATCTCGGGCTTGGCGCCGAAGAAGGCCGGGGACCACAGAACCAGATCGGCGCGCTTGCCCTCTTCGACGCTGCCGATATGGCGGCTCATGCCATGCGCAATCGCCGGGTTAATGGTGTATTTCGCCACATACCGCTTGACGCGCAGGTTGTCGTTCTCGCCCGTCTCGCCCTCCAGCCGGCCGCGCTGCTGGCGCATCTTGTGCGCCGTCTGCCAGGTGCGGGTGATCACCTCGCCCACCCTGCCCATCGCCTGGCTGTCGGACGAAATCACCGAAAATGCCCCCAGATCATGAAGGATATCCTCGGCCGCAATCGTTTCGCGCCGGATGCGGCTTTCGGCGAAGGCCACATCCTCGGGCACCCGACGGTCGAGGTGGTGGCAGACCATCAGCATGTCGAGGTGTTCTTCGATCGTGTTGACGGTGTAGGGCATCGTCGGGTTGGTGGAGCTTGGGATCACATTCGGCGAGGCGACCACCTTGATGATATCGGGGGCATGGCCGCCACCCGCGCCTTCGGTGTGAAAGGCATGGATCGTGCGGCCCCGGATCGCGGCGAGGGTATTTTCCACGAATCCGCTTTCGTTCAGCGTGTCGGTGTGGATCATCACCTGCACATCCATCGCATCGGCCACGGTCAGGCAGCAGTCGATGGCGGCAGGGGTGGTGCCCCAATCCTCATGCAGCTTCAGGCAGGAGGCCCCCGCCCGCACCTGCTCTTCCAGCGCGGCGGGCAACGAGGCATTCCCCTTCCCCGCGAAGGCGAGGTTCATCGGGAAGGCATCCGCCGCCTGCATCATCCGCGCCAGATGCCAAGGCCCGGGCGTGCAGGTGGTGGCAAGCGTGCCATGCGCGGGGCCGGTGCCGCCCCCGAGCATCGTGGTGATCCCGGAATGGAGCGCATCGTCGATCTGCTGGGGGGCGATGAAATGGATATGCGCGTCCATCCCCCCCGCCGTCAGGATCCGCCCCTCGCCCGCGATGATCTCGGTCCCCGGCCCGATGATGACATCGACGCCGGGCTGCGTATCGGGGTTTCCCGCCTTGCCGATCTTCGCGATCCGCCCGTCGCGCAGGCCCACGTCGGCCTTCACGATGCCGGTCCAGTCCACAATCAGCGCATTGGTGATGACGGTATCCATCGCCCCGTCGGCCCGGGTGGTCTGGCTTTGCCCCATCCCGTCGCGGATGACCTTGCCGCCGCCGAACTTGACCTCTTCGCCATAGCGCAGTGCGTTGGCGCCGCCCGCGGACCGCTCGGCAATCAGGTCGCGCTCCACCTCGATGATCAGGTCGGTATCTCCCAGCCGCACCCGGTCACCCACCGTAGGGCCGTACATGTCGGCATAGGTCTTGCGGGATAAAGTGGTGGGCATCTTGGTCTCCGTCCTCAGCCGGGTTTTCCGGGGCCGCGTTTCGCCAGCCGCTTCACATTGGCCGATGTCCTGCGCCGCACAGGCTTCAGCGCCGCCTCGACGACGGTGGCGGGCCTCGCCCCCCCAAAGCATGGCGCGCGAGGCGGACAGGGCGCTTTCGCTGGCGGCGGCAAGCTTTTCTTCGACCATCCGCGCATTTTCCCCGGGCGTGACGCGCCAGAGGCCACCCATGCCAAGCATCCGCATCCAGATCACCATGCCTGCCTCCGACAGCATGACCGCAGTGCGGAAGTTGATCGCCATCAGGTCGATGGGAGAGATCGGGAGCTTCATGCCATGAACCTTTCGTCCACCGGCACCGACAGCGCCGTCGCCAGCGCATTGGTCTGGCTTGCCATCGCGATCACCGCCAGAAGCTCGGCATGCTGCGCTTCGGTCATCCCCTTGGCCCTTGCCGCGGCGGTGTGGGAATGGACGCAATAGTCGCAGCCATTGGCGGTCGAGACGGCGAGATAGATCATCTCCTTCGCCAGCGGATCAAGCGCTCCGGCGGCCATCACCGTCTGCAACCTTTCCCAGGTTGCCCGCAGAAGGGCCGGGTCATTGGCAAGCGCGCGCCAGAAGTTGTTCACATAATCGGTCTGCCGCCTGGCCCGGATGTCGTCAAGGACGGCGAGGGCCTCGGCCCCCGCCTCCGTGTCCGTCAAAAGGCGAACGGTTGCCATCAGACCAGCGCCAGCACGCGCGCCGGGCCTCCGGTGCCGCCCTTGTGCTTGGGGGCGCCCACCATGATCGTCGCCCCGGTGGCGGGGAGCCCGTCCAGATTGGCCAGATTCTTGATCCCGTAGCGGCCCCCCGGCAACCAGGAGAAATGCACCGCGAAATCGGCGGAATTGCCAGGGTCGAGCGACAGCGTGTCGACCCCGATGCAGGCCACATCCATCCCTGCAAGCATGTCGGTGGCCGCTTTCGAAAAGCCGGGGAAGGCGAACTTGCCGTCGGGTGTGTTGCGATAAAGCGGGTCGCCCACTTTTGCCGCCCAGCCGGAATTCATCGCCACGCAGGCACCGGCCGGGATCGCTCCGTTCGCCGAGACCCAGGCTTCGATATCGGCAGGCTCCACCATCGCATTTGCGTCTTCGGCGCCTTGGCCTTGATATCGAGGACGCACAAGGGGCAGACGAGGCTTTCGGGCGGCAGTTCGTCCACCGCCGTCCCGTCTTCGGTGAAATGCAGCGGCGCGTCGATATGGGTGCCGGTATGTTCGAAAATCGTCAGCTTCCAAAGCTGATAGCCCGAGTCGGCAAATTTGACGGAAGGTTCGAAGATGATCCCCGGATTGCCGTCGAAGGTCGGGAAAGCGCCGTCATAGGCATGCGTCAGATCCACCACGCTGGAGGCCTGCGCCATCGCGGGCCGTGCGGTCATCAACCCCGCCGCGCCGCTGACCAGCCCCACCGCCGCTGCCGAGCGAAAGAGGTCGCGACGGCTGAGCATTCCTTGCTTCACATTCTCGATCACACAGGCGTGGCACATGGCAGTCTCCCCCGACGTGAAGGGTCACAACGGACCCATGATTTTCTGATTGAAGCCAAAGACCTTGCGATTGCCTGCAAGGGGCACCAGCCGCACCTCGCGGGTCTGGCCCGGCTCGAACCGTACCGCCGTTCCTGCCGCGATGTCGAGCCTTTTGCCCCGCGCGGCGTCACGGTCGAAGGCGAGGCCCGGGTTCGTCTCGGCGAAATGATAGTGGCTGCCCACCTGCACCGGCCGGTCGCCGGTATTGGCCACCATCAGAACCGTCGCTTCCACGCCCGCGTTCAGGGTGATGTCGCCCGCGGCGGGAAAGACCTCGCCCGGGATCATTTCCGCCCCCGACCGATCACATAGCCCGCCAGCAGCAAGAGGGCGGCAAGCCCCCCGGCCCAAAGAAGATCCACCCCCATGCGGGTGCAGATGCCCGCCTTCATGCGCCAGCGCGGGAAAAGCAAGTGTCAGGAACACAAGGGAAAGTCGGAAC
>JAAURK010000029.1 GCA_012032275.1 Tabrizicola sp.
GATGGCGAGGATAAAATTGCGGTTGTTTTCGTCCATGTCGCTTTCGCTGTTGGCCGCGGGGCTTCGCGGTCAGGTGGCAGAGCCTTCGTGGTCCTGTCTGAAGGTTTTCAGCGCTGTCTAGGGCCTCGGCGCCTGGTGGACCTTGGTCAGCGCCCGCTCAAGGTCCTTGGTAATCTCGGTGAAGCGCCGTTGTACCGTGCCTGCCCTAGCGATCAAGACATAATCGTAGCCTGGGACCGCGTGCCCCGGGGCGACGATCCTGACCGCCTCCTTCAAGCGCCGCCGCGCCCGGTTGCGCATCACCGAGCGGGTCCGCGTCGCCGGCGCGACGTTGAGCGACACGAGCGTCCCGGCCGCGCGCGCCCGCACCGCATCGGTCTTGTTCTGGTTCAGCTTCCAGGTGCCGTCCACGGCGGTGATGGTCAGCCGGAAGGGCAGGATCATCCGCATCATCCGCTGCATCACGCCATCGGCCATCTTGGTCGACACCCAGGGCATCTTGGGCAGGAGCCGCGCATCGTGTTCGGCCGACAGCGCATCGACATGGCCGCGCATCGCCTCGATGTCCATCGGCGCCAGGGTGCCGCGCAGGTGAACGGCAACGTAGTTCCAGGTCGGAACCTGATCCTCTGCCCCGTACCAGTCGGGCGAGACATAGGCATCCGGGCCAGAGACGGCGATCGCCGCCGGCATCGGCAGGGCCGCCCGGGCAATCGGGTTGGAGCGGGTCAGGTGCAGCTCTGCCGTCCGGCCATCGCCAGAGAGCAGGAACGGGATGTGCGAGGCAAGCGGCCCCTCGGTTCCGTTCACCATCAGGATGCCAAAGCCGCGGCTGCGGGCAAAGGCGAGATTCTCGGCCTCGGTTGCGCTGCGGAAGGCGGGGTTGGTGTGCATTTTCTGGCGGCTCCGCTATACGCCCGCTTTCGGAGGCAGGCACCCCATGATCACGTCACCAGGCCATGTGCCGCCCGCAATCGCCGCTGGGGCAGCGGCAGGCGCGGGCTCGGACCATCGCCACGAAGAACCCGGAGAGGCGACATCAGAGCACCCGCTGAAAACAACGGCCGCCCGGGTTTCCCGCGGGCGGCCGATTGGTGATCGCTGCCGCAAGGCGCGGCCCTCACGGGCTCAGCCTTGGCGCGCCTTGTAGCGCTTTTGCGTCTTGTTGATCACATAGATCCGGCCCTTGCGGCGCACGACCTGGCAATCGCGATGACGCGTCTTCAGCGAGCGGAGCGAGTTGGCAACCTTCATGAGGTTTCTCCTGGTCGCGGCGCGTCTGCGCCGAATGAAAACAACGTGCCCCCTTTCGAGGGGCGGTGAATGGTGGGCGGTACTGGGATCGAACCAGTGGCCACTACGATGTCAACGTAGTGCTCTACCGCTGAGCTAACCGCCCACGTGTTGCCCGATGCTTCCCCGCCCAAACGAAAAGGACGCGGGCGGAACCGCGTCGGTCAGAGCGCGTCTATACTCAAGCTCGGTCTGGGCCGCAAGAGGTTTTGGCTTTCCGGATTTTGGCGCTATACCTTTGCCGGTGAGCATGGGGAGTGCGCTTGTCCGAAGCATTCATTCTGCGCCGTCCACAGCGGCTGACCGCGCCGGTCATTTTTTCCTCGCCCCATTCCGGGCGGGAATATTCGGCGCATTTTCTTGGTCAGGCGCATCTTGACCGTCACACGATCCGGTCGTCGGAAGATGCCTTTGTCGACAAGCTTTTCGCCATGGCCCCCGCAATGGGCGCGCCGCTCATTGCCGCCCGGATGCCGCGCGCCTTTCTGGATCTGAACCGTGCGGCGGACGAACTTGACCCTGCGCTGATCGAAGGCATCGCCCGGGTGCCGCATAATCCGCGCATCTCGTCGGGGCTCGGGGTGATTCCCCGCGTCGTTGCCGGAGGGCGCGCGATCTATCGCGGCAAGCTGACCCAGACCGAGGCGGCGGCCCGGATCACGCGGTTCTGGCACCCCTATCACGAGGCGCTGAAAAGCCTGATCGCCGAAAGCCACGCGGCCTTTGGCGAGGCCCTGCTGATCGACTGCCACTCGATGCCGCATGAGGCGATCGAGGCGCATGCCCGCCCGGGCCAGTCCAAACCCGAGGTGGTGCTGGGCGACAGGTTCGGCGCGGCGGCGGGCCGCGAGGTGATGGACAGGGTCGAGGCAGCCTTCGTCCGCGCGGGGTTCCGGGTGGTGCGCAATGCACCGTTTGCCGGGGCCTATATCGCGCAGGCCTATGGCCGCCCCTCACGCGGCAGCCATGTGGTGCAGGTGGAGATCGACCGCGCGCTTTACATGGACGAGGCCCGTGTCGCGCCCGGCCCGGGCTTCGACGCCTTCCGCGAGGTGATGGCGGGCGTGGTGGCCGAACTGACGGGGCTCGGGCAGCCGGGCCTGCCACTCGCGGCGGAGTAGCGCGCCCGGCAGTTGACCCCGGGGGAGGGGTCCGGGACCAGCCTGATCCATTCCCGCGGGGGGGAGAAGGACAGGCCGATGCGCGCCGCCGCCTTGAGCCTGACCGTTTTCTGCGCCCTGCCCGCCCATGCCGAAGACCGGTGGCTGACAATCGCCGTCGCGCCGGTTTCTGCCGGAATGGCACCGGTGAACGGGATCGAGATGTATGATGCGGACAGTAGCGCGGGCGATCCGGTGCTTCTGATCCATGGCGGACCTGGCCCTGCCGCAAATATCACCACGGACGGGGTCGATCCTTCGCTGGCCGAAGATGCGGTCTTCGGGGGCCATATCGGCGGAATGGGGCTGCCTATGCCGCGATGTCGCCGAAACCGGGGGCGTTCGGGCCCTTCGTCGAGCGGATTTCCCGAATGTGGGCGACCGAGCCGAACTGGACGGATGCCGAGGTTGCCGCGATCACCGTGCCTGTGGCCATTGTGGCCGGAGAGCATGACGAGGCGATCCTGCGGGCGCATGGCGAAAAGATCGCCGGGCTGATCCCCGGGGACGAGGCTGGTGATTCTGCCCGCGGCCAGCCATTTCGCGGTGCTGCAGGCGCCGCAGGACTATACCGCGGCCCTCCGCGCCTTCATCGACCGAGCCGCCCGCATCATCGCAGGGCACGGCCCTTGATGATCGCATCCGCCCCGAACTTCGCCCGGATACTGTCGGTCGCGCGTTCGGCGGCGGCGCGCTTGCCTGCGCCGGGATCAAGCAGATCGCCCTCAAGATCGGCTTCGGCTTCCGGCGCCAGATCGGAAATGCCGACGCCGATCAGCCGGAATGGGCCGGTGGTGCGCGCGTGATCGAAAAGGTCGCGGGCCGCGCGATAGATGCGGTCGGTCAGCTGGGTCGGGTTGGGCAGGCTCTGACGGCGGGTGACAAGCTGGAAATCGCGCTTCTTTAGCTTCAGCGTGATGGTCCGGCCAGAGAGGGCCTTCGCCTTCGCGCGGTCCGCCACCTGTTCGGCCAGCCGCCAGATATGCCCGTCCAGAAGGTCGGGGTCCGAGGTATCCTCGTTGAACGTCGTCTCTTTCGAGATCGACTTCAGCTTTTCGTCCCGGGTGACGCGACGGCTGTCCTCCCCGCGGGCGAGCGACCAGAGCCGGTCGCCCATGCTGCCAAAGCGGGCGACAAGATCGGCCCGGTCCCAGCGCAAAAGGTCACTGATCGTGCGAATGCCCGCCGTCTCCAGCGCCGCCTGGGTCGCCTGGCCCACGCCCCAGATGATGCGGACCGGCTTTGGCTTCAGGAAAGCCATGGTTTCCGCCCGCCCGATCACCGAAAAGCCGCGCGGCTTGTCGAGGTCGGAGGCGATCTTGGCAAGGTATTTGTTGTGCGAAAGGCCGACCGACCCGGTCAGGCCAAGCTCGGTTTCCATGTCGCGGGTCAGCCGGGCAAGAAGGACGGCGGGCGGCGCGCCGTGCAACCGTTCGGTCCCGGTCAGATCAAGAAAGGCCTCGTCGAGCGAGAGGGGTTCGATGGCGGGGGTCAGCCTCTCCATCATCGCGCGGATGGCGCGGCTTGCCTCGATATAGGCGGGAAAGCGCGGCTTCACGACCACGGCTTCGGGGCAAAGCTTCAACGCCTGGAACATCGGCATGGCCGAGCGGACGCCGTGGATGCGGGCCAGATAGCAGCAGGTGGAAACCACCCCCCTCGTTCCGCCGCCGACGATCACGGCCTGGTCACGCAACGACGGATCGTCGCGTTTCTCGACGCTGGCATAGAAGGCGTCGCAATCCATATGGGCGATGGAAAGCCGGGTCAGCTCTGGATGGGCGGCGCTGCGCGGAGACCGGCACGCCGGGCAACGGGAGGCCACTTGATCCTCCGTCAGGGCAAGACAGTCGCGGCAGAGGCTGGGCATGGTGCAAGGATAACACGGCGCGCGGGGGCTGGGGAGAGGGGGACGACGGCTGATCAAGGCCACCGGTCGCGGTGTGGAAGGGAGCTCGCCCTGACGTGCCGCCCATCCGTTTCCAGATGCGGGCGGGATGCGCGCATCCGGGAAAGACAACCACGGAAAGCAGCGCAAGGGCGCCCGGGGTCGCGGCTGCGGTTCAGTCCCGCAGCAACTCGTTGATCGCGGTCTTCGACCGGGTCTGCGCGTCCACCTTCTTCACGATCACCGCGCAGTAAAGATTGATCCCCCCCTTCGTCGGCATCGATCCGGCGACGACGACGGACCCCGCTGGCACCTCGCCATACATGACTTCGCCGGTCTCGCGGTCGACGATCTTGGTCGATTTGCCGATGAACACGCCCATCCCAAGGACGGAGCCTTCGCGGATGATGCAGCCCTCCACCACCTCCGACCGCGCGCCGATGAAGCAGTTGTCCTCGATGATCGTCGGCCCGGCCTGCATCGGCTCCAGCACCCCGCCGATCCCCACGCCGCCCGAGAGATGCACGTTCTTGCCGATCTGCGCGCAAGAGCCGACCGTGGCCCAGCCATCGACCATCGAGCCTTCATCGACATAGGCGCCGATGTTCACGAAGCTGGGCATCAGCACCACGTTCTTCGCAATATAGGCCGACCGGCGCACGATCGATCCGGGCACCGCGCGAAACCCCGCCTCGCGCCATTGATTGGCCCCCCAGCCCTGAAACTTCAGGGCACCTTGTCCCACCACATCGACCCGCCATTGCCGCCCGAAATCTCTGCCATGTCGCTGAGCCGGAACGACAGGAGCACCGCCTTCTTCGCCCACTGGTTCACATGCCAGTCGCTGCCCCGCTTTTCCGCCACCCGCAGACTGCCGCGGTCCAGCGCCGTCAGCGTGGCCTCAATGGCGTCGCGGGCCTCGCCCGTGGTGGCCGGGGTGATCGTTTCGCGCGCCTCCCAGGCGGCTTCGATGGCGGCTTCCAGGGCGGCGTAGGTCATGGCGCGTTTTCCCGAATGGTTGGCGTGACAGGCTTTTATGCCAGCGGTCCGCCAGCGGCAATCCCGGGCGACGGCATTGCCATGCCGATCCGCCGCGCCTACCTTCGCCGGAACGTCGCACCTGCCATTGCCTTGCACGGGAAACCTGGCCATGCCGATCATCCTCACGGTCCTTGTCCTTGTCGCCGGGTTCATCTGGTGGAGCTGGGGTCGTGACCGTGCAGGATCGGCCCTGTCGAGCCGCCTTGACCGCGCCTTCCGGCGCAGCCCCTGCAAATGGAGCCCGACCGGCGAGAACAACGGGCGGTTCGACGAATACCGCTGCGCGACCTGCGGCGTTGCGGCCTACAGCACGACGGGCGCGCCGCCGGTTACCTGCAAGCGCAACATTCGTCACGGGTGACGGCAGAGCCTTTCCGGGCCCTTTTCGATTGGTCACAGCGCCGCCAAACTTGTAAGGCTGGCGCAGATGACCCTAGTCCGAGTGCCCCATGAAAGACGAACCCCGCAGCCATCCGTTCCGCGATTCGGTCGAAGATATCGCGGCCGCGAAGCGCATTCCCGACACCCCGCAGACCCGCGCCCCTGCCTACCGCCTTGCCTTCACCGACCGCGACTTCATGACGCGAGAGGAGTTGCGGCCGGTGCGCCTGCAGCTGGAACTCTTGAAACCACAACTGATCATGGACGAGCGTGGGATCGAAAGCACGGTGGTGCTTTTTGGCGGGGCGCGCATTCCCGCGCCCGACCATCGCACCGAGGCGCGGACAGAGACGCTTGCAGGCCTTTCGCGCTATTACGACGAAGCCCGCCGTTTTGCCCGGCTGATGACAGAGCGGTCGCTGGAAAGCTATGGCCGGGAGAATGTCATCGTCACCGGCGGCGGCCCCGGCGTGATGGAGGCCGGAAACCGCGGTGCCGACGATGCGGGCGGGCAGTCGATCGGGCTCAACATCGTGCTGCCGCATGAACAGGCGCCGAATGCCTTCGTGACGCCGGACCTCAGCTTCAACTTCCACTATTTCGCGATCAGGAAGATGCATTTCCTGATGCGCGCGCGGGCGATCTGCGTCTTTCCGGGCGGTTTCGGCACGATGGACGAGATGTTCGAGAGCCTGACGCTGATCCAGACCAAGCGGATGAAGGCGATCCCCTTCCTGCTGTTCGGGCGGGACTGGTGGGAAACGGTGGTGAACTGGTCGCATCTTGCCGAGGCGGGAGTGATCAGCCCGGAAGACCTGTCCCTCTTCACCATGGTCGAGACGGCGGAGGAGGCCATCGCCGTGATCGACGGCTGGGTCGAGCCTCATTGACCGCGCGGTAGCCGGGCTCTTTCGGCGAAAGATCCGGGCTTGGGCCTGCACCCGGGTGCACCGCCCGGAGCGGTGATGGCGCAACGAAAAGGGGCAGCCCGGAGGCCGCCCCTTCCTGTGAACCGGTCAGGTCGAGATTACATCATCCCGTCCATGCCGCCCATTCCGCCCATGCCGCCGCCGCCCATGCCGCCAGCCGATTTCGGCTCCGGACGGTCGGCGATCATCGCTTCGGTGGTGATCAGAAGCGAGGCAACCGAGGCCGCATCTTCCAGCGCGGTCCGCACGACCTTGGCCGGATCGATGACGCCGAACTTGAACATGTCGCCATATTCTTCGGTCTGTGCGTTGAAGCCGAACTTCAGATCCGAGGATTCGCGGATCTTGCCTGCGACGACCGATCCGTCGACGCCCGCGTTTTCCGCGATCTGACGCAGCGGCGCTTCCAGCGCCTTGCGCACGATCGCGATGCCCGCGTCCTGGTCGGAGTTTGCGCCGCTCAGGCCCGACAGCGATTTGCCGGCCTGGATCAGGGCCACGCCGCCGCCGACGACGATGCCTTCCTGAACCGCCGCACGGGTCGCGTTCAGCGCGTCATCCACACGGTCCTTGCGCTCTTTCACTTCGACTTCGGTCATGCCGCCGACCTTGATCACCGCAACGCCGCCGGCAAGCTTCGCCACACGTTCCTGCAGCTTTTCCCGATCGTAATCGCTGGTGGTTTCCTCGATCTGCGTGCGGATCTGCCCGACGCGCGCCTCGATCTCGGCCTTGGCACCCGACCCGTCGATGATCGTGGTGTTGTCCTTGTTGATCGAGACCTTCTTGGCCCGGCCCAGCATGTCGATGGTCACCGATTCCAGCTTCATGCCCAGATCGTCGCTGATCACCTGACCACCGGTCAGGATGGCGATGTCCTGCAGCATGGCCTTGCGGCGGTCACCGAAGCCCGGAGCCTTGACGGCAGCGATCTTCAACCCGCCGCGCAGCTTGTTGACGACGAGCGTTGCCAGAGCCTCGCCCTCCACGTCTTCGGCCACGATCAGAAGCGGCTTTTGTGACTGGATCACCGATTCCAGCAAGGGCACCATGGGCTGCAGCGACGACAGCTTCTTCTCGTGCAGCAGGATCAGGCAGTCTTCCAGATCTGCAATCATCTTGTCGGCGTTGGTGACGAAGTAGGGCGACAGATAGCCACGGTCGAACTGCATGCCTTCGACGACTTCGGTCTCGGTCTCGAGGCCCTTGTTCTCTTCGACGGTGATCACACCCTCGTTGCCGACCTTCTGCATCGCATCGGCGATCTGGCGGCCGATCTCGGCCTCGCCATTGGCCGAGATGGTGCCAACCTGCGCCACTTCGGCACTGTCGGACACCGGACGCGAGGCTTTCTTGATCGCCTCGACGACCTTGGAGGTCGCCATGTCGATGCCGCGCTTCAGGTCCATCGGGTTCATGCCCGCGGCAACCGACTTCAGACCTTCCTTGATGATGGCCTGTGCCAGCACGGTGGCGGTGGTGGTGCCGTCGCCGGCTTCGTCATTGGTGCGGGAAGCGACTTCCTTCACCATCTGCGCGCCCATGTTCTCGAACTTGTCGGAAAGCTCGATCTCCTTGGCGACGGTCACGCCGTCCTTGGTGATGCGCGGGGCGCCGAAGCTTTTGTCGATCACCACGTTGCGGCCTTTCGGGCCCAGGGTCACCTTGACGGCGTCAGCCAGGATGTTGACGCCGCGCAGCATCCGGTCGCGGGCATCGGTATCGAATTTGACGTCTTTAGCAGCCATTATGATAGCTCCTTGAATGGGTTGGTGGATTGCGTAGGTCGGGGTTCACCC
This sequence comes from Tabrizicola sp., assembly GCA_012032275.1. Taxonomy (GTDB): domain Bacteria; phylum Pseudomonadota; class Alphaproteobacteria; order Rhodobacterales; family Rhodobacteraceae; genus JAAURK01. Next base: position 8,492 of record JAAURK010000029.1, read on the forward strand.
CGACCCTCCTCAGGCGATGATGCCGAGGATGTCGCTTTCCTTCATGATCAGCAGCTCTTCGCCGTCGAGCGTCACTTCGGTGCCCGACCATTTGCCAAAGAGAATCCGGTCGCCCGACTTGACGGAGGGTGCGATCAGCTCGCCCGAATCCTTGCGCGCGCCCTCGCCGACCGAGATGATCTCGCCCTCAGCGGGCTTTTCCTTGGCGGTATCGGGGATGATCAGGCCGCCCTTGGTCTTGTCGTCGCCCTGAATGCGGCGGACCAGTACGCGGTCATGCAGCGGTTTGAAAGCCATCTGGGTACACTCCCTTGAGTTTCCAGGTTTGATTGGAATTAGCACTCAACATGGCCGAGTGCTAACGAGCGTTGAGTTAGGTAATCCCGGCCACAGAGTCAACACGGCGCTGCGCGAATTTGCGCGCATTCCTGTTGGATACCGGCGCTCGATTTGCCAAAGTGCAGCCGTCACAGTCGCCGAGGTCCCATGTTTCGATTCGCCGCCGCCGTCCTGGCCTTCCTGATCGCCACCCCAGCCCTCGCCGAATGCGGAGGCGAGAACCTTTTCGAAAGCATGGCGGCCGCCGAACGGCAGGCGCTTGAAGCCAAGACCAAAGCGGTGCCCTTTGCCAAAGGCAACTACTGGCGCGCCACGCGGGGCGACGAGGTCATCACCCTGATCGGCACCTATCATTTCGACGATCCGCGCCATCAGGCCACGCTTGATGCGACACGGCCGGTGATCGCTGCCGCCCAAACCGTCCTCGTCGAGGCGGGCCCGGAGGAGGAGAAGGCGCTTCTGGCGATGATGGCGCGCGATCCCTCGATCATGATGTTCACCGAAGGGCCAAGCCTGATGGAGCGGGTATCCCCCGATCTGTGGACCCGGATGTCCACCGCGCTTGCGCAACGAGGCATCCCCGGCTTCATGGCCGCAAAGCTGAAGCCCTGGTATGTGAACGTGCTGCTGGCCATTCCGCCCTGTGCCGTCGCCCAGATGCAGAACACCGAAGGCGGGCTGGACGGCATGGTGATGGACGCCGCCGCGGCGGCCGGTGTGCCGGTGAAGGCGCTGGAACCTTTCGACACCGTCTTCAAGCTTTTCGGATTCATGAGCGAGCAGGAACAGATCGACCTCATCGAATCGACCCTCAGCATGGAAAACCGGTCCGAGGATTTCTCTGCCACGCTGGCCGATTCCTATTTTGCCGGCGAAAGCCTCCTCGTCTGGGAACTGATGCGCGAAATCTCGTATCAGACGCCGGGCCAGACGCGGGAAGAGATCGACCTCGCCTTTGCACGGATGGAAGACGCCTTGATGGTGAACCGGAACCGTGCCTGGATCCCGGTGATCGAAGCTGCCGCCGGGGAGGGGCCGGTCTTCGTCGCCTTCGGTGCGCTGCATCTTCCCGGCCGCGACGGCGTGCTCGCACTGCTTGAGGCGCGGGGGTTTGCGATCGAACCGGTGGCGCTGAACTGAGATGCTTGCCGGGCACGAGGTCGCCCGGCTGTTCATCCTCGATTTCGGCCTCTTCGAGGTGCGCGGCGGCGAAAGGGTGATCGGCATACCGGGGTTTCTCATGGAAACCGACCGGGGAGCGCGGATCCTGTTCGACACCGGCTTTCCGCCTGCCTATGCCAGCGATCCCGATATTGCCGCGCGCGACGGGCTTCCCCGGTTCGGTCGCCTGCTTGACCACGGCGCCCACCACACGCTGAGCGGCCAGCTTGCGCTGCTTGGCCTTCAGCCACCGGATATCGACCTCGTCATCCTCAGCCACGGGCACATCGACCATGTCGGGGCGCTGCCGCTTGTCGCCCATGCGCCCATCGTGATGACCGAACGTGAGCGTGCCGATCCGCGGCCAAGCTATTTCGGCGCGGCCCGGCCGATGCCCTGGCCTGAGGCCGATTATCACCTGATCGGGGCCGATACTTCGATCTGCGCCGGGCTTTTGCTGCTGCCGACGCCCGGTCACACCCCCGGTCATCTTTCGGCGCTGGTCACGCTGCCCGAAACCGGACCTCTGATCCTGGCTGCCGATGCGATCAACCGCGCCTGCGAACCCGCCGAGCGTTTCGCGGATGCCGATGACCCAGGCACCGCCGCTGCGTCAGCGGACCGGCTCCTGGCGCTCGCAGCCAGGACCGGGGCGGAACTGCTTTACGGCCACGATCCGGCGCAGTGGCCGGGGCTTCGCAAAGCCCCGGCCTGTTACACCTAGCGCTGCCCGGATCTGCCCGGCAGCATCTGTCGGCGCGTGGCGAAGGCGGGCTGCGTCTTTCCCTTCGCCGCCTTCAGTTGCGCCGGGTCAAAGCCCTTTACGGCTTTCACGGCCGCACGCGGCAACGGCTTTTGCTCCGCCGAAGCGGGTTCTTTCGGTTTGTTCGGCATGATATGCCCCCTGTGTCTTGAGCGGTGGAACGGGGGTTGCAAGAACCCCGGATGAACGGACCCCCTTTGGGGTCAGACCGACAGGCCCATTGTCAGGGTGCTCCTCTGCAAGTCGGAGACGATTACCACAGGGCCCTGGCCCCGCGGGCGATCAGATATCCCACACCGGGATCATGCGCATGTCCATTGTCCGGGCACTCCTTTGCAGAGGCCCCGACGGATATCAAAGAAACCTCCGCGTCTCAAGCCCCGGCGATGCCCGACCCCCGTGACAATCGCCCCCGGCCCGCCTATAGACACGCGCAACCCATCCTCCGGAAAGCCTGCCTCATGACCACTTTCGTCTTCGGCCACAAATCCCCCGACACCGATGCCACCCTCTCCGCCATCGTCTGGGCCTGGTATCTGACCAACATCCGCGGCGGCAATGCCGAGCCGCGCCTTCTGGGGGAGCCGAACACAGAGGCGGCGTTTCTTTTGAAGCACTGGGGCTTTCCGAAGCCCGAAATCATCGCAGACGTCGCCGCGGGCCAGCAGGTCGTCATCGTCGACACCAACAACCCTGCCGAATTGCCGCCCTCGATCAACGATGCCACGATCATGGCGATCATCGATCATCACATGCTGGTCGGCGGGCTCAGGACCAACACCCCGATCAATGTGGTGATGCGCCCGCTGGCCTGCACCGCAACGGTGATGCACGGCATCATGGGCGAGGATGTGGCGAAGCTCCCGCGCGAGATCAAGGGCGCCATGCTTTCCTGCATCCTGTCGGACACGCTGGAATTCCGCTCGCCCACCACCACGCCGCAGGACCGCGCCGTGCCGAGGCCCTCGCCGCCGATATCGGCGTGGCGATCCCCGATCTTGCCGCCCGGATGTTCGAGGCGAAGTCCGATGTCTCGGCCTTTTCGGACGCCGCGCTTCTGCGCATGGATTCGAAGGAATACACGGTCGCGGGCAAGGATCTGCGGGTGTCGGTGCTGGAAACCACGGCGCCGAAGGTGATCCTTGACCGCAAGGCAAGCCTGATGGCCTTGATGGAGACGGTTGCCCGGGAAGACGGCGCCGATCAGGTGCTGCTTTTCGTCGTCGATATCCTGAAGGAAGAGGCGACGCTTCTGGTGCCGAACGATCTGGTGAAGGCGCTTGCCGAGGCCTCGTTCGGCTGCACCGTCACCGCCGATACGGTCGTGCTGCCCGGTATCATGAGCCGCAAGAAACAGATCATCCCGGCGCTGAAACTCTGACCTTCGGGCAGGGTGTTGCGCGGACCTTCGTCCCTGCGCGGGCAAAGACGCAGGGAAGGCGGACAGATGTGGCGAAAAACACGGTCGTTCCCGGCCGGACCGGCAGCAGAAAGGCCACCCGAATGACCGAAATCCTCCGCGCTCTCGCCGATGTCTCGGCCCGCTACGACGCGCTTTTCTGCGATCTCTGGGGCTGCCTGCACAACGGAAAAGTGGCCTATCCGGCAGCGGTCGCCGCGCTTCGGGCGTTTCGCAAGGGCGGCGGGGCCGTCGTTCTGCTGACCAATTCGCCGCAACCGAATTCCAGTGTCATCAAGCAGCTGGACGTCATCGGCGTGCCGGAAGACTGCTGGGATACGGTGGTGAGTTCCGGCGATGCGGCGCAGTTCGGGATGCTGTCGGGGGCGGTGGGGCAGCGCGTCCATCACATCGGCGCGCCGCGGGATGACACGTTCTTCGCCGAATTCTCTGCGGATCTGGCCGAATATGCCGCCTCCCGCCCCCCGATCGTGCGCGTGCCGCTTGCCGAAAGCGAGGGCATCGTCTGCACCGGTCTTATCGACGATGAAACCGAAACCCCCGCCGATTATCGCGCGGAGTTGCTCCTTGCGAAAACCAGAGGGCTGGCGATGCTTTGCGCCAATCCCGACATCGTGGTCGACCGGGGGGCAAGGCGCATCTACTGCGCCGGTGCGCTGGCCGAAGCCTATGAAGCGATGGGGGGACGCACGCTCTATTTCGGCAAGCCACACCCGCCGATCTACGATCTCGCCCGCCGTCGCCTTGCTGCGGCAACCGGGCGCGACGATGCCCAGATCCTCGCCATCGGCGATGGAATCGGTACGGATGTGCAGGGTGGCATTGCCGAAGGGATCGATACGGTCTTCATCACCGGCGGGCTGGAGGCAGAGCGGTTCGGCGCTGATTTCGAGAACCCGGTCAAGGAGTTGCTGGAAAGCTGGCTGCAGGGGAAGCAGCTGTCGCCAACCTTTGCAATCGGGCGCCTCCGGTAGCGCGGTAATATTCTTGCCGAAATCTCTACTTCTCCGACGGATTGTTGCGCAAATGATTTGCGCCGCGCCGCAGCATGGGCTACCTTCCGCAAGACCGAAGGAATCGCCCGATGCTCGACAATCTGCCGCGCGGCACAATCTGTATCGAAGACATTGAAATCGGCATGTCCCGGCACCTGACCAAGGTGGTCACCGAACGGGACATCGACCTTTTTGCCGAAGTCTCCACCGACCGCAATCCCGTGCATCTGGACGATGCCTATGCCCGCGACACGATCTTCGAGGGTCGGATCGCGCATGGCATGCTGACCGCCGGGCTGATCTCGGCCGTGATCGGCGAGCAGCTTCCCGGGCATGGCTCGGTCTATCTTGGCCAGTCGTTGCGGTTCATGGCCCCCGTCCGGCCGGGCGACATGGTCCGCGCCGAGGTCACGGTCACGGCCATCGATCACGCCAGACGTCGGGTGACCCTTGAAACCCATTGCTCAGTCGGTAAAACCGTGGTCCTGAAGGGCGAGGCGCTGGTTCTTGCGCCCAGCCGCAAGTTCGATTGACGGGGCAGCCCATGCCTCGGACCGGGGTAGGATGCAGCGTCACGACCATTGGCAGGGGCTGGCAGAGACGGCCCGTGGGGCATCCGTCGCCATGGGCAATTTCGATGGCGTGCATCTTGGCCACCGCTCGGTGATCGATCTTGCCCGCGGCGGCCCCGGCCCCTTGGGTATCGTCACATTCGAGCCGCACCCGCGCGAGTATTTTGCACCGTCAGGCCCGCCCTTCCGGCTGATGAACGCCGAGGCGCGGGCGAACCGTCTGGCCAAGCTTGGCGTCGAACAACTGTATCAGCTGCCCTTCGACGCCACCCTCGCCGCGCTTTCGCCAGAGGCATTCGCCCAAGACGTCCTGAGGCAGGGTCTGGGCGTCGCCCATGTGGTGATCGGGGCGGACTTCTGCTTTGGCAAGGGCCGCCGGGGCACGGCGGGCGATCTGAAGGCGCTTGGCGCGGCCTGTGGCTTCCGGACGACAATCGCGCCACTCGTCCGGCATGAGATGCGCGACATCTCCTCGACCGCCATCCGCCAGGCGCTGAGCGACGGTCGCCCGCGCGATGCCGCCGCCATGCTTGGCCACTGGCACCGGATCGAGGGCGAAGTGATCCATGGCGAAAAGCGGGGGCGGGAGCTTGGCTTTCCCACGGCGAACATGTCGCTTGCCGGGCTGCACCTGCCGAAGTTCGGCGTCTATGCCGTGCTGGTCGATGTGCTGACCGGCCCGCAGAAGGGCAGCTATCACGGCGCCGCCAGCCTTGGCGTGCGTCCCATGTTCGGCAGGAACATGCCCAACCTCGAAACCTACCTGCTGGATTTCCAGGGCGACCTCTACGGCCAGCACCTCTCGGTCGCGCTGATCGAACATCTGCGGCCGGAGATGACCTTCAACGACCTTCCCGCCCTGATCGCGCAGATGGACGCCGACTGCGCAAAAGCCCGCACCATCCTCGCCACACCCGCCACCAACACCGGATCACCCCCGGGCGTCCCGACTTGACTGTGGAAACCCGGGTGATCGCGAACTTCGCCCAGGTTGTGAAGAAAGGCGAGCTGCGGCTGCATCCGCAGATCGGCGGGCTGGTTGAGAAGGATCTGCTGGAGAAGATGGGGGCAGGCCGCAAAGGAGAGGCCGCACAATGACATACCAGCTTCACGAAAAGGCGCTCGGCGATACGAATCTCTATTTCGACTTTCTCGATGGCGACATGAAGAAAGTCGAGAACGAGGATCGCAGCATCGACATCGGCATCAATCCAGCGGATTGGACGGAAGCCATGCGCTTTGGTCGGCGGGTGAAGACCGAGTTCCTGCCGACCCGCATCCGGCCGACGACCAATCAAAGCCGGATGCCGGACTTCGCCATCGCGCAACTGGCGCAGGTCTGCAGCGCGAAGTTCCGGGACGTGGTCGAGGCGCTGGAGCCCGGCGTGCATCAATTCGTGCCGGTCGAGGTCGTGCGCAAGAACGGCGATCATGTGGCCGACATGTTCTGGTTCGTGCCCTGCAACCGGCTGGATACGCTGGCACTGGACCTTCTGCGGCCGCCAGTCAATGAGCGTGGTTTCTATCGGGGGGGGAGCGCTTCGCGCACCGTCTTCAGTCGTGACCGTATCGGCGATCATCACGTCTGGATCGATAAGCGATTCGTACGCGGCTTCATTTGGGTGTCCGACGCATTCCACGAAGCGGCGGTGGCGGCAGGCCTAATCGGGCTGAACATGCCGCTAAAAGAAACCGTATAATCAACTCACGACAGGTTTGAAAATCATGGCGTTTCCCGACGTGCCGCGCCCCGCGGGGCTTGAAAGCATTCTGCCGCTGAAAGGCCCGGCAGAGAATTTGGACGCGACTTACTCGAGCAAGCGTAGCAACTGTCTTTCACGCTGGGTTTTTCGCATAGTTCCTGCCGTCCCTGATCATGGCGTTGAGGATGGTGAGGAGCAAGCGTAGGGTGGGTGCCAACCCACCACCAACATCGCCGCCCAACGCAAACGCTTGAATTTCCTCGATGACATGGCTGCCCTGACCGACAGAAGCTGGATTGGCACCCACCCTGCTCCTCTGGCTCCTCGACGTGATCGCGACGGACCGGAAGACGGCGGGGCGGGTGATCGCGAACTTTGCCCAGGCTGTGAAGGAAGGCAAGCTGCGGCTGCATCCGCAGATCGGCGGGCTGGTGGAGAAGGATCTGCTGGAGAAGATGGGCGGGTCGCGGGGGCCGGTTGCGGGGCCGTCGTGACCACGGTGGACAAAAGCTGGAAATGACGGAAGTTCAAAGGGTTACGCCCGGCGTTAGGGAATTGTTAGGAATTGACGCGCGTGACCCAAGTGTTGGTTTGAATGCGGTCTGGCAACGGCGGCAAAGGAGAGATGAGATGGTTTGGGGATATCAGGGGAACCGCAGCACGACCCTTCCGCTCAAGGATAGCGAGAAATATATGAATCTAAAGGAGTATTATGCCGCGCATCCCGAACTCGCGGCAAAATACAACAACAATGTCCACCATTATACTCATGATATGCTAATGAAGCTCTATCTTGAGCCCGGAACGCGCTACGACCGCGAGAGCGACCCGATCGCGCCGCCGGAAGACCATGAATGGCCGACCGATTTCAGAACCACCTGGCCAACCCCGACCTATGCCAAGATCAAATCCTTGCTCGACATGTATGGGGGAGGGGGGATTTTGGTCGTCGATCAGGCTCTGAAGGATCTGATCGAAAGCCTGGAACCCGGTGTGCACACCTTCCGCCCGGTGAAGCTGACCACCTGGGATGCCGAGGAATTCCCTGGGCAGCATTTCATCCTGCTGATCGGCCAATTCATCGAGAGCTTTTCGCCCCAGGATAGTGATCCCGAGGCGTTCCAGAGCGAATTCAGCACGCTCAACAACCGCAATAGGTATTCGAGCATGGGCGGCAAAGAAAGGTGCGCGCGTCTGGCCTTCTCACGCACGGCATTCGGTGGAGCGCATCTGTGGCGCGAGAGATGCCTGCGAAGTCCGAATGTGTTTTTCTCGAACGAACTTCGCGCTGCGATCAGCAAGGCTGGCCTGAAGATTCCCCCGCTTTACCGAATGAAGGAGGTGGCGTGATGACCACCAGCACCGGACTTGCCGGCCATCACCAAATCGCCAAAAGCAACGACAGACTGATAGCTCTGATCCAGCAAGCGTAGGGTGGGTGCCAACCCACCACCAACATCGCCGCCCAACGCAAACGCTTGAATTTCCTCAATGACATGGCTGCCCCGACCGACAGAAGCTGGATTGGCACCCAGCCTACTCCCCAGGCTCCTGGACGTGATCGCGCCGGACCGGAAGACGGAGGGGCGGGTGATCGCGAATTTCGCCCAGGTGGTGAAGGAAGGCGAGCTGCGGCTGCATCCGCAGATCGGCGGGCTTGTGGAGAAGGAGATGCTGGAGAAGATGGGCTATTCGCAAACCAAGGGAGAGTGACGATGACCGAGACCGTCTGGCTGAGCGTGGCCCCGCAAAAGACTGAGCTGGTATCCTTCTATCAGATGGAGGATCGTGCGGCACCCGCATTGGATCGAACAAAGAACATGATGGTCCATTGGGGGGGGGGGCATCTGGACCCCAAGTTCCTGCCACAGAGGGCAATCGATGTCGACAACCGGAAGAGGAAGCTTGGACATCTCTTCATGGTGAACGGCTTTCTCTGCGTGACCGAGAAGGCTGCCTCTGTGTTGCGGCAATTCGATTTGGGCAGCGGCGGTCTTTATCCGCTGGAATTGGTCCGTTACGACGGGGTGACGCCGGTGGACGGGTTCTTCTGGGCGCTGAACTTCGGGTCGAAGAAGAATGCGCTTGCGATGGAGGAAAGCCGTTCGGTCGATGGGCCATACGGAAATGGCAACTGCACGCCGGAACTCTGGGTCAAGGACGACGACTTTGCCGTGACCCGCGCCGCACTGGATGGGCCAGACATCTGGGGCGATGAGCGGGTGGAAGACAGCTTCTTTGTCAGCCCGCGGTTGGGGCAGGCACTGCACAAGGCAGGCCTCGCCAAGGTTTTCCATCTGATGCGCTGCCGCATCATCTGACATTCAAGAGACAGAGTTTTACCATGGGCGTGAACGGCTACACCATTTTCGGCTTTGAAATCCAGCAAGCCGCAGGGTCCGTGATGTCACACCCCACCCCGCCCGCACAAGGTAAACACCACCCCTAACGCGTACAACCAACCCCTTGATTCCAAACGGCAGCCTCCGCCTGTCCACCGTGAACACCGCTCGCCTACCCCCGCTCGAACCGCCCCTGGCGCAGGAAGGCCATCACCTGCCGGATCACCGTCGGGTTGACCATCATCCAGGTATGGCTGACCGGCAGCACCAGATGGTCGGCCATCCCCTCCAGCCGGGTGCTTGCGACCGTGACCTTGCCGTCGTCCGGCCCGGGCAGCAGCTGGCTGAACCACGGGCTGACCGACCGCGTCCCGGCGATGATGCCCAGCGGATAGTCGGCAGGCGGCAACCGGTTCGGCCAGCTTTCCGGCCCGGTGCCGAGGGTCATTCCCGCCGGGCCGTTCACCATCTCGAACGCCTTCCAGTTGCCGAAGCGGTCCACCAGTTCCGACCCGTGGTTCGGCGGGGCCAGCATGACCACGCGGCCCAGCCCCGGAGGATGCCCCCGCGCCAGCCAGTCGCGCACCAGGATGCCGCCCATGGAATGCGTCACCAGATGGGTCCGGCCCGTGAATGGCGCCGCATAGGCCGCAGCCACCTGCGCGACCAGCACATCCGGCGCGGCACGGGTCGAGGGATAGGACGCGTGGCTGACCGCATAGCCCGCGGCCCGCAGGGCCAGACCGAGCCCCGCCAATGACCGCGCCGACCGCGCCAGTCCATGCACCAGAATAACCCGCTCGGCAGGCATGGCTCCGGACACGGCATCAGGCGGCGCAAGGAAGGGCAGTCGCATGCGGATCATGCAGCCATCATCGCGCGCGGCGGGGGGCATGGAAAGGGCGGCAAACCCTTACCTTGCGTCACGCCCCCGGAGGTCTCAGGCATCGGGCACATCGGTATCGCTCAGGCCCTGGGCCAGACGCTCCCTCGCCTCGCGCGCCAACCGCTCATAGCGGCCGCGAAACGCATCCAGCATCTTCTCGTCCAGCTCTTCCAGGTCCAGCAGTGCGTTATGCGCGCCATTGGTCGCCCGGATCAGTTCGTCCAGCTTGAGCTGTATCGCCGCAGTGTCGCGGTTCTGCGTGTTCTGGATCAGGAAGACCATCAGGAAGGTGATGATCGTGGTGCCGGTGTTGATCACCAGCTGCCAGGTGTCGGAAAAGCCGAAGACCGGCCCGGTCACGATCCAGACCGCGATCACCGCGAGGGCCAGGAGGAATGTCCCGGGCCGCCCGCACCAATGCGAGACCCGCTTTGCCACGTTGCCATAGACCATAGCACCCTCCCGCGCGATTGCCTCCAAGACTGGACAAGCCGCAGCGCCTCGGGCAAGCCTTTTCTGCATGGCCCGCCTGAAACCCCGTCTCGCCACGCGCGCGCTGATCCTGATCGAGGACCGGCTGTTGCTGGTCAATGCCTATCCGGGAAGGAATTCGGATCTCTGGTGCGCGCCGGGTGGCGGGGTCGAGGCGGGGAGGTCGCTGCCCGACAATCTGCTGCGCGAGGTGCGTGAGGAGACGGGTCTTGAGGTCAGCGTCGGTCCGCCCGCGCTGGTGAACGAATTCCACGATCCTGCCAGCGGTTTTCACCAGGTGGACATCTATTTCCGCTGCGCCGTGACGGGTGGCGCGCTGACCGAGGACTGGCGCGACCCCGAGGGCGTGGTGACGCAACGGCAGCTCTTTTCCCGCAGCGATCTGGACCTGGCCCGGATCAGGTTCAAGCCCGACAGCCTGGCCGATGCCGCCTGGGGCGAAGGACTGCTTTACGATCCACTGGAGGTGATCGTGCGGTGATCCTGCCCCGCGCGCCGCTGGGGCATGCTCGCCCAGGCGACACCGCCAAGCACCAGAAGCGTCGCCAGCAGAAACCGCAGCCCCACCGCCTCACCAAGGAGCATGGCTCCGCCCCCCGCCGCGATGACCGGCACGGTCAGTTGCGCCAGCCCGGCTCGCGCGGCACCAAGGGCGGGAACCAGACGGTACCAGAGCGCGTAGCCAAGGCCGGAAGTCACCGCACCCGACAGGACAGCCAGCCCGATCCCGAGCGATGTCGGGGCGCCCCAGCCCGCGATCCAGCAGGCGAACGCCAGAAGTGGCACCGCAAGCAGGAAATTCGCCGCCGTCGCCCCCAATGCGTCCGCCTGACCGCGCCCCGCCAGCGAATAGATCCCCCAGCCGATCCCCGCCGCGGCCATCAATCCGGCATGCCAGAGACTCGGTGCCGCCGACCCGGGCAGAAGGAGGAGCAGAAGGCCAAGAAAGGCCACCCCAGCCCCCGCCCAGCGCCGCAGGGGCACCGCTTCCGCCGCCAGAATGGCACCTGCGAACATGGTGATCTGCACCGCGCCAAACAGGATCAGGGCACCGGTCCCTGCATCAAGTGCGGCATAAGCCAACGAAAATCCGATGAGATAAAGCGCCAGCCCGCCAACGCCCGACCCGCGCCCCGCCCATCCCGGACGGAACCGCCCGCGAAAGCCGACCAGCCCGGCAAGGATGACCGCGCCCGCGATCACCCGCACCGCCGCAAAGGGCATCGGGTCGATCAGACCCTGGCCGACAGCCATCCGGTTCAGAACCGAGTTTCCGGCAAAGGCGATCATCGTCAGCAGGGTGAGAAGGGCGAGGCGCATCTGCCTTCTCTACCCGCTGTTCCCGGTTTTCGCCTGTCTTTTCGCCAAATCCGGGTCAGCCACCGTCCGACAGGCCTATAGCCGCTGCAGATCGGCGATCAGCGCATCGATATCGCCCCGGCGCTTGTCCAGCAGCGCGCCGATCTCTGTCCGCTCGGAGGCGAGCATGTTCACCCCCTCGATGATGATGTTGAAGAACAGGCTCTTGCCCGACTTGTCCGACACATGCCAGCGCAGCTCGAACGGGGCCTGACCCTGCAGATAGGCGGTCGAGACCACCTCGAAATAGCTTTTGATCGCGCGGCCGCCCGTCACCTCGATCCGCCCGCCGATGAACTCGCGGAACCGGCGGCCGTATTTGCGGCTGATGTAGCCCTGATAGGCCTTGGCGAAGCTGGACATCTGCGATTTGGAGGCCGACCGCGCCGCAGGCCCAAGGGCGGAACGGGCGATCGTCGGCACATCGGCATAGCGGGCGAAGAGCCGCTCGAAATCGCCCTGCATGGCGCTTTCGGACTTGCCCGAATTGATGATCCTGGTGACATCGCCGACGGCTTTGCCGATCAGCACCTCGGCCTCGTCCAGCGACAGGGCCGCAGCCGATTGCGGCACCATCATCATGGCACCACCGGCCAGGAGGCCGCCACCGAAGGCGCGGCGCGAAACAATCATGGGATCACGGGGCATAGGGGTCCTCATAGGGGTCGATGAAACTGTCATCATTTGCGGGATCTACCGTCTCTCCAAGTTCGAAGCGCCGGTTCTGCAGATACAGAAGCCGCGCCTGCGCATAGCTGTCCGCACTCTCATATAGGATCGAATCGACCGTATCCGAGAAGCGGTTGCGATCACCAAGTCGCGAGCCAAGCTTGGCCAGCGTCGCGCCGGCGGCATCGCGGCCCGAAAAGAGGAAACGCGTCGGGTTCAGCGCCACATCAACCACGGTGCCGGCAGTGTCGCGCGCGGTTGACGGGCCGATGAAGGGCAGTTCCTGGTAGACCCCCTCGCCCACGCCCCAGACATGCAGCGTCTCGCCGAAATCGGTGGGCTTGCCGGGCAGGCCCAGCGCAGTCGACGCATCGAAAAGCCCGCCGACCCCCATGGTCAGGTTGGTCGCCAGCCGCAGCGTGTTCTGCGCCGCATCCCCGAGATTGAACTGAAGCAGGTTGTTGGCGATGTCTCCCGGCAGGTCCAGCGTCCCCGCGACATTGCCCACAACCCGCTGAATAGGCTGCGGAACGATCGACCCATAGCCCTTCGAGGCCGGGCTGACCAATGTCCGGTCCACACCGCGGTTGAATTCATGAATGCTGCGGTTCTGCGCTTCGTATGGGTCATTGATTCCGCCAGGGCCGGGCGAACCTGCGCAGCCTGCCAGCACAACCGCCGCCGCGAAAGCGGTGAAAACCTGTCCGATCCTGCCGGAGATTAACCGAATGCTCAGAACCATGCGCGTAAAGTCCCGCTTGTGTCCGCCCTAACCATAGGCCTTGCGGGCAATAGGCAAGGCATAAGTCCGTGAGGTGGTCAAAACAACCGCCAATCGTGGCTTCGGGGTCGCGCGTGGCGGGATGATGCCGGAATTGAAAGGATGAGGTGATGGCCCGGGCGGGCGAGGTCGAGGGCATGTCGGGTGGCGGGCGGGCCGAATGCGCCTTCGGCCAGCGGGCGCGCATGGTCACAGCGGAAACCTGCACTGCCAAGCAACCTGCGGGCGTTTTCCGCCTCCAGCCCGACCGAGACGGCCAGCGCCAGATCGAGCCGGAACGCGAGATTGCGCTCCTTCGGGTGCGCCGCAGTCACCACGGCCCGCCCTTCAAACGCGGCGCGCAGGATCTTCTCGGCCAGATCGACCCGGATCGCCTGTGTTCCGGCATGGCGATAACCGGCGGGCAACCGCCCCTTGGCCCAGCTCCCCTCGGCCAGCACCGGCAGCATGTTTTCATTGAGCGGGCGCGGGTCGAGGCCGAGCGCGTGGAGCAAGCGGCGCGGTGCGGGCTTCAAAAGCGGCGCATCGAAAATGTCGAGCGCGCCGAAGGTCACGCCCAATTTGCGCAGATAGGGGCGCATTTCCTTGGGCAGGTTTTCCAGCC
>JAAURK010000283.1 GCA_012032275.1 Tabrizicola sp.
CGACCCCCGCCCGAAGAGGTGCTGCTGACAACCTTGCTTGACGCGCCGCGCGACGGGCCGGTCCGACCCGAGATGAGAGAGCGTTCTGGCCACGCTTGCCCGGCGATGATCCGGGCCTTTCTGGGCATCGCGGTGCCAGAGGCGCAGCGCGCGGCGCTGGCCATTCAGCAGTTTCTCCTGCCTTTGCCGCGCAAGGTGGAGCCCGCACAGATGCATCTGACGCTGGTCTTTCTGGGCGAGGTGCCGGACGCGGTTCTCGAGGCCGCGCATGAGGCGTTCCAGCGGCTTCAGGTCGATGCCTTTCCGCTTGCCTGCAGGGCCTTGGCCTTTTCGGGGGCGACCGGCCACGCGCGGCATGGGCAGGGGTTGCGCCGTCCGAGCCGCTGAAGCGGCTGCAATCAAAGGCGGAACGCGCCGCGGCAGAGGCTGGCTGCAAGGTGGAGGCGCGCCGTTTCGTGCCTCATGTGACGCTGGGCCGGTTCCCGCCTCCGCCCTTTCCCGAGACGGCGCGGCTGGAACGGGCAATCGCCGATGGATCGGCCTTTCGCACGGACCCATGGCAGGTAACCGAGATCGTCCTGTGGCAAAGCCGTCTCGGCCACGGAACTGCACATTATGAGGTTCTGGCCGAATACCCGCTTTCTTGACAAGCCGCGCCGCCTCATGCAGCACGGGGCGCGCGCGCCTGACCACATCCGGAGAAGACAGATGAAGATCGCCCACCGCGAGATCGGCCCCGGCCATCCCCCGCTCGTGATCGCCGAGATCGGCATCAATCACGGGGGAGACCTGGCCGTGGCGAAGGAAATGGTGCGGCTTGCGGCGGGTGCGGGCTGCGAAATGATCAAGCACCAGACCCATGTCATCGAAGACGAGATGACCGAGGAGGCCAAGTCGATCTTCCCGCCGAATGCGGATGTCTCGATCTGGCATGTGATGGAACGCTGCGCGCTTTCGCGGAATGACGAGGCAGAGCTGAAGCGTTACACCGAAAGTCTGGGGATGATCTGGATATCGACGCCGTTCAGCAGGGCGGCGGCGGATTTTCTCGAGACGCTGGACGTGCCCGCCTACAAGATCGGTTCGGGCGAGGCGGACAATCTGCCGCTGATCCGCCATATCGCGCGGAAAGGAAAGCCGGTGATCCTGTCCACGGGCATGCAGACCATCGACACGATCCGCCGGTCTGTCGCCATTCTGGATGCGGCAGGAATCGATTATGCGCTTCTGGAATGCACGAACCTCTACCCAAGCCCGCCCGAGATCGTGAGCCTTCAGGGCGTGAGCGAGCTGAGAACGGCCTTCCCCCGCGCTGTCGTGGGCTTTTCAGACCATTCCATCGGGCCCGAGATGGCGCTGGCTTCGGTGGCGCTGGGCGCCTGCATTCTGGAACGGCACTATACCGACACGCGCTATCGCAAAGGCCCCGACATCATCAATTCGATGGATCCGGCAGAGCTTCGTTTTCTGATCGACCGTTCGAAGGAGATCCACACCGCGCTGCACAATCCCAAGGAGCGGACCGCGGCGGAGGAGCCGGTCTACCGCTTTGCCCGCGCAAGCGTTGTGGCAGACCGCGACCTGCCCGAAGGCCATGTCATCGCCGAGGCCGATATCTGGGCGCGGCGGCCCGGTTCGGGAGAGATCGCAGGCTATGACTTCGACAAGGTCGTGGGGCGGCGCCTGACCCGCGCCGTTACCCGCAACACCCAGTTGCTGTGGTCCGATCTGGCCGATTGACACCCGCGAGCGGCGGGTTCGCCTCTTCATCCAGCCACAACCGCTTTTGCAGCGTGGAATTGCCGTCGACGGCCTTGCTCAGCTGCTTCAGGCTAAGCCGCTGCGCCATTGTCGGGTTGGTCGAGATCAGCGACATTCCCATGTTTGCCCGCCGTCCAACCAGTTCGTAGCCCAGAAGCTCAAGAACGGTGGGGTAGATGTCCATCGTCGTCCCGAGTTTCGAAATCTGGCCCTGATGACCGGCCCCAAGCACGGTGAAATAGTTCCGCCGATCACCGGTATGCGCGTCAAAGCTGGGATCAAGCGTGTTCTTCATCGCCAGATGGTCGCTCAGCACGATGATGACGGTATCGTCGGCAAGGCCCAGCCGGTCGACTTCATCGATCAGGGCCTGAACATGATCGCCGGTGCACTGGATGGCCGCAGGGATCATGCTGCCACCAACCGCAGGATAGGAACATTTGGCGTCGACGAAGGCATCCGGCCCATGTGTGGCGATGGTCAGCATCGAGAACAGGAAAGGCTTGTCCTGCGCGGCAAGATAGGCGATCTCTGCCTTTGCCTTCTCGAAGATGTAGTCATCATCCATGCCCCAGATGTTCTGGCGCGGCTCTGCAGCCGGATTGGCCAGCGAGTCGCGGCCGAACATGCGCTGATACTTGTGGGTCTTGAACAGATCGCCCTTGGCAAAGATCGAAAGCTCGGACCCGTTCATGTAGCTGGCGTTATACCCGTCATCCACAAGGATATCGCCAAGGCATTCGATTCCGCCGAGGAAATTCTCGAAACCAAGATCGAGATCCACGCCTTCACGCAGCTTCTTGCGGACGTTGAACACGCCCTTTGGCAGAAGCGGCACGCCACATTGCGACGCGACGAGGCCGCCTGCGGTGAAATGTGTGCCGGCAATCTGGCCAAGGCCGGTAAAGCTCAGCCCGCGATCCTCGATCTTGGCGAGGGGCTGGAACGACGCGGCGGTGACGGGCATGTCGCGGTAAGTCCGCTCGATGCTTTCCATATAGACGAAGATCAGGTTCTTCTGTTCCGTCGGCCTTCCGGTGATCACCGGGGGATGGACATCCACTTCCGGCGCGATCAGCGCATGCGCGCCGTTCGGCACGATCATCCGCATCGCAGCGACCGACACGGGGTTCGAGACCAGAAACAGGCCGACCATCGCCCAGGCGGCAAACCGGAACATCGGCAGCGTCCGCGACAGCACATAGACCGCGCTGCAGACGATGAGGATGATGGAAAGGTGCCATCCGATATCCTTGCCGAACCCGTCAAGACCAACGGCCAGCGCCCGTCCGGCCTCGTTCTCCTGCACCGTGATCATGATCGAGCCCATGTCCTTGGTCCCGAAAGCATCGTTCACGAAGATGAACGGCACGATCAGCAGGGTCGCGAAACAGACCATGACCGTCAGGAACTTCAGGCGCCGGGTGTTCTGTCTGATCGGGCCGAAGATGGCGAAGGCTGTCAGTGCAAGACCTGCCATGACGATCGGCGTGGTCCCGGAGAGCCACAGCGTCTTCTCGAAATCGAAATAGGTGATGGCGATGTTGGTCATCGCAACCGAAAAGGCCAGCGCCAGACCGCCGCGAAGGCAACGGAAGAGACGATCGTTCATAGTGGCCACCCATTCTGACCTAAACCCAAGGAAACCGATTCAGCGGAAAGAAGGCAGCCATGGCCAACCGGCACCGACGGCCGACCGACAGGGCGAGGCCAATGAAAAAGTGCCTCCCGTTGGAAGGTCGTGGACCGATCTGCGGTCATGATTCCTCTTTGCGAACAGCGCGAGCAAGTTATGTGGACGCCTGCCAGACCCGATCAGTCCGACGGCGACCAACAGAGTAACTATCATATGTCATTTTGGTGACACAACCGCCGCATCTATCGATCGGCGAAAAATCCACCAAAGCGGGTCCAATAGTCACACATCCAGCCGATCGGCCCGCGGCCCATGTGGGGAAAGTCGCCCCAGATTCCGCGGCGCAGAAGGTCGGCAGGCCGCGGGGCGCCGTGAAAGGCGATCACCCGTGCATCCGCGGGGGCGGCGGGCGGAACGAGCAGATCGATCCCGCCCCGCCGCGCAACATGGCGCTTGAAGCTGACAACCCAGCCGTCCGGCCAGAAGGCCAGATCGCGCGCCATCTGGCCGACATAGTCCTGCTCATTGATAAATCGCTGAATAACATCAGTTTTATTGGCGATGAAGCTGTCGGCAATCTGTGGCTGCCCGCCAATGTCATAGGCGAAGATACAGGTGCCCGCCTCGCGCGGTCCGGGTCTTGGGCGGCGTCTCCAGCCCTGTCCCATGTCCTGCACGACGACGCCCCCCGGCACCTCGAAGAACGGATCGAGGGCGTCGAGGATCATCATGTCAAGGTCGACAAACAGCGCCCGTCCTTCAAGCCCGTGCAGATTGGCAAGAAACAGCCCGAGCTTCGGCCAGACCCCGGGCGTGTACCATTCTGCCGCCGACAATCCGACATCGGGCAGGGGCAAAGCCTCTATGCCATCGGCAAAGCCGCGCGAATCATCGGTGAGGCAGATGAAGCGGTAACGTCCCGTCATATGCGCGCGGACGGCGGCATGGAGGACGTTGACGTAATCCGCCCCGAAAAGGGTGCCCCATTTCATGCACAAGACGATCCGGTTCATGGGGCCTCCAGTCGCGCCGGTATTAGCGGCGGGGCAGGGGCTTGTCCATTCATCCGATCAGGACCGCGGCTTGCCCTGAACCTGCCCGAAGGCTAATGAAGCAGCAAAGGACCGATACTGGCATGACCCGTTCCCTTCTGTTCCTGACCGGAACTCGTGCCGATTTCGGCAAGCTGGAGCCTTTGGCCTCCGCCGCGCGGGATGCCGGTTTTCGCGTGACCCTGTTCGTGACCGGCATGCACATGCTGGACCAATACGGGCTGACCAAGCTTGAAGTGCAGCGGATGACGGGTGTCCGCGTCCATGAATTCCTCAACCAACGCCCGGGCGATCCGCAGGATGTGATCCTTGCAAAGACGGTGATGGGGTTTTCGGATTACATCACCGAACACAAGCCCGATCTGGTCGTCGTTCACGGTGACAGGGTAGAGGCTTTGGCCGGCGCGCTGGTGGCGGCAACGAATTACATCAGATCGGCCCATGTCGAGGGCGGCGAGGTGTCGGGCACCATCGACGAGGTGTTCCGCCACTGCAACACCAAGCTCGCCCATGCGCATTTCGTTTCGTCCCATACCGCGGCACGGCGCGTCATGGCTTTGGGAGAACCCGAAGAGGCGATCCACGTGATCGGCTCTCCCGAGCTTGATTTTCATTCCCGCCCGTCGGGCGTCAGTCTGGCGGAGGTCAAGGCGCATTACGGGATCGCCTTTGACGACTACGGGGATCGGGCTGTTCCATCCTGTCACCTCGGAGGCTGCGAGCATGGCGGCCCAGGCCGAGGCGCTCTTT
>JAAURK010000284.1 GCA_012032275.1 Tabrizicola sp.
GTAGCGCTGCGGCAGGTCGGCCATCGGAAACTGATAGTCGAGCACGACCGCGCTGCCCGGCGCGAGCAGCAGCGCCAGCTCGGCCAGCGGCGCGGGTCACCGCCTCCTCGCAGGCGGCCTCGTCCCGGCCAAGATGGCGCAGGGCCATCAGCGCTGCACCCGCATTCTCGATCTGATGCGGACCCGGAAGGTTGGGCAGGGGCAGGTCAAGAAGGCCGGTCTCATCCTGAAAGACCAGCCGCCCGCGATCCTCCACGGCATGCCAGTGCTGGCCGGCGGCCAGAACCGGGGCACCAAGGCGCGCCGCCTTCGCCTCGATCACCGCCAGGCCTTCATCGGACTGCGGTCGACGATCAGCGGAACGCCACGCTTGATGATCCCGGCCTTCTCGCCCGCAATCGCGGCGACCGTCTCGCCAAGAAAGGCCTGATGGTCCAGGCTGACCGGCGTGATGATCGTCAGGCGCGGCGCTGCCACCACATTCGTCGCGTCAAGCCGTCCGCCAAGCCCGACCTCTAGCAAGGTCCAGTCGGCGGGGGTTCTGGCGAAGGCAAGAAAGGCCGCCGCGGTGGTGATCTCGAAAAACGTGATCTCTTCCGGCCCGTTCGCCCGCACGCATTCGTCAAGCAGCGCGGTCAGCGCGGGTTCCGAGACAAGATCGCCCGCAAGCCGGATGCGTTCGTGAAATCGCGCCAGATGGGGCGATGTGTAGGCATGCACCCGGTCTCCACCCGCTTCGAGCCCGGCGCGGATCATCGCCTGGGTCGACCCCTTGCCATTGGTCCCAGCGATATGGATCACCGGCGGCAGCTTCCGTTCGGGGTTGCCAAGCGCCGCAAGCAGGCGTTCGACACGGCCAAGGGTCAGGTCGATGACCTTGGGATGCAGGGTCATCATCCGCTCGAGCAGAGCGTCAGAGCCGGTGGTCACGCCTTGCTGTCCTCCGGCACCGCCGTCACCGCTTCGGCATCCGGCGGTGGCGCAGGCCCGGCTTCTGCCGGTGCCGGCAGATCGCCCTTCACCGCGGGCGGCAGGTTCATCAGCATCCGGATCAGTGTCACAAGCTCTTCCCGCATCGCCTTGCGATGCACGACGCGATCAAGCATCCCGTGATCCAGCAGATATTCGGCGCGCTGGAACCCTTCCGGAAGCTTTTCGCGGATCGTCTGTTCGATGACGCGGGCCCCGGCAAAGCCGATCTGCGCATTCGGCTCCGCGATCTGGATATCGCCAAGCATCGCGTAAGAGGCAGTCACCCCGCCAGTCGTCGGATGGGTCAGCACCACGATATAGGGCAGCTTCGCCTCTTTCAGCATCTGCACGGCCACCGTGGTGCGCGGCATCTGCATCAGGCTCAGCATGCCTTCCTGCATCCGCGCGCCGCCCGAAGCGGAAAACAGCACCAGCGGGCGTCGCATCTGCACCGCGCGTTCGGCAGCGGCAATGATCGCATTGCCCACATACATCCCCATGGACCCGGCCATGAAGCTGAAATCCTGCGCCGCGGCCACGATCGGCGTGCGCGCCACATCGCCTTCGACAACCAGCATCGCATCTTTCTCGCCGCTGGCCTTCTGCGCGGCCTTCACCCGGTCGGGATACCGCTTCTGGTCACGGAAATGCAGCGGGTCGGCAACGGCGTCGGGCACCTTCACCTCGGTGAAAATGCCAAGATCGAACAGCGCCTTGAACCTGTCCCGCGGGCTGATCGCCATATGGTGGTCGCAGGACGAGCAGACGTTCAGATTGGAGGCAAGCTCGCGGTGAAACAGCATCGTCCCGCATTCGGGGCATTTCGTCCAAAGATTCTCTGGCACCTCGCGGCGCGAAAACAGCGAGTTGATCTTTGGGCGGACATAGTTGGAGATCCAGTTCATGCGTTGCCGACCCTGCGCTTGCGACGTTTCCCGAGATAAGCCGCACGCGCCGGAATGCAATCGCGACGGCCGTGGCGCCATCCGCAACTTGTGGCCAATTCCCAGGAATGCCATCCTTGCGGCAAAGGAGATCCCCATGACATACGCTCCGCGCCAGACCCGCTATGACGACATGCCGTACCGCCGCTGTGGGAGATCAGGCCTGTTGCTGCCCGCCATCTCGCTGGGTCTTTGGCACAACTTCGGCCATGACACCGCGCATGAGACGAAACGCGCCATCTGCCGCAGGGCCTTTGATCATGGCATCACGCATTTCGATCTGGCCAACAACTACGGCCCGCCGCCGGGAAGTGCCGAAGAGGCCTTCGCCGAGATTCTGCGGACCGATTTCCATGGCCTGCGCGATCAGCTCATCATCTCGTCCAAGGCCGGATACCGGATGTGGGACGGGCCCTATGGCGAGATGGGCAGCCGCAAGTATCTGGTCGCCTCCTGCGATCAGAGCCTGAAGCGGCTGGGGCTGGACTATGTCGACATCTTCTATTCGCACCGTTTCGATCCGGATACGCCGCTGGAAGAAACCATGATGGCGCTGGATCAAATCGTGCGGTCGGGGCGCGCGCTCTATGTGGGGCTTTCAAGCTACAACAGCCGGCGCACGCGTGAGGCGCATGCGATCCTTGCATCGCTTGGCACGCCCTGCCTGATCCATCAGCCAAGCTATTCCATCCTGAACCGCTGGGTCGAGACCGAAGGCCTGAAGGAAACGCTGGCAGAGCTTGGCATCGGATCCATTGCCTTCACGCCGCTGGCGCAGGGAATACTGACGAAGAAATACCTGAACGGCATCCCCGAAAGCAGCCGCGCCGCGCAGGGCAAAAGCCTGGATCCCGCAACCATCACCCCACGCGCGCTGGCATCGGTCCGCCAGCTCAACGCATTGGCCGAAGCCCGGGGCCAGACCCTGGCGCAGATGGCGCTGGCCTGGGTGCTGCGGGACGGCGGAATCACCACGGCGCTGATCGGGGCATCCAGTCCGGATCAGGTGACCGATTGCGCCGGTGCCGTCGGCAATCTTGAGTTCACGGCGGAGGAGCTCGCGAAGATCGACAGCATTTCCGAGGAAAAGGACATCAACCTCTGGGCGAAGTCTTCGTCAGATTAGCGAACGTTCTTTCAGAAGCGCCTCAAGTTCGTGGCCATGGCGGGTCAGCAAACCGCTGCGGCGCAGGGTTACCGCCGGGTAGTCGGGTTCGTTGATGATGCGATCCAGCGTGAAATCGGGTTCGGCCCGCAGCAGTGCCTTCAGAACCCGCGCGGCCTTCTCGCGCGCTCCGGCGGCAAGATACAGGAACACGAGGTGCCGCATGGCGGCGCGGAAACTTGGCGCGCGGTAGCAGGCAGCCTCGAGATGGGCGATGGCAGAGGTGATCTGCCCGGCATTCAGCGCGGCAACGCCGGAGGTCGCTTCCCACCAATGGGCATAGGCCGTTCGGGCGGCGATTTCCGTTCCCCGGCGGGCGGATTGCAGCGCCGCGCCGTAATCCCCGCCCCGGATCAGCGCGCTTGCCTGCGCGGCGTGGCTGAAGGCGTTGAACGGGCTGAGCGCGACGGCATCGCGCGCCAGAACGGTTCCGGCCTCGGGATTCGCGTCGATCATGACGCGGACCTGACCGACCAGGGCAAGGACAAGCGGATTGGCCTTGGAAAGCTCCAGCGCCTTTCGGGCGAATTCATCGGCCTCCGCCTCCAGCCGCCGGTAATCCGGCTCTGTCCGCTCGACATACATGATCTGCCGAACGAGGCAGCGCCAGGCGTAGATCCGGCCGGATGTCGCGATATCCAGCGCCTCGACCAGCATGTCATCCGCGGCGCGCAGACGCTGTGCATCATAGCTGAACATATCCGACAGGGCCCTGGCGATCAGCGCATTCGCCCGGCGTGCGCCCTCGCTGCATTCCCGCAGGCGCGGCGCATAGGCCAACGCCGCATCGGCCGCATGAAAGACAAGCGCTGGCAGTTCCGCAGCCTCGGTGAAATCCACGACACCGACCGGCAGAGAGGCGCGCTGGCTCCAGATCGTCTGGCCGCTTGCCGCCGATGACAGGCTGACCAGAAGATGCAGCCGTTCCAGGATTTCGGCGCCCTCGACATGCAGGATGATGCCCTCGGGCGGCAGATCATCGGGAATGGCCGTGCCACCGGCACCGAAAAGATCGATATGCGCGAATTCCGCGACCAGCCGCCCGATCGCATCCGCAAGGGCGGTCCCGGCAAAGCTGCCAGACCCCTCGGGCAGATTGCCCAGCCGGATCACGAACGGCAGGCGCGCCTTCTGCGTCATGGCGACCCGCGCGGTATCGGGGCGGGTCGTTCCCATCCGCGCCTCGACCCTCGCCCGCTCTTCGCCCAGCCAGTCGGCAAAAGCGTCATCGACGATATCGATACCCTCAAGAAACTCGCGCCCCGATTGCAGCACGAGGGCGGCCGACGCGGGATCGGTCTCAAGATCCGTCGTCACATCGCTCAACGCCACCGAATCACGATCGGTGATCAGGGCGTTCGCCTCATCGCCCAGTGCCTTGCGAATCTCCATCAAGGCCTGGCGCAGGCTGCCGCTGGCCTGTTCGGCACCGCGATCCGACCACAACCGCGATTCGAGCCAGCGGCGGGCGCGCCGCCGGTCTGGCGTCTGGCACAGCATTGCAAGAAGCGCGCGCGCCTTTGCGCCACGCGGGGTACAATCCCGCCCGGAGCCATCCCGAACCTCAAAGACGCCGACAAGGCGTATGAACATCACTGATCCTATTCCCTGAGCAGCAGGCTAAGCGGTCAAACGGGGACAAGCAACATTCGTGAATTTTGCGTGAATCGCCTGCATTCCCCGTCAAAGCGTGAGAGCGCGGCTCTCAGCGCCCTTTTCCTGCGATCCTTTCAGATGCACTATCGCGCCATTTGAAAGGAGATATCCATGTCCCTATTGGTCACAAATGGCGTTCACGGCGTTCATGGGGTCCACGGGGTGCATGGGGTCCACGGCGTTCATGGGGTTCACGGCGTTCACGGTGTCCATGCCGCAAGCAGCTCGCCCCTGGTTTCCTCGGCGATCGCGCTCACCGCAGAGGCGCTCATGGGCTACTGGGACGGGACGGTGCGGCTTCCTGTTCCGGATGGCGCCGATGCGCTGACGCGGCTTCGCCGGCTTCAGCCGTTTTCCCGCAGTGCCGTGCTCTTGCATGAATCGATGTCGCTCTTTTCCAGTCGTCGGCCGGACCGAGGCGTTC
>JAAURK010000285.1 GCA_012032275.1 Tabrizicola sp.
CCAGGTGCCATCGGCGCGCAGGAAGTTGGTGGTGCCGCCGCCAGAGGCCGGAACAACGCCCTTTGCGGCGCTGGTAAACACATCCAGCAACGCGGTCTGAGCTGCCGCCGTTGCCGCCGTCAGCATGGCCCGGCCCGCAGCGGTGCTGTCGCTGATGGCGGTGCTTGCAATGCCGATCGCGACATTCGCGGCACTGGTGATCAACCCCTTGGCATTGACCACGACCTGCGCGACCGACGAGGCAAGGCCAAAGCTGCCGACATCGCCGTTGACCGTGGCCAGCGTCAGGACAGTGTCGCCCGACGCATCGCCGCTATGCGCGGCATTCGCCACTTTTGCCGTGTTCGCCAGCACTTCCGGCACCGCAGCCACCGCGGCCGCGAAATCGCTGATCGTTGCTGCGGCTTGCGTGCCGGTATGGGTTGCGCGATCCCGAAGTGCTGCATCCGCCGCATTCACCGTCGCGCCGTCGGCCACGTTGAGCAGCCCCCGCACTGCTGCGGCGTCCAGCACCTCGGGCGCGCCGGTCCCGGCACTGGTGCGGCCAAGGATCGCGCCGCTGGCAACATCGGCCATCTTCTCCAGCGTGATCGCGCCCGGATCGACGGTCCAGACGCTGCCCGTGCCCGATACCGTCAGATCGCCCTTGTCGCCATCGGTGATGGCTCCGCCGCCGCCACCGCTCGCGGCCACCGCGACAGTGGTTCCCGCGGTGCGCACCTTCACCTCGCCCGTGGTGGTGTTCAGCCAGACCGTCCCGTCAACAGGGCTGGCCGGATCGCTGGGCTGGCCACCAAGGCGAAGCGGTTGCGGCAAGGTCACCTCGCCGCTTGCACCATCCGCGACCATCGCCGTGCTGAAAGCCGATCCATCGGCGCTGACCTTGATCGAGAAGTCGTCAATGCCCGCCGTGCCCATCTCGGCCCGGCCCGAAAACCCGGTCTGAAACAGCAGGCTCGCCGTATCGGTCGCCGTCGCCTTGTTCAGCTTCAGTTGGTGTCCGGCTCCGGCATGGTTGAGCAATGTCGCAGGAGAGGAGACCGAAAGCCGGTTGGTCGAGTCGGGCGTGGCAGACACCCCAAGCTCGCTGGCGATCAGCGGCGCTTCGGACGGCGTGTTCCACGACAACCCGTCAAAGACAGCCGTCTGCCCCTCGGCCAGCACATGTGCCTGCCAGCCAAGAAGCGGGGCATAGAACCGCCAGCCGGTTTCGCTGTAAAGCGCGATCCGTCCGCTTTGCCCGGCCCAATCGCCTGTGGCGCCCGAAGCGACGATGTGGCGGTCGCCGACTGCCGGAAGGGCGGGCGGCGCAGCCAGCGTCCGGTTGATCACGGCCAGCTGGACCATCACGTCAAGCATGACCAGCGCCTCGTTATGGGTGACGTGCTTCTGCGCCTGTGACGGCAGGATCAGGGGCAGCGACAGGATCGTCGTTTCGTCGGGCATGAAAACCTCCGCAGGATCGCCTTGGCCCGCGACCCTAGGGAAAGTCCCTCAACGCCCTCTAACCCGACCGAACGCTGCCCCGGGCAAAAGCAACAACCTCAGGGCGCGATCACCGGCGGCGGTGGGTTGCGGCTGCGCCGTGCCTCGATCCAGGCGTTCACGCTGATCGCCCCCACGATCATCGCGCCGCCAAGCAGGACGAAGCCGTCCACCGCCTCGCCAAAGACCGTCGCGCCCAGCAGCGTGGCCCAGATCAGCTGAAGAAACGTGACCGGCTGCGTCACGGCAAGGGGTGCGGCACGGAAAGCCCGAGTCATCGCGTAATGCCCGAAGGTCGCAAGGGCGGCGACAAGCGCCAGCCAGAGCAGCTGATCCACGCGCACGGGCTGCCATGTCCACCACGCCAATGGCGCAAGGCCCAGCGTCACGGTCACCGTCATCATCGCCACCACCACCGCAGCCGGGGCAAGCGCGCTCAGCCGTTTGGCAACAAGGTAACTCATCGCGAAACAGAGCGTCGCGGCAAGCTGCGACAGATGTCCCTGCGTCACCTCCCGCAGGCCGGGGCGCAGCACGACCATCGCGCCCGCCAGCGCGACGAGCACCGCCAGACCGCGCCGCGCATTCAGTCCCTCGCGCAGCATCACACCGGCAATCACCAGAACAATGACCGGATTGAGAAACCCGATCGCCGCCATCTCGGCCACCGGCACGCGCGCCATCGCATGGAACCAGAACAGCACCGCCACGACATGCAGCGCCCCCCGCCAGAGAAAAAGCCGCAAGACCGGCGGCGGAAACCGGTTGCGCGGCAGCGTCAGAAGTGCCGGACCAAGCAACATCAGGCCAAAGCCAAAGCGGATGAAGGCCGATTGCGCCGCCGGAAGATCGGTCCCCAGATGCCGGACGATGCCGTTGACGCCGGTGAAGGCGATCGTGGTGGCAAGCATCCACAGGATCCCCTCGATCGGGAGTTCAGGATCGGAAGGCCCGCGCATGGCGGCACCAAAGCCGAAGCCTCAGCCGAAGGCAAGCCCCGCCGCAATCGCCCACATCGTTGCCCCGATGAGGATCTCCAGCACCACCCAGGCCCTCGGCCGGGCAAACAACGGTGCCAGAAATCGCGCGCCAAATCCCAGGGCGGCGAAAAGCTGAAGGATCCGCAGGCGGCGGCAAAGCCGAATGCCATCTGATGCGGCGCATATTGCGCTGCGATGGACCCGATCAGCGCGACGGTATCAAGATAGACATGCGGATTGGCCCAGGTCAGGATCAGACAGGTCGCGATCACGCGGAAAAGCGGAGCAGCCTCTCCGGGCATCGGCCGCAGCGCCTCTCCTCCCCTGCGCGCGGCCAGAAAGCGGAGCCCGCCATAGATCAGAAGGAAGATCACGCCCGCCCAGCGCATTGTATCGCCGAGCCACGGCGCCCATGCCGACAGGGCGCCGAAGCCCGCCACGCCAACCGCAATCAGAATGGCATCCGAAAGCGCGCAGACAGCCACCACCGCGCCCACATGTTCACGCCTCAGACCCTGCCGCAGCACGAAGGCATTCTGCGCCCCGATGGCCATGATCAGGCTCACCGCAACAAGATATCCGTGAATGGCCGCCTCGATCATCTGGCTCTCCCCGATCCCGCAGGTCGGACTTGACGCAAGCCGCAGGCCAAATCAAATTAATCTTCCTGAATTGTATTAAGTGAAACTGATGCTTGATCCCGCCCAGCTCGCCGCCTTGGCCGCCGTCCATCGCCGTGGATCCTTCGATCTTGCGGCGGCCGAACTCCATGTCACCGCCTCCGCCGTGTCGCAGCGGATCAAGGCGCTGGAGGAAACGGCCGGAACATTGCTGATCCGCCGGGGGCAGCCCTCCACCGCAACCGAGGCGGGGCTCCGGCTGATCCGGCATCATGACGAGGTGGTGCTTCTTGAACGCAGGCTTGCCACCGATCTTCCCGGGCTGTCGGACCGCGCCGCGACCCTTCGCATCGCGGTCAACGCCGACAGTCTGGCCACCTGGGTCATCCCGGCCCTCGCCGCAACCAGCAATTTTCTCTTCGATCTTGTCATCGACGATCAGGATGTCAGCCAGGACTGGCTTCGGCGCGGCGAGGTGGTGGCCGTTGTCACGGCCCATCAAGGGCCACTGCAAGGATGCGACACCCTGCCTCTGGGTGCCCTGCGGTATCGCGCAACGGCCTCGGCCGACTATATCCGGTGCTGGCTTCCCGACGGCCCCACCGCAAGCGCGCTTGCCCGCGCGCCCGCGCTGACCTTTTCCGACAAGGACCGGCTGCAGGACATCTGGGTCGACCGCCAGACCGGCGGCCGCGGTCGCCGCGGAGCCTTTCCAAGCCACCGCATGGCCTCCACCCACGCTTTCGTGGATGCCTGCCTCTATGGGCTTGGCTGGGGGTTGAACCCAGAACCGCTGGTGGCAGCACATCTGCGCGACGGCCGTTTGATCGACCTCTCACCGCGGATGCCGCTTGACGTGCCGCTGCACTGGCAGTTCACGCGCCTTGCCGCCCCGGCGCTGAGCCCGCTGACCGGAGCGATCAGACAGGCCGCAGCGCAACGCCTGATCGGACCCGCGGTTCCCCCGAAAAACCCTGACCCGAGACCGGCTTTGTCTCCGGGTTCCTAGCCCAGCTGCGCCGCGACCTCTTCGGGGATGTCGAAGTTGTGCGTCACCGCCTGCACATCGTCATCCTCTTCCAGCATGTCGATGAGGCGCATCAGCTTCTGCGCGGTCTCCAGATCGACCTCGGTTCGCGATTGCGGTCGCCAGACCAGCTTCGATTCCGTCGACTCGCCAAGCGCCGCCTCCAGCGCATCCGACACTTCGGACAGGTTCTCCACCTGGCAGTAGATCCAGTGCCCCTCGTCATCCGAATCCACATCATCCGCGCCAGCATCAAGCGCGGCCATCATCACCGTATCGGCATCCCCCGCATCGACGGCGTAGGAGATTTCGCCAACGCGGTCAAAGCTGTGGGCAACGGAACCCGTGGTCCCCAGATTGCCCCCGCATTTCGAGAAATAGGACCGCACATTCGATGCCGTCCGGTTCACATTATCGGTCAGCGCCTCGACGATGATCGCGATTCCGTTCACGCCGTAACCTTCGTAGCGGATCTCCGAGTAATCCTCGGCGTCACCCGCCACCGACTTCTTGATGGCGCGGTCGATCACATCCTTCGGCATGGAAACCGC
Source organism: Tabrizicola sp. (assembly GCA_012032275.1). Taxonomy (GTDB): domain Bacteria; phylum Pseudomonadota; class Alphaproteobacteria; order Rhodobacterales; family Rhodobacteraceae; genus JAAURK01. Next base: position 4,664 of record JAAURK010000285.1, read on the forward strand.
TTTCGCCGCCTTGACCGCAAGCCTGAGGCGCGGGTTCTTGTCGGGATCGGGGTCGCCCATCTTCGCGGCGACGGTGATTTCCTTCGCCAGCTTCGAGAACATCTTGGAGCGCAGCTTGTCCTGCTTGCCCTTGCGATGCTGGATGTTCGCCCATTTTGAATGGCCTGCCATGGCCTTTACTCCGGTCCCATTTCGGTGATGGCGTCCTCTACACCATGGCCCGCGCGGCCTGCAAGTCCCGGCACTATTCCGCGGGCGGTGGCGACAGGAAGACCGTATCGGTTCCCGCGGCATCGGTGATCACCACTTCGGCCATCGGCGGTACTGCGCCCTCTGCCCCAAGCGCCCGGGTCAGCCCGGTAAAAAGCTGCCGCAGGATGTTGGGGTTCTCCACCAGATTGACGGCATAGCCGTAGCCCGGCCCGCAGGGCTCAAGCCGCCCCGCGCCACCCTCGGCGGCCCAGTTCGCGCGGCAGACGGTGCCGTCGCTCAGGGTCA
>JAAURK010000286.1 GCA_012032275.1 Tabrizicola sp.
CGGTCCGTCCGGCGGCGGTCCGGCCTTGCGGTCGATGCGGCGCTTTTGCCTGAACGGCAAGAGCCGTGGCTTTTCAGGGCCGGTAACACCGACAGGGCCGGGCCGCATCACGGTTTCGGGGCAGGAATGGTGGATCCTCTGGGTCGACAGCGGCTACCGGACGCTCGCGGTCGGCTCTCCCGATGGAAGCTTCGGCTTCGTTCTGGACCGGGGCGTCGTCGCGCAGGATCGTCTGATCGCGGCGCGCGAGCTTTTTGATTTCAACGGCTATGATACCAGGAAGTTCGTACCGTTCTAGATTTCTGCCATCAGCGCGCGAAGATGGTCCGAGACCTGGCGCGCGCCGATCTCGGCCTCGCGGACCAGCCAGTCGAAATGCCGCGAGATGGTCTCGACCCGCGCCGTATCGCGGAAGGCGATGTAATGGCGCCCGAGATAGACGACAGCAAGGAGGGGGCCGAACACGGTGACAGGGGCCGAGAAGACCCGCCGCGCATCGAAGAGGCAGATCCGGAGCGAGGGATAAAGCTGTTCGGAAAGGGCGATCAGCCGTTCCAACTGCTCGGCCCGGGTTTCTGCGGGCAGCCCGGCGTAATAGCCGGTTGCCGTGGCAAAGGCGGCCAGTTCATGCATGGGCAGCGCGATCTCGTAATCCGACCGCGCGCCCCGCATCCAGGCAAGCCGGTCCTGAAACGCGCCGATCGCCTGTTCGGCAGTGCGGCCAAGCTGTGGCTCGTATTCCCATTCGACCATGGCGCGGGTTTTCAGCATATCGGGCAGCGTGGCCGGAACATGGCGGATCTTGTAACCCGCCGCCTCGCGATGCCACTCGAAGATCTTTTCGTCGATCAGGGCGCGGGGCGCTTCGGTGATCGACAGCGATGTTGCCAGCAGATCGGCCAGCGGTTCGGGACGGCCAGACAGTCCGAGAAGCCAGTCCGCGCTGATCCCCAGCGCCGCGGCGCAATCCGCGGCAAGCTGGGCGTTGGGAAGCCGCGTGCCCGGAGCCAGCAGCGCCGAGATGGTGGAGCGGTCAACCCCCGTCAGCCGGGCCAGCGCCGATTGCGTGATGCCACGCCCTGCCATCGCCTCGGCCAGGCGGGTGCGAAAGAGGGCGGCGCGGTCGCGTTTGTCGATCATATGCAACGTATGGTGATAAAAAGAGACAAAGGTGACTTTCTGTTGCCAATCCTCTGAATTCCCGGCCTGCAAGGCAAGCGCTATCTTCGCGGGAATGGCGAATGCCTGCAGGGGAGATCGGATTGCGCAGCAGTGACGGTGGTTTCGAGTGGCCGACAGTTCTTCTTCTTATCGTCACCTACCTGCTCTGGTCATTGGCAACGACAGTGCTCTGGCAGCTTTCTCCCGGCCTGTCGGTTGCCGTTCTGGCGCTGGCCATCGCGCAGTTCTCATCGCTTCAGCACGAGGTTCTGCATGGTCATCCGTTCCGGTCCCGCCTCTGGTCCGAGGCCACGGTCTTTCCGGCCCTGACGCTTTATGTGCCCTATCTGCGGTTCAAGGACCTGCATCTGCGCCACCACCATGATCCGCACCTGACCGATCCCTATGACGATCCGGAATCGAACTACCACGATCCTGCGGTCTGGGCGCGCCTGCCGCGTGCGATGCGGTGGTTCCTGCGGCTGAACAACACGCTTGCCGGGCGGATGCTGTTTGGCCCGGCGATCTCGCTTTGGGCGCTGGTACGCGCGGATGCGCGGGCGATCCTGCGGGGCGAGCGGCGGGTGCTCCTTGGCTGGGCGCTGCATGGCGCGGGGTTCGCGGTGGTGCTGGCCTGGCTGCGGCTGACGGAGGGCATGCCGCTCTGGGCCTATGCGGTAGCGGCCTATCTGGGTTGGAGCCTACTGAAGATCCGCACCTTTCTGGAACATCGCGCGCATCGTGCGGCGCGGGCGCGATCGGTCGTGGTGGAAAGCCGGGGGCCGCTGTCGCTTTTGTTTCTCAACAACAACTTTCACGCCGTGCATCATTCCTGCCCCGGTCTTGCCTGGTACCGTTTGCCCGCGCTTTACTTTGCGAACCGCGAGGGCTGGCTGCAGCGCAACGAGGCCTATGTCTACAAGGATTATACCGAGATTTTGCGGGCCCATCTCTTTCGCCCCAAAGACCCGGTGGCGCATCCGATCTGGCCAATGCCGAATGCGGCCGGTCCGTCAGAGGATGCGGTGAAAGGTGGGAATGTCGGTGCTGTTGTCGAAGAACGGCACACCGGGCTGATCGCCGCCCTCGAGTAGCGCCTGCGTCTCGGCCAGCACGATTTCGGTGATGAAGGGCAGGTCGAGATCGCGGGCGGCTGCAAGGCCGATCCAGTGCAGATGCGACAACTCGCCCGACGCTTCGGTGAAATTCGTCGCATCACCGGTGATCGCGGCGGCATCGACAAGGAAGAAGCGCGCGTCAAAGCGGCGTGGCAGACCCGGTGGCGTGATTGCACGGAAGATGAAGCGCATGGCCGGACGCGGGCCGGTGCCGCGTGAAAGGGTGAGGCCGGTTTCTTCCTGAAGCTCCCGGCGTGCGGCCGTGACAAGCGCTCCAGCGCCCGGGAATGACGCCTCCGGATGGAGTGCGAGACGGCTGAGGCTCGTCTCGTCAAGATATCCGGTGGCATCCCCCGCGGCATCCTCGGGATCGACCGCCCCGCCGGGAAAGACGTATTTCGACGGCATGAAAACCGCGCTGGCGCCCCGCTGACCCATCAGAAGCTCTGCACCCGAGGCTGCTTTGCGCCACAGGATCACGGTCGCGGCGGCGCGGATCCGGTCACTCACGCAGGGCGACCCGAAGCCATGCATGCGTTTCGCCCATTGCAGCGCGACCAGCGCCCCTTTCAGCCGCGGCAGCAGGAACAAGGACAGCGCAACCGTGCCGACCGAGAAGATGGCGGCAAGCAACACTGGATCGGGCCGCCAGCGCACGAAGGAATAAAGCAGAACCGGCGCCATGATATGGCCGACGATGAGGATGGTCAGATAGGCCGGGCCATCATCGGCGCGGTGATGGTGCAGTTCTTCCCCGCAGACGGGACAGGCGCTGCGCACGCGCAGATAGCCGTTCATCATCGGGCCCGCGCCACAGGACGGGCAGCGCCTGCGCCAGCCGCGCAGCATCGCCGGTTTCAGCGGCCGCTCCGCGGCCTCGACAGGCGGGGCAATGGTGCTGTGCTGGTTCATCGGCTTCCGATCTGTTCCGCGTCGTGCAACTGCCATGCCGGTGTGGTCCGTTTCGCACCGACGCCCTGGCAGGGATGGCAAAATATAGCGCTATTTCGCGTTGAAAAGGAGAGGCAAAGCCGCCCCTGTGTCGCCATGACGCAAGCTTTGCGACGGAAAGCGCCGGTTTCGGCGTTTGAAGGTCATGTGGCAGGGGAACGGCCCCGCCTTCAAAGTGGAGCGGGAAATGCGTGTTGAACGGAAGACGGTACTGGTTCTGGCCGTGATTTTGGCCACAGGCGCAGCCACGACCGCACTGGCCGAGCGGGGTGAGCCCCGTGGCGCGATGCTGATGGATGCGTTCGACGCGATGGATGCGGACAAGGATGGCAAGGTGACCGAAGCCGAAATCGCCGACCATCGGCGTGCCACCTTCACGGCTGCCGATGCCGACGGCAACGGCCTTCTGTCCGTGCAAGAGCTGAAGCAGATGGGCAAGGCCGCAGACGAGGTGCGACAGGATCGCCGCGTCGCGCGGATGATGGAGCGGATGGATGCCGATGGCGACGGCAGTCTTTCGGCCTCGGAGCTTTCAGCCATGCAGGGCTCGCGGATGTTTGCCCGCGTTGACGCCGACAAGGACGGCGCCATCACGAAGGCCGAGGTCGAGGCGGCACGCGACCGGCAGGCCGCGCGCAAGCATGGTGGCGCGGACAAGGATGACGGCAACTGATCGCCTTTGCCGCACGGTTTGCCTTGGCGCAGGCGGGTGAGAATGGCTAGATCCGACGCAGGATGAACATGGCCCTCGACGCAGAGAGCGAAACTCCGGACGAAGCGCTGCTGGTGCGGTATGCCAACGGCGACCGGACGGCTGCCTATGTGCTGACGCATCGCCTGACGCCGCGGATCATGGGATATGCCGCGCGGCTTTTGGGCGGTGACCGGGCAGAGGCGGAGGATGTGGCGCAGGAGGCGATGGTGCGGTTGTGGCGCATGGCCCCGGAGTGGCGGCAGGAGGAGGCCAGGGTGTCAAGCTGGCTCTACCGCGTCGCGACCAACCTTTGCACCGACCGGTTGCGCATGCGCCAGCGCCGGAAGCGATACTGGAGCTGCGAGATCGTGATGCCCGCATCGCCGCCGCCGGCGAGCAGCAGGAAGCCCACGATCACGCCGCCGAGATGGCCGACCGTGCTCCTGCCCGGATCCGCGAAGATCAGGTCCATCACGAACAGGAAGGGGATGAAGTAGAGCGCGCGAATCGGGACCGGCGGAAAGATGAACATCAGCGTGCGGTCCGGCCATAACAAGGAGAACGCGAGCAGCACGGCGTAGATGGCGCCGGACGCGCCGAGCGTGGAGGCGTTGCCGGCGAACCCGAACAGGATCAGCGCGCCCTGCCAGAGCGCGATGATCAGGCCCGCGCCGACTCCGCTGATCAGGTAGTAACGGAGGAAGCGGCGCGTACCCCCAGGCCCGCGCTACGTCGCTGCCGAACATCCACAGCGTCAGCATGTTGATGATCAGGTGCCACGGGCCGCCGTGGATCCACATGTAGGTGCCGAGGCGCCATAGCTCGAAGCGCTGCCACACCGCGTCGGAATCCACCGTGAGCCACGGCGTGATGCCGACGAAGTTCTGCGCGAGATAGAACACGACGTTCGCGCCGATCAGCCACTTGATGACGTCGGGCGTGAAGCTCGGCCCGAATCGCATCTGTGCGCCGCCACGTCCGTACACGCATCACTCCACGCAATCTCGAGAGCATCGACCAGCCGCGTCGCCGCCTGGCGAACGTCGACCGACAGCTCAGGGCCGGTCGGGGTTCGAAGATTCCGTCCGCGCGGGGGGCGCAATGCCGCGCAATGCTGCCAAGCTAACGGCGCATAGTTTGCAACGTCAACGAAAAACGAAGTTAGCGGGGCGCGGGGCGCGGAAGATTTCGAGTGCCTCCGCAGCCTCTGCAGCGGGCAGGCCGGTCGAGGTC
>JAAURK010000287.1 GCA_012032275.1 Tabrizicola sp.
CGCCAGCCGATTCGTTGCAGCGCCGCGAGCACGCGGGCGTGCTCTTGTTGCAGGCCAATCAGTCACGCCGCAGAAAAGAGCGCGTCGAGCTCTGGCACCGTTTCACCGTGCTCCATGCGATCCGCGAGCACGCGTAGCGCCAACATCTCGACCTTCGCAAGCGCCTCGGCGCGACGGGCGACGGCGTCGACGCCCCGGCAACCATGGTCTCGGTGGAGTCGCTGGCCTGATCGTTCTGCCGGGCGGCCATCCAGAAGATCGCCAGCACCACGGTGACAAGGATCAGCAGCACCGCCAGCGCATTGATCGTGGGGGTGATCCCCGCCCTCACCTTGGAGAAGACATAGACGGTCAGCGTATCGGCCCCGCCCCGGGTGAACTGCGTGACGTTGAAATTCTCGACCGACTGAAAGAAGGCCACCGCCGCGCCGGCACCCAGCGCGGGGTAGAGATGCGGCAAGAGGATGCGCCGCAGCACCTGTGCATGCGAAGCGCCAAGGTCAAGCGCCGCCTCTTCCAGCCCGGCATCAAAGCTTTGCAGCCGCGCCAGGACCAGCAGCATCACCATGGCGGCAATATAGCTGACCTGACCCAGCACGCTGAGATGCAGGCCTGGGTTGAAGAGGAAGAACTCGGTCCCGAGCGCATTGCCCATCTTGGTCCACAGGATCATCGTCGAAATGCCGATCACCACGCCGGGGATCAGGATGGTGGAGATCATCATCCCGTAGAGGACGGTTCTGAGCTTGCCGGAAATGGAATTGATCAGGATGGCCGCCGCCGTGCCGACGATCACCGCCAGAAGCGCGACCGCGATCGCAACGAAGATGGTGTTGCGAAAGGCGATCAGCATCCGCTCGTCCGCCCAAAGCTCGCCGAACCAGCGCCAGGTGAAGCCCCTCCACGGCACGATGGAGGGCAGCTTGCTGTCGTTGAACGCCGCCCCCGACATCACCGCAAGCGGCAACAGCAGGTAAAGCAGAAAGGCGATCATGTAGAGATGCGAGAGGGTCAGCCGAAACCTGTGCATCGCCCCCCCTATTTCGCGATATCGGACAGCTTGACGCGGAAAACCCACATCGCAAGCGTCACGAAAAGGGTGCAGAGGATGAGAAGGAGGAACGCATAGGCAGAAGCGGTGTTCCAGTCCAAGGCATCGTTGAAGGTTTCGTTGATCGTCTCGGTAAACCACTGCGAATTCGGGGATTTGAGGACCGAGGGGACCAGAAGCGAACCCGCCGAAAGCATGAAGACGATCACCGAGCCGGAGGCGATGCCGGGTTTGGCATGGGGCAGCACGATGCGCCAGTGGATGCGCCACCAGGGTGCGCCCAGATCCTCTGCCGCCTCGATCTGGTTGCGGTCAAGCGAAGAGATCGCATTGTAGATCGGGAAGATCATGAAGAGGACATAGGTGTAGACAAGCCCGATCATCACCGCGTCGTAATCCGCGATCCAGCGCACCGGCTTTTCGATCGCCCCGATGAACAGCAGGAGTGAGTTCAGCGGGCCTTTCAGCGCCAGAATGATCCACCAGGCAAAGGCGCGGAGCACCTCGCTCACCCAAAGCGGCACGAACAAGAGCAGGATCAGCGTCGGCAGGGCACGGGGATTGGCGATCTTGGCCATGTAATAGGCCAGCGGATAGGCCAGAAGAAAGCAGATCACCGTCACGACGATGGAATACCAGATGGTCAGAGTGAAGGTCAGCACGCGGACCGGAATGGTGAACCCGATGCCGAACAGGCTTCGTTCCACCGACCCCTCCAGCACCTTGCCGTAGTTTGAAAGCGAGTAGACGTCTCGTGGGCCGCCGATCTCGGCCACCGGCAGATAGGGACGGAAGCTTTGCTCGAACAGCGTCATGTTCGGCACGATCACCAGCATCACCAGCCAGAAGGCGGTCAGCAGGCAGATGATCGTCGAGAGGCCCGTTCCATACCGGCGGATCAGATCCCGCATCGCCTTAACCCTTTGTCGCCGCGTCGGGCAGGATCGCCGCGCGGCCTGCATCGAAGGCCATGTGCATCCTGTCACCCACCGCGGGCAGAGTGGCAGAGCCGTCGTTGCGAACCTCTGCCATCAGCTTTGCGCCGCTGTCGGAAACGGCGTGAACGGCGACGAAATTGCCCTCGAACGACACTTCGGCCACGGTGACGGGAATGGAATTCTCCGGCCCCGGCGCGGCCATCAGCAGCGTGTGCTCGGGGCGCACGTAGAGCCTGGCCTGCACCCCGCCGGAACCCACATCGCCGAGCCGGGCGCGGAACGTGCCATGCGGCGTGGAGAACGATGCCATGCCTTGCGAAGGGTTCTCGACCTTTCCCGTGAAGATGTTGTTTTCGCCTACGAAACTGGCAACAAAGCCATTGATTGGGCTGTTGTAGATATCGCGCGGATCGGCGATCTGCTGGATGCGGCCCTGCGACATGACGCCAACCCGATCGGACATGGCCAGCGCCTCGCCCTGGTCATGGGTGATGTAGATGAAGGTGACGCCCGTCCGTTTCTGGATCGCCCGCAGTTCGGCCCGCATGTGCTGGCGGAGCTTCAGGTCCAGCGCCGAAAGCGGCTCGTCCAGCAGCATCACCTGCGGCTCTACCGCAAGGGCCCGGGCGATGGCCACGCGCTGCTTCTGGCCGCCCGACAGCTGGCTGACCATCTTGTCGGCAGCATCCGGCAGATCGACGAGCGCCAACAGATCCTCGGCGGTCTTGCGGCGGGTGGCCTTGTCGACGCCCCTCACTTCCAGCCCGAAGGCGATGTTCTCCCAGATCGGCATCAGCGGAAAGAGGGCGAGGTTCTGGAAGATCAGCGCAGTCGGCCGCTGGTTCGGGCGCTGGCCGCGCATGTCCTTGCCGCCGATGCGGATGCTGCCCGCCGTCGGCTCGATGAAGCCCGAGATCATGCGCAGGATCGTGGTCTTGCCGCAGCCCGACGGGCCAAGGAACGAGAAGAATTCGCCGGGTTTGATGGAAACATTGGCCGCGTCAACCGCACGAAAGGGGCCGAAATCGCAGGTCACATTCTCAAGATCAATTCCGGCGCTCATCGCGACCATGTCCCCCTGAAGGATCTTCTTCGGTGCAGGTTAGCAGGCGACGCGAAGGCCGCAATTCATATCGCCAGATCGGATGACGGGATCGGTCCAGAAACGATGTCGCGCCTGCCAAACAGGCACGCCGGGCCGCAATGGGCCCGGCGCAACCGAATGATTGGCAAAGATCAGCTTGCCTTGTACTTGTCCGAGTATTCGGCGCGCTTGGCGAGGAATTCGGCCGACTGATCGGGCCACCACCAAAGCTTGTTCAGCGCCTCGTCGTTGAAGGTGCCCGTGTAATAGGCCGACACTTCGGGGTCCATCTGCTCGGATGCGCCCTTGCCGACCGGGTTGGCCGAGAACGCCGTTGCCCAAAGCGCCGCACCTTCCGGGCCGGAGACCCATTTCACGAACTCATGCGCCTGATCGACGTTCGTCGCGTTCTTCATCAGCACCAGCCCCTGATGCCAGGCAAAGGCACCCTCGGCCGGAGCGATGTACTTGTAGCCATCGTTGCGCAGGTTGAAGCCGGTCGAATCCCAGCACAGGCCCACAGTCGCACCATTCGCGGTGAATCCGGCATTGGCCTCGTTCTCGCCCGACCACCATTGCACGACGTTGCCCTTGGCCTTGATCGCCTCTGCGAGCGCGATATCCCAGAGTTCCACCATGGCGCCCATGTCGGAATAGCCGTCAAGCCAGGGGCGCGGCAGCTTTCCGGTCGCGTCAAGCCAGCGGCCCATCGCCGCAAGCGCCGAATGCGGGCGCAGGGTTGCCTGATTCTCGGGATCGAACAGCGCGCCAAGCGAGGGCGGATCCGACAGCTTGGCATCCGTCGCATGGGCGACGATCGACTCGGTTCCCCAGACCGTGGGCACATAGCGCAGCGTGCCGTCAGGACGCGAGCGTTCGCCCGCCGAACCGTCGGCAAGACCCGGCAGGTAATTGTCCATGGCAAGCTTGGCTTCGTCCCAGGCACCAAGCAGACCGTTGGAATTCCAGGCACCCACCCGGTCGATCGTCGGTTCGATGATGTCGATGCCGCCCGCCTCCAGCGCCACCTTGGCTTCGGCAAACATCGTGTCCTGATCCGGCAACTCCTTGAAATTCACCTTGATCCCCGAGGCGGCCTCGAAGGCGGGAAAGATCTTCTCGGCAAAAAGCGGATAGCCTGCCCAGCCGGTGAAGTTGAGCTCGCCCGACGAGGCCAGGGCCTTCGAGGAGATGACCGCAGGCGCGGCCAGAAGGCCGAGGCCAGCGGCGGATCCCTGCAGGAACCGGCGGCGGTTGAAGTCGGTTGTTCGGTCTTTCAAAGCAGTTCTCCCCTGGTTTCTTGTGGTTGTCGCGACGGGGTCTTGCAGGCCCGTCGCTGATCCGGTTTCGTCCAAGCGGCACCTTCGGCGCCTCATGTAACACCCATTTGTCACATAGGGCAGGGGGCGCCTGCCGCGGCAGATTACTCCCTCACCCCATGCCCCTGTCAACGCACCTTTGCGCAGCCTGAAAGCCGGGCGTCATGAGAGTTCGGCAAATGGCCCGATGCCGCCGATATCGCCCCGGGCAACGGCGACGGACTTGATGATGACATGCACCGCAAGGCCGGGTGCCAGCCCAAGCGACCGCGCCGAACGCCGGGTGATCCGCGCCAGAATGCGCTGCCCAGCAAGGTCAAGCTGCACCAGCGCACCGGGCCCCTCCCCTTCGCGGACGGCGATGACCGTCGCGGGCAGGATATTGAGAGCGGAAAGCCCCGATGGCCTGTCACGCGCCAGGATGATGTCCTGCGCTGCGATCCGGATGCGCAGCTCCGCACCCGGCTGGCCCTGAACCTGGCCGATAAAACACAATCGCAATACCAACTGGCCAGCGCATACCGCGATATGGCAAGAGGATATGAGTTGCTGCACGTTTACGACAGCGCCTATTATTACAATGAACTTTCACGCGGACTGGTAGAGGATATTTACTCCACCTCTAACAACCGGCAGATTGCCTTACTGGAAACAGTATACGAAGTGGATATGAAAAACAACCAGATTGCCCGGCTGGCGCTGGATAAAAAAAATCACCTTCATCAGTACCATTGCCGGCATATTGATTATTGCGCTGCTGGTTA
>JAAURK010000288.1 GCA_012032275.1 Tabrizicola sp.
TCGAGAATTGCTGGAAGCGCTCCATTTTCTCCGAGCGCCGGGTGTGCGTCGGCAAGAGGCACGCCACCTTGGCGAGGATCGGCAGCAGCGCGGCAGGCGAGCCCGCCCGGGCGAGCAGCGCATGGCCGAATTTCCGCAGGAAGAGGACCAGCGCCACCTCGCCCGCCTCGTAGGCAAGCTTCCAGCCCCAGGCGCCATCGGCATCGGAGCCGCCGAAGGCCCGCTCCATCTCAAGCCGCAGCGCAGCGCGTCGATCTGTAAGCCCTGGGCGAGATCGGGTTGCAGCGCTTCGGCGACGGCAAGGATTGCGGGCGCGGGATCGCGAGAGGGAACAGGAACGGGCGGCGCAACAGGCGCGAGATAGGTCATCGGGAAACTCCGGAATGAGGGACAGGGACAGGCCCGGACACCCTCTCTCGGGCACCCTCAGGCCTGATCTTCCCCCGCCCATCTCTCCCTCTCGAACCGACGCGCCCCGGAGGCTCAGCTTGATTTTGTTCCTGTTATGTTCTATATTGAAAGCCAAGCCAGAAAGGGGGTTCCCGATGGACAGCACCACGCACGCTCTGCCCGCGACGGCCAAGCAGATCGCTTATGCGCGGTCGCTCGCCCTGCGCAACCAGACCCTCCTGCCATGGGAGGTCCAGCAGGACCGCCGGTCGTTGAGTGCCTGGATCGAGGCGCAGGCCCAGCTGAAGCCGGTCTCCGACATGGACCGGCTGCCGACCTCGAAGCAGGTGGCCTTCGCGGAGAAGCTCGCCCGGATCAAACGCCGCGCCGTCCCGGACGAATGCTTCCGCGACAAGGGCCTGATGTCGAAGTGGATCGACGGGAACAAGTGATCCCAGCACCGGCTGGCTCCGGCCTTCCGGAGCTTCTGCCATACCGTGGCTTGGCAAACCGAGCGTAGTTGCCAACCTATAGGTTGGCAGATTAGCCCTTCGGGACATCAGCCTCGGTCAAACTCCTGTACGAAAGACCAAGGCCCAGTCCCGGCGGCACGCCGGGAGGTACACTCCTGCGACCTTCGGCAACCACCGCAAGTCGTTGCCGTCTCTCGACCCAGCGTCTTCAGATCTCCCACCACTTGGGGCTACTCCCTCAGTTCTTTGGAAATCGGCATGTTGGAGCGCCCATAACGCTGGAAAAGCACCCTTCTCAAAGAAGCCGTGGACGTCTCTTTGAGAATCTGTCACTTTAAGCATCATGGACGCTGCAAGATCACAGAATCTGAAGAAATTGCTCGATGCCGTGCCCGCCGGGTATCTGGTCGATGCCGCGTGGCTCGTCTCCCAAGGCATCGCCTATGAGAGCTTCCGTGACTATGTGACGCGCGGCTGGCTGGACCGCATCACCCGAGGCGTCTTCCGCCGCCCCCTCCCCAGCACCGCAGCCACGCCGACATCGAACAGCGTCGACTGGAAGACCTGCATCCTGTCCACGCAGCACATCATGGGTCATGACCTGCATGTCGGCGGCACCACGGCGCTCGGCGAACAAGGACATGCCCACTATCTGCGCCTCGGCGAAAGCGCTCCGGTCTGGGTCTATGGGGACAGTATCCCGAACTGGCTGGTGAAACTGCCGATGGATGTCAAGATCAGAACCCGCCCCCGATCCTTGTTTACCGACCCGAAACTGGGCTTGATCGAGGGCAAAACGACTGGCCAGCCATGGGACTGGGGTCTCACGATGTCGACGCCGGAACGCGCCATTCTGGAGGCCATGGACGAGTTGCCCGACCATGAAAGCTTCCACACGCTCGACATGGTCTTCGAGAGCTTGACGACCCTTCGCCCAAGACTGCTGTCAGACCTCCTGCAGTCCTGCCGCAAGATCAAGGTCAGGCGCCTGTTCTTCGTCTTCGCTGACCGTCACGATCATCCTTGGCGCAAACGGATCGACCCGCAGGCCTTCGACCTCGGCAGCGGTGACCGAGCCTTGGTTACGGGTGGCAAGATCCACCCGCGCTATCAGATCATGGTGCCGGAAGATTTCGTGAAACCGGAGGCCGGCAGTGGCGCGTGAGACCTATGAAGCCCAAGTCGCACTCCTCGTGCGCGTCTTGCCCCATGTCGCGGGAGAAAACGTCTTCGCGCTCAAGGGTGGGACAGCGATCAACCTCTTTTACCGGGACCTACCGCGGTTGTCGGTCGATATCGACCTGACCTACCTGCCTATCAAGGAACGCGCGGAAAGCCTGGACGAGATCAATGCCGCGATGGATCGCATCGCGGCTGCCATCGAGGCCGGTATCCGCGGCGCGAAATCTCAGCGCATCCAAGGCGGCGGCGGCGGAGCCACTCGGTTGCTTGCCCGCCTCGGCAATGCCGAGATCAAGATCGAAACCTCGCCCGTCACCCGTGGCGTGGTCCACGACCCGGAAATCCGGACCGTCTCGGCCGCTGTCGAGGATGCCTATGGCTTTGCTGAAATGCAGATCGTCTCGTTCGAGGACCTGTTCGCAGGCAAGCTGCACGCTGCCCTGGACCGGCAGCATCCCCGCGACCTCTACGACGTCACGCTCCTTTACGAACACGAGGGCCTGACGCTGGACCTCTTCCAGACCTTCCTGATCTATGTCGCCAGTTCGCCCCGTCCGGCGCACGAGCTGCTCGATCCGAACCTGATCGATCTCGAGCAACCCTACGCGAGGGAATTCGAGGGCATGACCAGAACACCGGTCCCCCTCGACACGCTTCTGGCGACGCGCCTGAGGTTGATCGCCGATGTGCAATCGCGCCTCGACGACAAAGCGAGGCAGTTCCTTCTGACACTTCAAGACGGGGAGCCTGACTTTGCGGCCATCGACCGGGCGCAGGCATCTCACCTGCCCGCCGTGCAGTGGAAACTCCTCAACCTGAACAAGCTGAAGCGCGACAACCCTGCAAAGCACGCTGCGCAGCGCGACACCCTGCTGAAGCTTCTGGGCTGAGCCATGCACCGCACCGTCGCGAGGCGGGTGAGCACTGGCCCCCTGGGTCGACTGTCTTGAATTTGCCTCCCGCCTCAGGATGGGCATCAGGCAAAGCGCTGAAGCGCACTGACGCCTCAGCCATGGACTATCTATCCAACCAATCGTGCCAGCCAAGTCGGGAACTGCGGCGCGGCGGACATCAGTTCAGTCTTTGCCGGCTCCGTGAGCTTGGATCGCAGGGTTTGCGAGGCCTTGGGTGCCTCATCTGGCCCGAGGCATGCCAGAGCGCGGACAACCTGGCCGGATGTCTTGTTCCCAAGCGCCAACTGCCAACGCGGCGCATGTCGCAGTTCGACCGCTTGCCGCCCAAGGTTCAGCACGCGGCTTCGCCCCGAGGTGAGGTAAACCGACTTGACCGGCACCTGCGTGGTCAGGCCCAGAGCGTTTGCCGCGGCAGCACCGCTCGGCACGATCGTCTCGCCCCGCTGCACAGCGAGCGCTTCAATCGCCTGTTCAGCGGACGGACTGCGCGGACCAAAGCGTGTCTGGACCGGGCGCATGTAGATGCCGCGTCCTGCACGGATCAACTCGCCGCGCGTGGCCAGACGCGACAGCGTCTGATCGACCGCCGCGCGCGAGCCGAGGTGCAGGAGCCCCTTCGCTGCCAAGGGCACCCCCTCCGGCAACGTCGTCGCGACATTCATGATGCTCTCGGCCATGCGCTCCATGATCGCTCCTTTGTCAGAAATGTGCGCAATTTTCTGACAGTTTTCAACCGTGCGGTCTCACCCGAAGTGGCGACCTCCTTCGGTGAAGGTGTACTCGTTGACGATGATCCCCTCCTCGACGGCCTCGTCCGAGGTCAGGTGGTCGTATTCGGCTTCAAGCTGCCGGTAGAGCCAGCGGGCCAGATCGCGCAGCGCCTCGGTCACGATCTCTTCGGCGTCCTCGGTCGGCGGCTGCCCGGTCGGGCTGTCCCGCGTGACGTCAACGGCCATGGTGTACTCGTGGTAGTAGCGGCCGCGGTGGCTGACCTCGGCGGCAAGCTGGTAGAAGTTACGCCGCTGGATGTCCTGCAGCCGGTCGGCGATACCATGAAGCGTCGCGTCGGTCGGGGCGTAGTCCCGGATGCGCGCGACGGCGCCTTTGGCGTAGCTAAGGTAACCCTCGAAGCAGGCGCCGTCGCCCTGGCTCCAGAAGCCGGAGAACCAGATACAGGGCTTGGCCCGCGTCCCACCGCCCATCAGGCGGACGGGGGTGGTCTTCAGCCGGATGCCGAGGATCTCGCAGACCCGCTCGAAATCCTCGTAGACCGCGTCCCACCAATCGTCGTGGGGGCCAAGCTCGCGATACCAGCTGCGCGCTTTTTCCTTGGCCGCATCCGAGAGTTCCGGGAACTGGTAGACGGTGGTGCAGATCACCTCAGGCATGTGCATCCTCCCCGTTCAGCGCGGCGGCCAGCCATTCTTGCGTGCTGATCCAGCCGATGGATTTCCGCGCGCCGAGGTCGATGACATGCGCGCCGGCACCGAAGGCCTCGAGGCGGGGCCGAGAACAGGTCAGGGCGAACTGGAAACCCCAGAGGCCGGTGAGGTCGAGCTCTTCCGCAAGGCGCAGCACGAAGCGGATGACAGCTTCGACATCGCCGTGCTCGTCGTCATGGAGCCAAAGGGTGCTGCCCTCGGGCGCGTTCTGGCGCACGAGGTCGAAGCCTACGACCTCCGGGTCCTCGGCATCCTGATCGGCTTGGCGCAAGCTCTGGAACAGCGCGAGCGCGCGGGCAGCTTTGTCAGGGGTGCCGACGTCGAGCAGGCACGAAAAATGGGTGAAGTAATCCGCCATGGGGACCTCCTGAATGGGGAAGACCCGGCCAAATGGCCGGGCGCTATGTCGGGATGAGGGGGTGGTTGGGAGCGATCAGCTGGCCGGATCGTCGCCCGCCGCCTGTCGCGCGGCATGCGCGCAGAGCATCTGCCGATAGAAGCGCTTGCGTGCGGCCCGGAAGCCGCAAACAGCGCGTGTGTCGGGGTGCAGCGCCCGGACCGCCGCGCGAACCACTGCCAGTGGCGAAGCGGTCGGCGGCAAGCCAAGACTTAGATAAGTGGGATCGGTCATGTCACGTGACCTCGACCACGGGCGAGACGAGATGCGGATCGACCTGTGCCGTCGATCCGTTCGGTCCGACCCATCCAAGGCTCGGGCCGAATGGCCTTCACCCAATCGGCGAAGCTCG
>JAAURK010000030.1 GCA_012032275.1 Tabrizicola sp.
ACCTCGGTCGCGCCAACCCAGGCAGCCTCCGCCCCGCAGGCGCGCGGACAGAGAAGCGCGCGGTCCTCCACCGCGGCGGCCATCGCGGCAGGCAAAGCACCGATGACCGGCATCAACCGCCCGTCCAGCGACAACTCGCCAAGCGCCACGACCCCCTCCACCTCCTCGCGCGGGATGATGTCAAGCGCGGCGAGCAGTGCCAGCGCGATGGGCAGATCGAAGTGAGAGCCCTCTTTCGGCAGATCGGCGGGGGAAAGGTTGATCGTGATCCGTTTCGACGGCAGCGCGATGGACATCGCCTGAAGTGCGGCGCGCACCCGTTCCTTCGCTTCGCTGACGGCCTTGTCCGGCAACCCCACGAGGTTGAAGGCCGGCATTCCTGCCGAAAGCGCGCATTGAACCTCGACAATGCGCGCCTCGACCCCCTCGAAGGCCACCGTATAGGCCCGTGCCACCATTCCCCGGAACTCCGTTTACCGAGGTTAACGGGTAGCCCGGAAATGGTTTACGAATGGTAAATCGCCATGAACTTCGGCCAGGCTTCCGCATCGGCCACGGTCTTGTCGCGGCAGAAGGCGTTGCAAAAGCCGAAGCGGCGGCCGTAGATCTCCAGCACATGGGTGACCGGCGCGCCCGAATAGGGACAGGCGGCGTTTTCCGCCTCCGATCCCTCGACCGCCCGCGTGGGAAGCCGCACCGGCCCCGGCCAGTCGCGGCGGGGATAGTCGCGGCGGTAGAACGCCTGATCGGCACCGTCGATCAGGCTCATCGCCCGCCAGCGCCGGAAAGAGGGATGGGCAAGATGGGCGCCGACATAGACCATCGCCGCGGGGCCGACGGGAAGGTTGTAGGTTGCAATGCGGGCGGCGACAGGCGCGAAGAACACATCCGCCGCCGAATAGGCGCCACACAGCCAGGGGCCCGCCCCGCCGGTTTCGGCCCGGCCCAGGCCCAGATGGTTTCAAGGCGCGCCAGATCGGCCAGAACCGCTTCGGGGGGCTGGCACTCGGTATAGCTGGCCCGCAGGTTCATCGGACAATGACTGCGCAGCGCCGTGAAGCCTGCATGCATCTCGGCGGCCAGCGTTCGGGCGATGGCGCGCGCCTTGGGATCGGCAGGCCAGAGCCCGGCCTCGGGATGGCGCGTGGCCAGCTCTTCGGCAATGGCGAGGCTTTCGCTGACCACGGTGCCGTCGGGCAGACGCATCGTGGGCACGGTCTTCGCCGGATGATACTGGGCCAGAAGCTGCGGCAAGTCGTCGGTGTATAGCCGCGCCATATGGGTTTTCACCGCAATGTCAAAGGCATCGAACAACAGCCATCCGCGCAGGGACCAGCTTGAATAGGCACGATCGCCGATCGCAAGATCATAGGTCATCGGAACTTCCTTTCTGAAGATCGCAGAGAACCAGCCGACCGGCGCCGTGAAAAGCGATGATTTGTGTGCCGACACATCAGGGAATGTGATTGACGGCGCTGACGGTCCACCGGGGTCCGGTGCAGCAGAGGCAGGTCACCGAGAGGTTG
The DNA here is from genome assembly GCA_012032275.1 of Tabrizicola sp. GTDB lineage: Bacteria > Pseudomonadota > Alphaproteobacteria > Rhodobacterales > Rhodobacteraceae > JAAURK01. The sequence goes on from JAAURK010000030.1 coordinate 1,527, forward strand.
TCGATGCGCTGAGCCAGCACCTGCTCTGGCGCGATCTCTTTCGCGCGTGCCAGTTGGGTGAGGATAGCCCCGAAATGGGCGACGGCAATGATGTCCCTGCCGGGATTGGCCGCGACAAGCGCATCCGCGGCGGAAGAAATGCGCGCCTCGGCCTGCCACCAGCTTTCGCCGTTCGGCGGGGCGATGTGGCCCGGTTTCTCCCAATAGGCGCGCGACAGGTCGGGCCAGCGCCGGGCGACCTCGTCAAAACCAAGACCGTCCCAATCGCCGAAATCGAATTCCCGCAAGGCGGGCAAGGGGGGCAGCCGGTCACGGCCCGGGGCGAGGGCATCGGCCGTGGCCGTGGCGCGAACCAGATCGGAGGAGGTGAGAAGGGCAGCCTTCGGCAGGTAGGCGTCGAGCCGGGCAAGGCTGGCCGTGTCGGAGAGATCGGCCGCGATGTCCCGCCAGCCCGCGAAGGCGCGGCTATGGGTGGGCGCATGGCGAACCCACCAGAGCCGCGTCATGGCAGCGCACCGGTGCTGCCTTTCAGCACAAGGGGCAATCCGGCGATCACCGTCACCACCAGATCCGCCTCGGCGGCCAGCCGCTGGTTCAACCGACCCTGCGCGTCACGAAAGCGGCGCGACAGGGCGTTGTCGGGCACGATGCCCCAGCCCACTTCGTTGGAGACGATCACCACCGGCGCGGCGCAACCGCCCAGCGCCGCGCAAAGATCTGCGCTTTCGGCTGCAAGATCATGATCCGCCAGAAGCTGGTTGCTAAGCCAGAGCGTGGCGCAATCGACCAGCACCGCCTCGTCCGGCTGCGCCGCTGCCAGCGCTGCGGCAAGGTCGAGCGGCGCTTCAACGGTCAGCCAGTCTGCCCCCCGCTCCCGCCGGTGCCGGGCGATCCTGTCCCGCATCTCGTCATCCCACGCCTCTGCCGTGGCGATATACCGCCGTGGGCGGGCACTTGCGGTAACCAGCCGCTCGGCGAACGCCGATTTCCCCGACCGCGCGCCGCCGACGACAAGTGTCAGCGCAGGCAGGAGAAATGTCGCCGGGGAAAGTGATCCAGTCACGCCTTCGCTCCGTAAGCTTCGAGAAAGGCGAAGTCGCCTCATGATTCCAGACTGGGGGTTGTCATGGCACTTGACGGATATACCGACCAGACGATGTCTCGCCAAGCGATGAAGGCAGAGCTGCTGGATGCCGAAACCGAACTGCGGCTTGCATATGCCTGGCGCGATCACCGCGACGAACGGGCCCTGCACCGGCTGATCACGGCCTACATGCGGCTGGCGATCAGCATGGCGGCCAAGTTCCGCCGCTATGGCGCGCCGATGAACGACCTGATCCAGGAGGCGAGCCTGGGCCTGATGAAGGCTGCGGACAAGTTCGATCCGGATCGCGGGGTGCGCTTTTCCACCTACGCGGTCTGGTGGATCAAGGCGTCGATCCAGGACTATGTGATGCGCAACTGGTCGATGGTGCGGACCGGTTCCACCTCCAGCCAGAAATCGCTTTTCTTCAACCTTCGCCGGGTTCAGGCCAAGTTCGAGCGCGAGGCGGCGCAGCGCGGCGAGGCGCTGGATTCGCATCAGCTGCGCCAGATGGTGGCGGCCGAAGTCGGCGTGCCGCTGGCGGATGTGGAAATGATGGAGGGCAGGCTTTCGGGCAGCGACTTCTCTCTCAACGCCGCGCAATCATCGGACGAGGAAGGCCGCGAGTGGATCGAGGCGCTGGAAGACGAGGGCGTGCAAGCCTCGGAAATCGTCGAGGGCGCGCATGATGTCGCCCGGCTGAGAGACTGGCTGATCAATGCCATGCGGTCGCTGAACGGCCGCGAGCGGTTCATCGTGACCGAGCGCAAGCTGAGAGAACAGCCCCGCACCCTTGAAGCGCTTGGAGAAGAGCTGGGCCTGTCGAAAGAGAGGGTTCGCCAGCTTGAGGCGGCGGCCTTCGCAAAGATGCGCCGGAACCTCGAGAACCAGTCACGCGAGGTGCATCACTTTCTGGCTTAGTGCGTGATCGGTTAGCGATTGCGAAAGCGCCCCGGCACCAGGCGGGGCGCTTTTTGTTTTGCCGGGGGCGTCGCAAGGGGAGTTGAGTTTGCCGGTGCGCGCACCTAACCTTGCCCGACCCTGAACGGAGCCCGCCGATGCTGGCCGACAAGCGCATTCTTCTGATCGTCGGCGGCGGAATCGCGGCCTACAAGGCGCTGGAACTGATCCGCCTTCTGCGCAAGGCGGGGGCAGCTGTCACACCGGTCCTGACCCGCGCCGGGGCCGAATTCGTGACGCCCCTGTCGCTTTCGGCACTGGCGGAGGCGAAGGTCTATCAGGCCCTCTTCGATCTGACAGACGAGGCCGAGATGGGCCATATCCAGCTTTCGCGCGCGGCGGATCTGGTCGTGGTTGCCCGGCGACGGCGGATCTGATGGCAAAGATGGCGGGCGGCCGGGCGGACGATCTTGCCTCCACCCTTTTGCTGGCGACCGACAAGCGGGTGCTGATCGCGCCTGCGATGAACGTCAGGATGTGGCTGCATCCGGCGACGGCGCGCAATCGTGGCGGGGCTTCGGGCGGATGGGGTGCTGACCGTCGGGCCGAACGAGGGCGACATGGCCTGCGGCGAATACGGGCCCGGACGTATGGCCGAACCGACCGAGATCCTGGCCGCCATCGATGCGGCGCTGGGCGGCGGCCCGCTGGCCGGGCGTCATGTCATCGTCACCTCTGGTCCGACGCACGAACCCATTGATCCGGTGAGGTATATTGCAAACAGATCGTCAGGGGCTCAGGGCACCGCGCTGGCCGTGGCGCTGCGCGACCTTGGGGCGCGGGTCACCTTCGTGACCGGCCCCGCTTCCGTGCCGCCACCTCCCGGAGTGGCCGTGGTGCCGGTGGAAACGGCGCAGCAGATGCTGGCGGCGGTAGAGGCGGCCCTGCCCGCCGATGCGGCGGTGATGGCGGCGGCGGTGGCTGACTGGCGCGTCGCCAATGCGGCAGGGAAGAAGCTGAAGAAGGACGGATCGGGCAAGGCCCCGACGCTGGAATTCGCCGAGAATCCGGATATCCTTTCCATCGTTTCCAAAGCTTCCGTTCGCCCCCGGCTGGTCGTCGGTTTCGCCGCCGAAACCGATGACGTGATCGCCCATGCCACCGCCAAGCGCGCGCGCAAGGGCTGTGACTGGATCGTGGCCAATGACGTTTCGCCTGCGACCGGCATCATGGGCGGCACCGAGAATGCCGTTACCCTGATTTCCGACGCGGGCGCCGACATCTGGCCGCGGCTGCCGAAGGATGAGGTGGCGCGGCGCCTTGCCGCCCGCATCGCCGCGGAGCTCGGATGACGCCGGTCCTGCGCATTCTATGGGAGCCCTGGGCCGATCAGAGCCTGCCATTGCCCGGTTACGAAACCGCCGGCGCGGCGGGTGCGGACCTCAGGGCCAACTTTGCGCCTGCGGATCGGGCGGCGGGGGTGACCCTTGCGGCAATGGAGCGGCGGATCGTTCCGACCGGCATTCGGGTCGAGATTCCCTTGGGCTACGAAATGCAGATCCGTCCCCGCTCTGGCCTTGCCACCAACCACGGGATCACCCTGCCGAACACGCCCGGCACCATCGACAGCGACTATCGGGGGCCTTTGGGCGTGGCGCTGATCAACCTTGGGACGGCGCCCTACACCGTCCGTCACGGCGACCGGATCGCCCAGATGATCGTCGCTCCGGTGGTGCAGGTGGCGTTCGAAGTGGTTGAGACATTGACTGAAACCGCCCGAGGCGCGGGCGGGTTCGGATCGACCGGGCGGTCATGATCGGGCTTTTGGGGTTTGTGGCGATCTGGGCGGCGGGGCTGTGGTTCGGCTGGCGACGGCTCTGGCTCTGGGCCGGGTTCTGGCTGTGGTGGGCGGCGATCATGGGCGTTCATGTGCCGATGATGGCCTCGCCGCTGGCAGAGCTGATCGGCGGGGATTTCGGGGCATGGCTGGTGTTCGGGCTGCTGGCGGCCGTGGTCACGATCTATCGGCTGGCGCTTGCGGCAGTACGGGCGCGGCGGGTGGAGGTGGTCGACGCGCCGCAAGGCAGTTTCCGCACGGCAGAGCTTGACCGGTATGCCCGCCACATCATCCTGCGCGAGATTGGCGGCGCGGGTCAAAAGCGGCTGAAAGCGGCGAAGGTGCTGGTCGTCGGGGCGGGAGGGCTGGGCTCGCCCGCGCTTTTGTATCTGGCGGCGAGCGGGGTGGGTGTGATCGGGGTGATTGATCCCGACGAGGTCGAAAGCTCCAATCTTCAGCGACAGATTATCCATACGGATCAAAGAATTGGAATGCCGAAAGTGTTCTCGGCCCAAACCGCGATGACGGCGTTGAACCCCTTTGTCGAAGTGCGCCCCTATCACCGGCGGCTGGACGACGCCACGGCCGCCGATCTGATCGCCGACTATGATCTCGTGCTGGACGGGACCGACAATTTCGACACTCGCTATCTGGTCAACCGGACCTGTGTTGCCCTGGCCAAGCCTTTGATTTCCGGCGCGATTACGCAGTGGGAGGGGCAGCTGAGCCTGTTTGATCCCGCCCATGGTGCCCCCTGCTATGCCTGCATCTTTCCGGTGCCTCCCGCGCCCGGCATGGTTCCCACCTGCGCCGAGGCGGGCGTGGCTGCGCCGCTGCCCGGGGTGATCGGCGCGATGATGGCGATGGAGGCGGTGAAGCATCTGACCGGCGCGGGCGCGACGTTGGCCGGGCGGCTGATGATCCATGACGCGCTTTATGGCGAGACGCGGGTCGTCGCGACAAAGCGACGGGCCGATTGCGCGGTCTGTGGCGCAGGGGAGTGAGAAAGGGCTGCGGCTCTCTTGGCGACATCCGTCTGGCCGCGCTTTCTTTGACCGGTTCCGGCGAATCGGCCGGCGGACTTGCATCGCGCAGTGGCCGCCCGCATAGTCTGCGAAAACCAACCGGGAGCCTGAGCCATGAAACTGATTGCCGCCCTTGCGGGCCTTGCCCTTTCCGTGACCGCCGCCGCGGCCCAGGACCTGCCCGATCTTGGCGGGAAAGAGATCGTCGTGGTGACCGAGAATGCCTATCCGCCACTGCAGTTCGTGGACAAGGAAGGCACGGCGATCGGTTGGGAATACGATGCGATGGCCGCGATCGCGACGCGGCTGAATGCGACGATCCGCTACGAGAACACAAGCTGGGACGCAATGATCCCGGCAGTGAGCGAAGGCCAGTTCGACATCGGGATGACCGGCATCACCATCAAGGACGAGCGCAAGGAGCAGGTCGATTTCAGCGATCCCTACATGCGGTCGGAGATGCTGATGATCGTGCGGGGCGACGAGACACGGTTCACCGATGCCGCCTCTTTCGCGGCGATCCCGGAGCTTCTGGTCTCGGCCCAGCCCGGAACCTCGCCCTTCTACGCCGCCGTCTACAACATCCTGGACGGCAAGGAAGACAATCCCCGGGTCATCAAGTTCGAAACCTTCGGGGCCGGGCTCGAGGCGCTGAAGGCGGGGGATGTGGATCTGACCCTGTCGGATTCGACCGCCGCCAATGGCTATGTCGCCGCGTCGAACGGCGGGCTTAAGATCATCGGTGAGCCGCTCGCGACCGAGGATTTCGGGTTCATCTTTCCCAAGGGCTCCGATCTTGTGGCGCCGATCAACGCGGCGATTGCGGCGATGAAGGCGGATGGCACGCTGGATGCACTGAACCAGAAATGGTTCGTGGACTACACGCTCGGCGAATGATGGGAGAAGGCGCCGGTCCCGGCGACCAGGGCCGCCGCCGATGACGCCGTCACCGCACCCCGACAAGGATTTCCCCTGGTGGCTGTTGATCGTGGGGATCATCGGGCTGTGGCTTTTCTATGAGGTCCTGGCCGATGCGGATTATGCGGCCGTGCTGCAGAAGCTGGCCGCGGGGATCGCGATCACGGTGATGGTGACGGTCGTCGGCTACACCGGCGCGGCGGCGCTGGGGCTGCTTCTGGCGGTGGGGCTTCTGTCGCGATTTCTGGTGCTGCGCCAACTGTCACGGCTTTATGTCGAGGTGATGCGCGGCATACCGATCATCGTGCTGCTGCTTTATGTGGCTTTCGTTCTGGCACCGCTGATGGTGGCGGCGTGGAATCTGGTGACCGGACCGCTGGGGTTCGACCCGATGCGGACACGGGATTTCCCGCTGTTGTGGCGGGCGGTTATGGCGCTGATCCTGGCCTATGCCTCGTTTCTGGCCGAGATCTTCCGCGCCGGTCTGCAGGCCGTCGACAAGGGCCAGATCGAGGCGGCGCAGGCCCTGGGGCTGAACGGCTGGCAGCGGTTCCGCCACGTGACTTTCCCGCAGGCCTTCCGGCTGATCCTGCCACCGCTTGGCAATGATTTCGTGGCGATGGTCAAGGACAGCTCGCTGGTGTCGGTTCTTGGCGTGGGCGATGTGACGCAGCTGGCCAAGGTGACGGCGGCGGGCAATTTCAAGTATTTCGAGACTTACAATGTGGCGGCGCTGATCTATCTGACGATGACGATCGGGCTGTCGCTGTTGATGCGGCGGCTGGAGTTGCGGTTGCGGGCGCGATCGGGCGGGGACGGCCGCTGAGAGGGCGGATGCCTCCGGCGGGGATATTTTGGCCAAGATGAAAGGGCGGGATGCGATGAACAATCCATTGTTGCAGATCTGGGACGGCGCATTCGGGTTGCCGCCGTTTGCGGCGATCGAGGATGCGCATTTCGGACCGGCCTTCGAGCAGGCGCTGACCGAGGCGCGGGCGGCGATTGCCGCGATTGCCGATGGGCCGGGCAGTTCCTTTGCGGAGGTGATCGAGGCGCTGGAACTGGCGGAGGCGACGCTCGACCGGGTGGCGGGCGTGTTCTACAACCTCGCGGGCGCGGATTCGACCGAGGCGCGTGAGGCGTTGCAGCGCGAACTGGCGCCGAAGATGAGCGCCTTTTCCAGCGAGATCACCAATAACAAGGCGCTCTTTGCCAAGGTGGAAAGCTTGTGGCAGGGGCGCGCGGATCTGGCGCTGACGCCGGAAGAGCTGCGGGTGCTGCTGCTTTACCGGCGGATGTTCGTGCGCGAGGGGGCGGAGCTGGACGGAGCCGAGGCCGCACGGCTGACGGCGGTCAAGTCGCGGCTGGCGGTTCTGGGCACGGCCTTCGGGCAGAACCTGCTGGCCGATGAGCGGGACTGGTTCATGGAGATCGGGGGCACCGATCTGCAGGCCCTGCCGGGATTCGTGCAGGATGGCTGCCGGGCGGCGGGGGCGGAACGGGGCAAGGCGGCGGTCGTGACGCTGAACCGCTCGCTGATCGTGCCGTTCCTGCAGTTTTCGCCGAACCGGAGCTTGCGGCAGCGGGCCTATGAGGCCTGGGTCGCCCGGGGGGCAAATGGTGGCGCCACGGACAACCGGGGGATCGCCTCGGAGATCCTGGCGCTGCGGGCGGAGCGGGCGGCGCTGCTGGGCTATGCCGATTTCGCGGCTTTCAAGCTGGAGCCGGAGATGGCAAAGACACCGGATGCGGTGCGCGGCCTGTTGATGCGGGTCTGGGAGCCGGCGCGGCGCAAGGCCGAGGCGGATGCGGGTGTTCTGGAGGCGATGTTGCGGGCTGACGGGCTGGCCGGGCCACTGGAACCCTGGGACTGGCGCTACTATTCCGAGAAGCGCCGTCTGGCCGAGCACGATCTGGATGAGGCCGCGCTGAAGCCGTATCTGAGCCTGGATGCGATGCTTGGGGCGCAGTTCGATTGTGCCCGGCGGCTCTTCGGGCTGGAGTTCCACGAGATCGAGGGACCGTTCTACCACCCGGATGTGCGGGGCTGGGAGGTCACACGGGGCGATGCGCATGTGGCTGTCTTTCTGGGGGATTATTTCGCGCGGGGATCGAAACGGTCGGGGGCCTGGTGTTCGGCGATGCGTTCGCAGCGCAAGCTCGGCGGCGATCAGCGCCCCGTCGTGGTGAATGTGTGCAACTTTGCCAAGGGCACCCCGACGCTCTTGTCATATGACGATGCGCGAACGCTGTTCCACGAGTTTGGCCATGCGCTGCACCAGATGCTGAGCGACGTGACCTATGGGTTCATTTCGGGAACCAGTGTCGCGCGCGATTTCGTCGAACTGCCGAGCCAGCTTTACGAGCATTGGCTGGAGGTGCCCGAGGTGCTTGAGACCCATGCCCGGCATCACGAGACCGGGCAACCGATGCCCCCCGCGATGCTGGAGCGGCTGTTGGCGGCCGGAACCTATGATCAGGGCTTTGCCACGGTGGAATTCGTCAGTTCGGCGATGGTGGATCTGGAGTTCCACACAGGCGCTCCGCCAGTGGATCCGATGCAGCGCCAGGCCGAGGTTCTGGAAGGGCTGGGAATGCCGCGGGCGATCCGGATGCGCCATGCGACGCCGCATTTCGCGCATGTGTTTTCCGGGGATGGCTATAGCGCGGGCTATTATTCCTACATGTGGTCCGAGGTGATGGACGCCGACGCTTTTGCCGCCTTTGAGGAGGCGGGCGATCCGTTCGACCCCGATGTCGCCGGGCGGCTGGAGCGGTTCATCCTCTCTGCCGGGGGTCGGAAGAAGCCGAGGCGCTCTATCTGAAATTCCGGGGCCGGATGCCGGGGGTGGAAGCTTTGCTGAAGGGCCGGGGGTTGCTGGACGCGGCCTAGTTCCCCGACGATGCCGAGACGTCCGCGGCTGGATCCGAATGACTGGCAGGGCGTCATTTGTGGCGAGGGAGCCGGTGAGGGCCGCGATGGGCCTGGCGGTGAACGGGAAGGCCGATAGGGCAGGAATCGCCGGGCCAACGGGCGGGCGGAGGGAGGCACGGGCCGGACGCCATATGTCCGACAAGGTTGTCGTCGGGATTTGCGACAAGGCGACTGCGGATGGCAGGGCCCCGCCCACGCGCGCCGAAGGAATGTCCTGCGGCACAGCGGGAAGGCTGTGGTCAGATCGCGTAGATCCGCCGGGCGTTACCACAGAAGAGGGCGTCCCGTGTCGCCGCATCCTGATCTGCGACTGCCGCGGCGAAGGCTGCCCAAAGCGCCGGAAAATCCGAGAAAAGCTTGTCGACGGGGAAGTTCGAGGCGAACATGGCGCGGTCCGTGCCAAAGGCCTCCAAGGTTTCCAGAATCAGCGGGCGGATGCCAGCCGCTGTCCAGGCCGGGTCGAACATCCCGAGACCGCTGATCTTGACGCTGACCTGCGGCAGGGCCGCCAGATCGCGCAGCGCGGCCTTCCAGGCTTTCCAGCCGGCACTCGTCCGGTCCGCCCACATGCCCGCGTGGTTCAGGATCACCTGCAGACCGGGCGTCGCCTCGATCAACCGCGCGGCCGCGCGGACCTGATGCGGGTAAAGCTGCAGATCGAAGCGAAGCCCTCTGCGGGCCAAGGCGGCCAGGCCCGTGGCGAAGGCGGGATCGGCCAGAAGATCGCGACTTGTGTAGGTCAGTCGTGGGTCCGGGTGCAGGTTGACCACCTGCCTTATGCCGCGCAGGGCGGCATGCGCCATCATCCTGTCCAGCAAATCGGCGACGTCCGGTCTTGTCAGATCGGCGTTGCGACGATGGCCAGCGGGACTGGAGAGATCTTTGCCATTGACTGGACATGGGCGACCTCGGCCAGCGGATCGGTCGGAAACGCCTCTACATGCACCGCCGCCGCGATCTCGACCGTGGTGCCACCCTCTTGCAGGTATTCGGGCAAGAGGTAGCTGCGCGCGATCGCGGCATTCGACCCGATGAAACCCGTCGTCGGCGTTTCAAGCCCCGGGTAAAGCCGGGTCCACAGATCCCAAAGGTGGATATGGGGGTCACAGATGCGCATGATCGGCCCGCTACTGGAGGTTCACGAAAAGCCCGCCGTCGACCAGCAGCGCCGCCCCGGTGACATAGGCGCCCGCTCTGACGCGAGAAAGCTGACGACACGGGCCACGTCTTCGGGCGTTCCGAAACGGCCGAGCGGAATGCGGCTGTCGAGATAGGCGCGTTTCTGCGGGTCCGACCAGTCGTCGCGGTTTATGTCGGTCGCGATCGCACCGGGCATGACGGAGTTGCAGCGGATGCCGTGGCGACCAAGGGCGATGGCCACCGACTGCATGAGGGAATGGACCCCGGCCTTGGTGGGCGTGTAATGCGTCTGCATCGCTCCTCCGACCAGCGCCGAGATGGAGGAGGTGGCGACAATCGCGCCGCCCCTGCCCTGCGCCACCATCTGCCGCGCGGCCGCCTGCGCCACCAGATAGGCGCCGGTCAGGTTCACGTCGATCACCGTCCTGAGAAGAGAGGATGGCATGTCCAGAAATCCATGAAACGGGCAAATCCCGGCGTTCGAGGCCAGGATGTCCAGACCGCCGAAGGCATCGACCGTGGCGCCGATCAGCCGATCTGCGGTGTCATCCTTGCCCACATCGCCTTCGATCACGATGGCACGGCGGCCAAGGGCGCGGATGTCGGCGGCGAGGCTTTCGGCGGCCGCGTGGTCGAAGGCCGCATCCGCTGCAGCGAAATGGTTGATCGCGACGTCAGCCCCCTCGCGGGCAAAGTCGAGGGCGATGCCCCGTCCGATACCCCGAGAAGCGCCTGTCACGATGGCGCGTTTGCCCTCAAGAAGCATCTCGGATTCCTATTTTCGCGACAAGCGAGGTGGTGGCGCGAATATGGTCGACGTGACGCCCCATGGCGCGGCTCGCACCGTCTGAAGAGGCGTCCCTGATTGCCTCCGCAATGGCGATGTGGTCCGCAGCCGACTGCGTCAGCACCCCCGGCATCTCCGATGCTTTCCGCCGCAAATCGATGGCCAGCGAATATAGCGAGTTCGACACTGACAAGAGGAAGGCATTGCCCGACGCTTCGGAGATCAGACCATGGAACTGCGCGTCAAGAACGCGGAATCCGACGGGGTCATCGACCAGCTCTTTCCCGAGGCGGGCAAGTTCGATCAGACGGGTCCGCTGATCGGCAGTGGCGTTCCGCGCCGCATCACCCGCGATACCGCTGTCGATCAGCTGCCGGGCGCGGAACAATTCGTCCATCGAATAGTCCCGCAGCTGAAGATAGAAGGACAGCGGCTCCATAAGGCGTTTGGGGTCAAGGTCGGTGACAAAGCACCCTCCGCCCTGCCGACTTTCCACGATCCCCATCATCGACAGCCCGCGAAGTGCCTCGCGCACCACAGGGCGCGAGACTTGAAGTGCGCGGGCAAGTTCGTTCTCGGAGGGCAGTTTCTCACCGGCCGCGATGTTGCCCGATGCGATCAGCATTCTGAGCTGCTCGCCCACCCGTTCGGATGCAACGCGGGGCTGGGTGATGGGCACGAGAGCCGAGAAAGCGTCAGGTCCGGTCATGTTTTACTCCAGTCGATCCCGAGGCTAGCAGCAACCTTCCTGACCGTCAACTTGACAACCTGTAAGACAAGTTTCATCATAATGGCGGCCGAACCGACTCGGCGACAGGGAGGATTCCGCAATGAAACGACTGGCACTTGCCGCAGCGCTTGCGGCGATGATGAGCGGTCCTGCGCTGGCGCAGGATTTTCACGGCTATGACCCGGCGACATTCGACGGCTTCATGCTGCCTGCCGAAAATCTGGCGGCGATGGTGACCGAGGCGGTGGCAAAGTCGCCGCCGAAGAATGGCACGAGCTATGTGATCGGCTTTGCCAACCTGCAGCGTGACATTCCGTTCTGCGCCCTGGTGGAGCAGGGAATCCTTGAAAACGCGAAGGCCGCAGGGATCGAAGTATCCGTGGCCGACAACCGACTTGACGGGGCGACCGCGCTCGCCAATGCCGAGAGCTTCATCACCCGAAACGTCGATCTCGTCATCGAATTCCAGACCGATGCCGCTTTTGGCGATACCATCATGCAGAAGATGGACGCGGCCAGCATTCCGGTGATTGCCATCGACATCCCGATGGGCACCGCCACCTTCTTTGGCGTGAACAACCCGCGTGCCGGTTTCATGGGCGGCTCCTACCTCGCGCAGGCCGCAATCGCCGAATATGGAAAGGACCGGGTGATGGAGGGGTATTTCATCAATGGCGAGCTGCCCCAGTCCGGCCCGATCCCTGCCATGCGCAATGGTGGACAGAACGCCGGCTTCCTTGGCGTGCTGCCGGATTTCCCGCCTGACCAGATGCTGAGCTTCGACAGCAAGAACACGCTGGACGAAGCCTTTGCGCAAACCACGAACCTGCTGGCACGCATCCCGGAAGGCGCCATCATCATGGGCACGGGCATCAACGATCAGGTTGCGGCGGGGATCTTGCGGGCTGCGCAAACCGCGGGCCGCAAGGATATCATCGTCGTGGGCCTTGGGGCCGACATGACGGAATCTCTGGTCAACGAACCCGATTACGTCGCGGCGGTGGGATCCTTCCCGGAACGCTACGGCAATTCGCTGATCCCGATGTCGCTGGCCACCCTTGCTGGCCGCGACCTGCCTGACAGCGTGCTGATCAACCACGTCATGGTCACCAAGCAGAACGTCTGCCAGTTCTACCCCGACCTCGCCTGTGCCGAGGGCGAACCGCTGGCCTATGAATTTCCGCAGGCGGCCTTTGAGGCGCATCTCGCAGGTTTACGCGAAAGCCCGGATCTGGCGGCGGTACAGAACCTCATCCCGGCCAACTGAGCGGGTGTCCCGCCGGGTTGCCGGCCGCTGCCCGGCGGATTTCTCTGGAAGGAAGGACCATGGCTCCATCGCGCCTCTCGATGACCGCAATCGGCAAGAGCTTTGGTGGCGTTCCGGTATTGTCGGACGTCACCTTCAGCCTCGGGCCCGGCGAAATCGTGGCCCTGCTTGGGGCAAACGGCGCGGGGAAATCGACGCTGATGAAGATTCTGAGCGGCGTCTACTCAAAGGATGCGGGCACCATCGCGGTGGATGGAACACCCGTCGAGGTCACCGATCCGCGGTCGGCCGCAGCTGGCGGCATCCGGTTCCTGCCGCAAGAGATTTCGGTCATGCCAGAAATGACGGTGGCCGAGAACATCTGTCTGCCCATCCTCGCAAAGATCGGCCCGCGCATCGACCGCAGCGCAATGCGGGCGCGGTCAATCGAACTGCTGACAGGGCTTGGCTTTCCAGACCTTGATCCGGCGGCCCGGGTCGGAGATTTGTCTGTCGCCGAGCAGCGGATCGTCGAGATCGCACGCGCGCTGCCGGGGAAGCGCGCATCCTCGTCATGGACGAACCTACCGCCGCGCTGTCGGAGCGTGACACCGAGCAGATCTTCGCAGCCCTCCTCCGGATCAAGTCGGGCGGCACCGCTATCGTCTACATCAGCCATTACCTGCGCGAGGTGTTCCGCATCGCCGATCGCATCGAAGTCTTGCGCGACGGGCGCAATGCCGGCTCGTTCGTGCCCGGGGATACAGATATCGACAGTGTCCTCGCCGCGATGCTGGGGCGCAATGCCGAACAGCTTTTCGGCACGCGCCAGCAGGCGCCTGCAGCCCCTGCCGTGCTGGAGGTGCAGCAGCTTGGCTGGCGCGACCGGCTGCACGACATCTCCTTCAGCCTGCGGCCGGGCGAAATCCTTGGCGTGTTCGGTTTGGTCGGGTCGGGGGTGGAGCATCTCGGCCGCGTGCTTTTCGGCGCGGAGGCCGGGCGGGTCGATGGTACCGTCCTTGTCGCGGGCAGGCCCTACCGGCCGACAAGCCCGGCCGCCGGAAAAGCCGCCGGACTTGGGCTGGTCACGGCAGAGCGTAAGACGGATGGCATTCTGGGCGATCTTTCCGTTGCACAGAACATCGCCGCCGCCTTCTGGACGGACCTGCACCGAGGCCCTTTCGCTTCTTTCCGGGCCGAAAATGCGCATGCAGAGGACTGGATCGACCGGCTGGGGATCCGCACGCCCTCGCCCGATCAACCGATCCGCCTTCTCTCCGGGGGCAATCAGCAAAAGGCCTGTGTCGCGCGCTGGCTTCACCCTTCGGTGCGCATCCTCATCCTTGAAGAACCGACGCGCGGCGTGGATATGGGTGCGCGCCGCGATCTTTATGCGCAGCTTGATGCGATGGCGGCGCGCGGGGTGGCGCTTCTCGTCCTGTCGTCGGATGCAGAAGAGATTGCGGGGCTGTCGCACCGCGCCTTGGTCATGGACAGAGGCCGCATCGCAAAACGGTTCGACCACGGCGCCGACGTGGCCGCGCTGATGGCGGCAACGGCAAGCGTGGCAGCGGCATGACCCTCGCATCACCCAGACCGCAGGGTGGGAACTTCATGCGCAACCTGACAGGCCCGGCTTCGGGCGTCCTCATCCTACTGGGGCTTTACCTCGCCCTGATCGCCGTCTTCGCCTTTCTGTCGCCGTTCTTCCTGACGCCGCGAAACATGCTGAACATCGGTTCGAACGTTGCCTTCATCGGACTGATGGCCGCCGCGGGAACGCCGCTCATCATTGCAGGCGGGCTCGATCTTTCGGTCGCTGCTGTGGCCGGGCTTGCCGGGGTTCTGATCGCGCTGCTTCCGGCGGCGGGCTGGTCGATCTGGATGGCGGTGGCGGCCGCGCTTGCGATGGGTGGTGCCGTAGGGCTTCTTAACGGCGTGCTGGCAAGTTCGCTGAAGATGAATCCGCTGATCGTCACGCTGGCAACCATGTCGATCATTGGCGGGGCCGCACTGATCCTGACCGGCGGGCTGACCAAACCGGTGAGCGACGCCGGTTTCAGCTGGCTCGGGCCAGGACGGGTGTTCGGCGTACCGGTGCCGGCCTTGATGATGCTTGCCACCTACGTACTTTTGGCGCTGCTTCTGCGGCTTACGCATTTTGGCCGCTACGTCTATGCGGTTGGCGGCAACCCTGAAGCCGCGCGGCTGATCGGGCTGCCGGTGCGCAGGGTGCAGTTGCTGCTTTATGTGATATCGGGCCTTTCGGGCGCGGTAGCTGGAACCATGCTTGCCGCGATGCTCGGAGCCGCCGCGCCGAATGCCGCCTCGCCGCATCTTCTGACGGTGATTGCGGCGATCATCCTCGGCGGCACTTCGTTGGCGGGGGGGCGGGGTTCGGTCTGGGGTACCCTTATCGCGGTGATGATCCTTGGAACGCTGAACAACGGTCTGACCCTGCTCGACGTCAGCAGTTTCTGGCAGGACGTGACGCGCGGGGTTGTCCTGCTGCTTGCCGTGGGCGTTGACCAGGCTCGCATTCATCTTCAGTCGCGCTAGGGGCCGAACATGACCTTGCCGAAGATCAAGCATCTGCGCGCCTACACCGTCCGCGGCGGCGGGGGCGACTATCACGATCAGCCAGCGGGTCACTGGATCGACACGGCCGTTGCAACGCCGATGTCACGCTGGCCGGAATACCGGGCGACACGGGCAAGCTTCGGGCTGAATATCCTTGGGACGCTGGTGATCGAGGTCGAGGCCGAAGACGGCACCACCGGCATCGGGATCACGACAGGCGGCGACATCGGCGCCTGGATTGCCGAAGTGCATCTGTCGCGGTTTGTCGAGGGCGCCGCACCGGATACGATCGAGGATATCTGGGACAAGATGTACAACGGCACGCTCTTTTACGGGCGGCGCGGGATCGTGCTCAACGTGCTCTCCGGCGTCGATCTGGCGCTCTGGGATCTTCTGGGTCGGATCAAGGGGCAGCCGGTCTGGCAGCTTCTGGGCGGAAAGGTGCGGGATGAACTGCGCTTCTATGCGACCGGCCCCCGCCCGGACATCGCCCATGATCTGGGCTTTGTCGGGGGAAAGTTGCCCCTGACCCATGCGCCGGTGGAGGGCGCCGGGGGTCTTGCCGCCAACATTGCCCGCATCCGCGACGCGCGGGCGGCCACGGGGCGCGATTTCTGGCTGATGTATGATTGCTGGATGTCCTTGACGCTGCCCTACGCCTGCGATCTGGCCAGGGGCTGCGCCGAGCATGGCCTGAAGTGGATCGAGGAGGCGCTGCCACCCGACGATTACTGGGGCTACCGCGATCTGCGCAAGGCCCTGGCTGGCACGACCTGGGTCACCACGGGCGAACATGAAGCGACGCGCTGGGGCTTTCGCCATCTGGTCGAGATGGGCTGCGCCGATGTGCTGCAACCCGATGTCGGCTGGTGCGGCGGGCTCACCGAACTGGTGCGCATCGCCGACATGGCCGAGGCAGCGGGGATCAAGGTCATCCCGCACGGATCATCGGTCTACAGCTACCATTTCGTCGCAACGAGGAAGGGCAGCGATTTCACCGAGTTTCTGATGATGGCACCCAAGGCGGACCAGATCGTGCCGATGTACGGACCGCTCTTCCGCAACGAACCCTTGCCACGCGACGGGCGGCTTGCGGTTCCGGACGATCCGGGCTTCGGAGTCGAGCTGAACCGCGATCTGCCTTTCCTGCGGCCGCACAAACACTGAAGGCCGACCATTTGAGACGTGCGGTCCTAGGCCTCGGCAAAGGCGCAACCCGCGAGGCCCTGCAGGAAGGCGTGGCCCAAGGAGCCCTCCGCCAGCCCCTGGTCGCCGACCCGCGTCTGGGTGTCGGCGAGGAGGGCGGCATCAGCCCGCTGCCACGGAGGACAGGGCGAGCGTGAGAGCCAGCGTGAGGGGCAGAAGCCGGTGAAAAAGCCAGCGCATGGGGGATGGTAACGCGGCACGGGGTGGGTTGGGAAGGGGGATGTCCACGCGTGGGCATCCTTCTCGCCGTGCCAAATATCAATGGGTTACGTGAGGGCGCCAGGAAGAGGCTAACGATTCTCGGTAAGCCGACGCGCAGGTGATGCCGTAGCGATATCGTCCGCTTGTTCCTCAGCAGCCGGTCAAGTGACGTCAGTCACGCCAGACCACGATGCAATCCAAAGTTGTCCAAGAAGCTATCCAAGTATTGACGGCGCGCCTCGCTGGTTTCTGTTTTTGCGGATTCTTCGATGGCCGCGATGAACCCCGCCAAATCGCCCCCGTCGATCTCCTGAAGTGCCGCGCCTGCGGCCCCTAGGTGTTCAGTCCCGGCATTTGATGGGTTGGATCGAGTGTGAATCTTTCGGGTTCTGAAGTCCAGCATTTGACGATGAACTCGTAAGGTGTCAGGCCGCGCAGGGTCTTCAATCGCCGTCCGAAGTTGTAGGCGTCGATGAAGTCGGCCAAGTGGCGACGGAGCTGGGCGTGGTCGTCGTAGTGGAAGCGCTTGACGGTGGCGTCCTTGATGGTTCGGTTCATCCGTTCGACCTGGCCATTTGTCCAGGGATGCTTGATCTTGGTCAGTCGATGTTCGATGCCGTTCTCCCGGCAGCGCATGTCGAACATGTGCGTGATAAATGCTGCCGTCGGCCCGTCGGCATAGCGCGGCGGGAAGGTGAACTGGATGCCCCTCGCCATTGTCTCTCGGACCAATGGCGTTCCAATGGCGCGATCGGTGAGGACGGTGTGGACCTTGAAGGGAACCGCCTTGATCAGCGCGACGAGGAAGGCCGATGCGGTAATCCGGTTGGCCTTTTCCTCCAGTCTGACAAAGGCGAATTTGCTCGTCCGATCAATGGCTACGAAGAGATGGAGCTTGCCTTCGGCGGTCTGCACTTCGGCGATATCGATATGGAAGTAGCCGATCGGATAGCTCTTGAACTTTTTCTTCGGGGACATGTCGCCCGTGACGTCCGGCAGGCGCGAGATGGCGTGGCGCTGGAGGCAGCGGTGCAGCGACGAGCGGCTGAGATGCGGGATCGTCGATTGTAATGAATACAGGCAGTCGTCCAGCGGCAAGAGAGTATGGCGGCGAAAGGCGACGATGATCGCCTCATCCTCAACCGTCAGAACCGTGGATTTCGGCTCCTTCGGACCCGTCGGTAGATCGGCCACACCCTCCCGCTTGCGCCACTTGGCCACCGTCTTCTGGTTGACCCCGTAGCGCTTCGCCAGCGTCCTCAGGCTCTCTTGACTATATTGTATCGCTCGACGGACTGCCTCTGTCGTGGTGGCGCTCCCGTGCAGAACCTGTCCCATAGCGCATCCCTCCATGCTCGGGAAAACAATGCACCATCAAACTCCGGGATCAAACATCTAGGCGGCGTCTGCATTTAGGTAAGCCAAGCCATTGCGCAGGCGAGGTCAACAAAGGTCTTGAATGAGGAGAGGGTCTTTTCGCATCGGAGGGCGATACGTCGGAACCGTTTGATCTTGTTGAAGAAGCATTCGACGAGATGGCGCTCCTTGTAAAGCACCCAGTCGATTGCCTTTTGACCGCTTCGGGATGGGTTCTGTTTGATTTGCGGCACCGCTCCCAGTTCGTCGATAATGAACTTGCGCAAGTGATCGGCGTCATAGCCTGCATCCATGATGACCTGCCCGACGCCGTTGAGCCCCGCGATCAGCCCCCGGGCCTGCGGACAGTCGCCCCAGTGTCCGGGCGTGATCAGGAACCGGATCGGAAGTCCAAGCGCATCGACGGCGGCATGGATCTTGGTTGTCAGACCGCCGCGGGAGCGGCCGATCGCGGCAGCTTCAAGCCCCCCTTTTGAGAGGTCGCATCGGCATGTGCCTTGCAGATTGTTGCATCGACCAGGACGTATTCGAAGTCCGGCTCGGCGCTTAAGGCTTTGAAAAGATTCTCCCACACTCCCGACAGCGTCCAGCGCCGGAACCGAGAGTGCACTGTGCGCCAGTTACCCAATTCCGGCGGAAGATCGCGCCAGGGGGTCGCCCCCCTCGCAAGCCACAGGATCGCATCCACGAACAGTCGGTTGTCGGCCCCGTTCCGCCCCCTGTCTCCCGCCTTGCCAGGAACCAACGGCGAGATGATCGCCCATTGCCTGTCCGTCAGTGTCCGCCTGCTCAAGATCGCCTCCGTTTTCGATCTTGAAGCAGAACTCACTACAAAGGGGAATCCCTCAAATGCAGACGTCGCCTAAAGCTATGACATAGTCACTGTTTATCTGTGCTTCATCGGCTGTCTCCAGCTGAAAGAGTAAATCTACAAGACAGCCGGTGACCTGCCCCCCGGTCGTCCCGCGTTCATAACGAAAGTCCTTGGGGTTGTGATCCGACCCCCAACGTTGGACCGCCCGGAGGCAGAGTTTTCCGGCTTCGCTCAGGGTGACGGGCTGGTGACGCCCCCTAGTTTTGTCAGCAGGATCGGGTTCTTGTTTCCGATCGCACCGTGTGGCCGTTCCTCGTTGTAGTATCTACGCCAAGCCCCCAACTTTTCCGCCGCATCCGCAAGGTACAGGAATTTGTCATTGTTGCGCCATTGGTTCGAGCGACAATGGCGACGCTGGTTCAGGCATTCGGCGCGGAAGCGGCCATTGAAGGCTTCGATGAAGGCATTGTCGGTCGGTTTGCCCGGACGGGAGAAGTCGAGCACGACGCCGCGCTGGTAGGCCCAGAGGTCCATGTCGCGCGAGACGAACTCGCTGCCCTGATCGACGCGGATGATCTTGGGATAACCGGTCACCCGACAGACCCGATCCAGCGTCGCCACAACATCTTCACCGCGGTAGCTGTAGCGCACATCGAGCACGGGCACGTAACGCGAGAAGGTGTCGACCACGGTCAGGACGCGCAGTTTCTTGCCGGTCGCCAGTTGGTCATGCACGAAGTCCATCGCCCAGACATCGTTGGGTTCGACGGCCGCGACACGGTCATCGCGCAGCTTCGCCTTCACCCGCCGCTTCGGTGTCTTCTGCCTCAGCTGCATCCCCAACTCCCTGTAAATGCGATAGACTTTCTTGACGTTGATGCCCCAGCCTTCGCGGTCGAGCAGAACATGAACGCGTCGGTAGCCATACCGGACTCGTGTCTCACAGATCTCCCGGATCCGCTTCGCCACGGCAGCCTGATCGGTGCGGCGGGATTGGTAGTGAAACGTCGAACGGTCGAAGCCGATGGCCCCACAAGCCTGTCGGATCGACACCGCCCAGTCGCTGCACATCCCGCGAACCAGTTCGCGCATGCGACCAGGCTTCAGATCTTTCGCCGGATCACATCCTGCAACATCTCCCGATCCAAGGTCAGTGACGTTGCCCCCTGCGGCTAATCCAGTTTGAGGTAGACTCTGGCCCAACCGAGAGGACCAGAGATGAAGCGCAGCAGGTTCAGCGAAGACCAGATCATCGGCATTCTGAAAGAGCATGAGGCGGGGGTTTCCGTCGCCGATCTGTGCCGCAAGCACGGCGTCAGCGATGCGACCGTCTACAAGTGGAAGGCCAAGTATGGCGGGATGGATGTCAGCGAAGCCAAGCGCCTGAAGGGGCTCGAGGACGAGAACGCCCGTCTGAAGCGGCTGCTGGCCGATGCGATGCTCGACAATGCGGCGCTGAAGGATCTCCTGGGAAAAAAGTGGTAGCGCCCGCCGCGAAGCGGCAAGCGGTCGCGCATCTGGTTTCAGGCCACGGGATGAGCGAGCGGCGGGCGTGCCGGGTGATCGGCTGTTGCCGGATGACCATGCGATATGAGGCGATCCGCCAAGATGACCCGGTGCTGCGCGAGCGGCTGAAGGAGTTGGCGCGCGTGCGCCGCCGGTTCGGCTATCGGCGGCTGCCTGTGTTCCTGCGGCGCGAGGGTCATGAGGTGAACCACAAGCGCCTGTTCCGCATCTACCGCGAGGAGCGGCGGCATGTCCGCCGCCGCGGTGGCCGCAAACGGGCGATAGGGACGCGAGCCCCGATGGCGCTG
>JAAURK010000289.1 GCA_012032275.1 Tabrizicola sp.
GCCCCAGCGCCCGGCCAACCTCGCCCGCGCCAGGCGCGCTGTCGCGCACGAGAATCCGGAGGATCCCGCGATCAAGATCGTCAAGGTCGATCACAGCGGCAGCCCCTCGCCCTGCTTGATCGTCGCGATCAGCATCAGCGCCTCCACCTCGGCAATATGCGGCAGCGCGAGGATGCGCGCGCGGTAGATCTCCTGATACTGGGCCATGTCCCGCGCGATCACGTTCAGCCGCACATCGACCCGGCCAAGGAAGGTCTCGATCCCGATCACCTCGGGCACCGCGCGCGCCGCGGCGATGAATTCGTCAAAGGCGCGCGGATCGGTCTTGTCCAGCGTGAAGCGCAGGCTGACCTCCACCTCATAGCCAAGCCGCCGCCAGTCGACCACCGCCTGCTCGCCATTGATCACCCCGCCTGCCGTCAGCCGTTCCAGCCGTCGCCAGAGCGTTGCCGGCGTCACACCCGCCCGGACGGCAAGCTCCGCCTTCGGCAAGGCCGGTTCGGCGAGGTGATGCCGCAGGATGCGCCGGTCCGTATCATCCAGTTGCATGGTTCTTTCACTTTACAGGCAAAACACGAATGATCATTTCCAGAAGCCGCGAGATTTGTCAAATAATGAACAGAACCAAGCCGCGAACTCCCTATCCTGCGGCCGTCAACCAACGGAGAGACAGCCCATGCGCGTCTATTATGATCGTGACTGCGACATCAACCTGATCAAGGACAAGAAGGTCGCCATCCTCGGCTACGGCAGCCAGGGCCATGCCCACGCGCTGAACCTGCGGGATTCGGGCGCGAAGAATATCGTCGTGGCACTGCGCCCCGGTTCGGCCAGCGCGAAGAAATGCGAAGCCGAAGGTCTGAAGGTCATGGACATCGCCGAGGCGGCGAAGTGGTGCGACCTCATCATGTTCACTATGCCGGACGAGCTTCAGGCCGCGACCTACAAGGCCTATGTCCACGACAACCTTCGCGAAGGCGCCGCCATTGCCTTCGCCCATGGCCTCAACGTCCACTTCGGGTTGATCGAGCCGAAGAAGGGCGTCGACGTCATCATGATGGCCCCGAAAGGCCCCGGCCACACCGTCCGCGGCGAATACACCAAGGGCGGCGGCGTGCCCTGCCTTGTCGCCGTCCACCAGGACGCGACCGGCAAGGCCATGGAAATCGGCCTCTCCTACTGTTCGGCCATTGGTGGCGGGCGGTCCGGCATCATCGAGACCAACTTCCGCCAGGAATGCGAAACCGACCTCTTCGGCGAACAGGCCGTGCTCTGCGGCGGCCTCGTGGAACTCATCCGCATGGGCTTCGAGACCCTCGTCGAAGCCGGGTATGAGCCCGAAATGGCCTATTTCGAATGCCTGCACGAGGTGAAGCTGATCGTGGATCTCATCTACGAAGGCGGCATCGCCAACATGAACTACTCGATCTCGAACACCGCCGAATATGGCGAATATGTCTCGGGCCCCCGCATCCTGCCCTATGACGAGACCAAGGCCCGGATGAAGGCGGTCCTCCGCGACATCCAGACCGGCAAGTTCGTTCGCGACTTCATGCAGGAAAACGCCGTCGGCCAGCCCTTCTTCAAGGCCACCCGCCGGATCAACGACGAACACCAGATCGAACAGGTCGGCGAGAAGCTCCGCGCCATGATGCCCTGGATTTCCAAGGGCAAGATGGTGGATAAAGCGCGGAACTGACGCGCCAGAGGGTGGGCAATCTGCCCACCCCGCCGCACACTTCTCCGCCTTCGCGCGGAGTGCGGCCATAGCCTCCGGGCGCCAGAGAGGAACTGCACCGGCTTGTCGCCAACGACTTGCTCCTCATTGCGCCGGTCTGCCGATGCGGCACTGGCCGCAAGGCAGCCGGCCCCTGCGGCAAATGCCGGTTTCCTCGTCCCACTGCCCAAAAGACGTTCGTCACGCCCAAAGTCGGGCGGCAGTGCTGCACTCGCGGCAGCTCAATTCTCCGCAAGGAAACCCTTGTCCGCTGACCATGTCCAGTAGGGTGCGCCATCCTGGCCCGAGCCTTCTTCCAGCGAAATCACCCCATCCCGCCGCGACGCCGCGATGCCAAAGCAGGTCGGACCGGTCGGTCCCGCGACTGTGGGGCCATCGTCCAGTACAACGATGTAACCCAGCTCCAGAGGTTCGTTGGTTTCCACACAGAGCGTCAACAGCGCCGCCGAGACAGCAATCGCCTCAAGCTTGCCGCCCGTATCTTCGACAAACGGAAGCAGTTCGATGTCGCGCCCCGACAAAAGCGGCGCCGTCGCGCCATCCAAGGGTCAGGATCTCGCCCGTTCCCTCGACACTGATGCGCACCACCTTGCCCGCAATCTTGAACTCTTCATTGCGGCGCTCGGCCATGGCAGCGCTTCCCAGCAGCGACAAAACCGCAAAACCCGCGACGCGCTTGATCATCATTCTCCTGCTACTTCACGCAATTTCAACATCGCCTCCGCAGGCCAAACCGAAGTATCCTCAGGCCAGATGCGGTTCTCCACCTCGCCCGTCACGCGCCAGATCGCAAACACCTGCTGGCTGGCCTTGTGGATATACAGCACCGCGAAATCCGCCTCGCAGGTGAATTTCAGGCAGGCCTGGCCCAGATAGCCCTCTGCCGTCAGATCACCCGAGCCCAGTTCGGAAATCCGCTCGGCAAAGGCCGGATAGTCTGCCCCAAGCCCCGCCTGCAGCGCCACCAGCACCGGCGTGATCTTCAGCGCCTCGACCGGATGCGCCCCGGCGAGCGTCGGAAGCGCGTCCCAGCCAAGCTCCGCCCCGCCACCGAACTCCACCGGGCTCGCCTCTGTCAGTCCCGAGACGGGGTTCCAGACCCAGACCTCACCCGGCTCTGACGGGAGCGGCTCGGAGGCAAAGACGATGGCGTCCGTTTGTACCTGCGGTTCGAAATAGGCGCAGCTTTCGATCGGCCCCCAGAACCGCGGAGCCTCGCCGTCAGGCAGCATCAGCACGAAGGGCGTCGCGTTGCAGGCATTTCCCGCGGTTCCCGCAACGCCCGTGATCACCGTCACCCCCGCCACCGTCAAAGCTGAAGGGTCCAGCAGGATCACCTCGTTTTCATGCACAGCCGCGCCATCGACGACCAGCGCCGTCTCGCCCTCCTCGGTTTCCCGCAGCGCAACCTCGTGACCTGCCACCGCCAGCCTGTCCTGCGCCAAAACCGCCGTGCCCATCACTGCCATGCCCATCACTGCCTTGCCGGCAATCGTCATCCATCGCATATCGCTTCCTTTCGGCTTTTCCCTGTTCTGCGCCCTGCGCTCGGCCTTGACCAGCGCGGAATTCCCCACCAGCCTGCCAAAAACCGGAGGGAAACGATGGCACGACTGGCTGGCAAGGTGGCGTTGATTTCGGGTGGCGCGACGGGGATGGGCGGGGCCGCCTCCACGCTTTTCGCGGCCGAAGGGGCGAAAGTCGCGATCGTCGACCGCAATCTTGCCGCGGCACAGGACCGGGTGGCGGGGAGTCGACCGCCGCGGGCGGCACCGCCTTGGCACTTGAGGCCGATGTCTCCGATGCCGCCGCCGTCACGGCCGCCGTCAGCGCCGCCACAGCCGCCCTCGGCCCGATCACCGTGCTTTTCAACCACGCGGGCACCATCGTCATCAAGCCTTTCCTGGAAACGACCGAGACGGAATGGGACTGGCTCCATGCCGTCAACGTCAAGTCGATGTTCCTGATGACCAAAGCGGTCCTGCCCGGCATGATCGCGGCGGGGGGCGGGTCAATCGTCTGCACCTCCTCCATCTCTGCCGTGGCCGGAACACCGATGGAAGTGCTTTACGATACGACCAAAGGCGCCGTTCACATGTTTGCCCGCGCCATCGCCGTCGAATTCCGCGACCGCGGCATCCGCTGCAATGCCGTCTGCCCCGGTTTCATCGAAACCCCGCATGGCCTGCGCGAGGTGCGCGATCTGCAGGCGCTCGGCGTCGATGTCTCGGAGGCCGCGATCGCCGC
This sequence comes from Tabrizicola sp., assembly GCA_012032275.1. Classification (GTDB taxonomy): domain Bacteria; phylum Pseudomonadota; class Alphaproteobacteria; order Rhodobacterales; family Rhodobacteraceae; genus JAAURK01. The sequence goes on from JAAURK010000289.1 coordinate 3,986, forward strand.
CGCGCAGGGCAGGATCGGCAGGGCGGAGGAGGTGGCGGAGGCAGCACTTTTCCTCGCCTCCAACGCGGCAAGCTTTGTCAACGGCACCCATCTTTTCGTCGACAACGGCTTCACCGCGATCTGACCCGCATCGGCCAAAGCCAGCCGAGGACCGGCTTTGCCACTTTCCTTCTCTGCCCCCCGCCCCCACCTCTTTGCCAGAGTGCCCCGGCGGAGATGACCGATGACGAACCCCCTTCTGGATGCCCTGCGCCCGCGCCCGACAGGCGGCCTGATCGTGACCTTCCGCGACGGCCTTGACCACGAGGCCCAGGAGGAATGTCTCCACGATTGTGTCGGCGCCTCGGCCCGCAGCTTTTCCACTGCCACCGAAGATATGGCCGATGTCGATCCGGGAACCGCCGCAGTGCTTCTCGATGACAGCGGCATCGCCGTCGTCTTCGAACGGGAAGATATCGCCGCCACGCGTGACCGGCTTACCGCGGACGAGAAGGTCAAGGAGGTGCGCCCCGAATTCTGGATGTTCGCCCTGGACCAGTTCGAGGACAGCCAGGCCGCGACCTGGGGGCTTGAGGCCACCGGCGCGGCGTCTTCGCCGCTGACGGGCGCGGGCATCCGGCTTTGCATCCTCGACACCGGCATCGACCTGCAGCATCCCGATTTCACCGGCCGCGCCATCACCGGGCGCAGTTTCGTGCCGGGCGAAGAGGTGCAGGATGGCAACGGCCACGGCACCCATTGCGCGGGCACGGCGGCAGGCAGCCTGCCGCGCGGGAATGGTCCACGCTACGGCGTGGCCCCCGATGCGGGGCTCCATATCGGCAAGGTGCTGAACAATCAGGGATCGGGCCGCGAGCGTGACGGTGTTGACCCCGGTATCGCGAATCCGGCCGAGCGCCTGGTCCAGACCCTCGTCGGCCAGGTCCCAGGGGTAGGCGTAGATGCCCTTGTACATGGCTCAGGCCGCCCCCGCGCTGTGCCACAGCGCACCGCCGATCACGACGTGGCGCACCTCGAGCCGGCGCTCGCCGGTGATGTGCTCGCCCATGACGTCGACGTACGTCGAAGC
>JAAURK010000290.1 GCA_012032275.1 Tabrizicola sp.
GCGCGGCCGAAATGATCAGGCTGGCATTCTCGGGGGCCTGGCGATAGGCAACCATGTTGGCGGTGATGCGCCGGATCGGCAGGACCGCCCGGCGGCTCAACACGCAATCCGCATCCGTTCGGTCGGCCGCGCTGCAGGATATGCCGGGCCTGCGCAGCGCCTTTGCCGTCGGCAGGGATGGCAAGCTCCGCCGCCGCCTGTGGCACCTGCCCGAGATCTGTCTGGCGAGCCATCATCAGAACATGGCCGTTTTCGACCGCTCGGTCTTGTACATCGGCGGGCTGGATCTGGATGCGCGGCGCTCTGACGCGCAGGGGCACCCGCAGAGGGCCGCTCCCGGCTGGCATGATGTCCAGCTGATGCTTCGGGGTCCGGTCGTGGCCGAAGCCCAGCGCCACCTCGGCTCCTTTCTCGAAAACTGCGCCGGGCCGTCCGAACCCGCACCGGCCAGGCGGTTCATCAGAACGCTCACCCGTCGCCGCCGGTTCAATCTTGCGCGATTCGGCCCGTCCCCGCTTGTCACCGAGATCTGCTCCAGCCACGAAATGGAAGCGCGGAAGGCTCGGAATTTCATCTATCTCGAAACGCAGTTCTTCCGCGACGTGGACCTTGCGGCAATGTTGGCGCGGCAGGCCGCGGAAAAGCCGAACCTGAACCTGATCGTCATTCTGCCCGCCGCGCCCGACAAGCCTGCCGCTGCAGCGGCTTCCGGGCTTGAGGCAAGATATGGCGCGTTTACTCAGGCCCGTTGCATCAGGATCGTGACCCGCGCTTTCGGGCCGCGCTGTTTCATCGGGTCCGGTGGGCAGGCGCCCTCCCCCTGCCCCGGCGCTGCGGATGGCCCCGTTCCGCCCGGCACCCCGGCCGGATCGCCGGGGCTTTGCATCCAGAGCAAGGTGTCGCTCTTTGACGGGAAAAGCGCCATCCTGTCATCGGCAAACCTGAATGAGCGCCGTCTGCTTTGGGATACCGAGGCGGGTGTCATCCTGCGCGATGCCGCTTTTGTCGATGCCCTTTGTCGCCGGGTGATGGGCCACTGGCTGCAAGGCGCGGAGGGGACAGAGTTCTTCTCCGGCCCCGCGATCGCCGAAGCCTGGCGGGCCCGTGCGATGCTGAACCTCTCTCGGCCGCCGGAAGCGCGGTCCGGTTATCTGTTGCCCTACGGCATGACGGCAGCGGGCGCATTCGCGATCTGACCGCCCCGGAGGTCAGCCGGGCCGTGGCGGCATATCCGTCGTCGTCCGGCTTTGGGCCTGGATCACTTCCGTCAAAAGCGGGTTCGGAAACCGCCGTTGCATGGTCACGGCGCAGAAAGCCTCGCGGATGCCGTCAAGCCGGGCGAGTTCCACCAGCGTCCCCGCGGCCAGTTCGTGCTGAACGACGATCGGCGGGATGACCGCCAGCCCCGCGTCGTCGCGCGCCAGAAGGCGCATCATCGCCATGTCATCCACTTCGGCGGCGATCTTCGGCACGATCCCCAGACGCTGGACCAGCGCGTCGAAGGATGCGCGAAGCGAGGATTCCAGCGTCGGCAGGATCAGCGGTTCGGCCATCAGAAGCTCGGCGATGGATCGTTTCGGTCCACGGTCATGGCCGGGTGTGCCGATCAGGCTGACCGGCTGCTCGGCGATCTGGTGAACGAGATAGGGACTCAAGGCGTCCCGCGCCGGGATGATGTTGGTCAGGACCACGTCCAGCGACAGCACGTCGAGACCGCGCAACAGATCGGCCTGCGCCCCCGAACGCAACACGATCTCGACATCGGGCCTGCCGATCAGCGGCCGCAGGAACGCCATCTGGAAGTTGCGCGACAGCGTGGCAAGCGCCCCGACGCGAAGTGCCCGGCGCACCCCGCCGGTTTCGCGCAGCATCGCCGTCAGATCATCGGCAGTGCGGAAAATCGCCTCGGCATGATCAAGCGCGATCCGCCCGGCCTCGGTCAGCACCAGACCGCGTCCGCGGCGTTCAAAGAGATCGTGGTCAAGCGAGGTCTCCAGCGCCTTGATCTGGGTCGACAGCGCCGATTGCGACAGGTTCAGCCTGTGCGCCGCCCCCGTCAGCGTTCCGTCACGCGCTACGGCGCGGAAAAGGCGCAGGTGATGCAGGTTGAGGATGGCCACTCTTTCACCAAATAGAACGTTCTGGCCTGTAATATGTAATATTATGGTAGATTGACAGAGGCTATGTGCAGTCGGGCCACGATCCGCAAACCCGAGCACCTCATGCCCCCGATCCTTGCCCTGTCCTTTCTGGCGCCCGTGCTCCTTCTTGCCGTAGCCGCGTCTGCGCTGCTGCGGCCCGGTCGTCGGCCGGGCCTCCTCACCCGCCTTTCCGAGGCTTCGGCACTTGCCGCGCTGGCACTTGCCATGGCGGGGCCGGTGCAGCTTTTCGTTGGCGGACCGGCGCGGTTTGCGCTTCTGGACGGTGCGGCGATCCTGACCCTGCGGCTTGACGCGGTCAGCGCCACCATGACGCTGCTCGTCGCCTTCATCGGCTGGATCGTGATGCGCTATGCCCGAACCTATCTCGACGGCGAGATGCGCGAGGGTCGGTTTCACGGGCTCATGCTTGCCACGCTGGCGGCGGTGCTGATCCTTGTCCAGGCGGCCAGCCTTGCCATGATGGCACTGGCCTCGGTTGCGATCGGGCTCTTGCTGCGGCAGCTTCTCCTTTTCTATCCGGACCGGGCGGCGGCGCGGCGGGCCGCCGCCAAGTTCTCCTGGGTCTGGCATCTAGGTGACGCCGCGCTCATCGGTGCTGCGGTGCTGCTGACGCTGACCTTCGGCACGGGGGATCTGACGGCGCTGGCAGCGGCCGCGTCGGCGGACGGTCTCCCGGCCTCCGGTCATGTCGGGGTGGCGCTTCTGGTGGTAGCGGCGGCCCTGAAGACCGCGTCGTTTCCGGTTCACGGCTGGCTGACCGAAGTGATGGAGGCGCCGACACCGGTCTCGGCTCTCCTGCATGCGGGCATCATCAATGCCGGGGGCTACATGCTGATCCGGACCAGCGATATGGTGCAGGCCAGCCCCGGTGCGATGGCCGGGCTCGTCATGCTGGGCGGGTTCACGGCGATCTTCGGCGCGGTCGTGATGCTGACCCAAAGCGCGGTCAAGACCGCGCTCGCCTGGTCGACGGTGGCGCAGATGGGCTTCATGCTGCTGCAATGCGGCCTCGGGCTCTGGCCATTGGCGCTGCTGCATATCGTGGCCCATTCGCTTTACAAGGCGCATGCGTTCCTTTCCTCCGGCGATGCGGTTGAGGCGGTGGCGGGCACCCGGCGGCCGGGGGCGGTTGCCGTCCCGGATCTTGCCGCGGTGATGAAATCCTTCGCGCTCGCCGTGCTTCTTTACGGGACGGTCGCCACAGGGTTCATGGCGGTCGCAGGCCCGAAATCGGCGCAGGCACTGGCACTTGGCGCGATCCTGATCTTCGGCGTGGCCTATCTGGTGGCGCAGGGCCTGGCCGATGCCGCACCGGCAGCCCTGACGCGCCGCACCGCGCTGGCGTCGCTTGGTGCCGCGCTGGCCTATTTCACCTTTCAGCTGGGCGCCGATGCGCTTTGGGGCCCGCATCTGCCTGCCACGCCCGCGGCCGGGCCGCTTGAATGGGCGCTGATCGTCCTTGCGGTGATCTCGTTCGGCCTTGTGGCCTTTGCCCAGGCGCTTTTCCCCCTTTGGGCCCATCATCCGGCAACCGCAGGCCTGCGGGTGCACCTGGCGAATGGCCTTTACCTCAACGCGCTGCTCGACCGCCTTCTCGGGGGATTTCGGGCTGCGAAATCCGACTGATCCGAAGGAGCCCCCCCCCGTGTTTCTCAAAGCCATGCAGATCGCGCCCGACCGGGTCTCGGCCATTCTGAAGGCCGCCGAAGCCGCCGCCCGGGCCATTCCGCCTGCCCCGCCGTTCGAGGCGACGGTTGCGGTCAACCCGTTTCTCGGCCAGTCGGGCGAAGATCTGGCCATGGCATCGGCAAGGCTGGCGCGGGTCGCGGGAGTGCGGCTGACACGGCCGCGGGCTGAGTACCGCGCCGAGATCGCCAGCGGCAGGATCACCGAGGAAGATCTCGCCGCCGCCCTTGACGCCAGTCCCTCGCCGCTGAAGCCCGTCGATCGGGCGCATTTCAAGGCGCGGCTTGGCGGCGACGGCCCGGTGCCCCGGCCGCTTCCGACGGTGGCCGATCTCGCCCTGGCGGCAACCGAAACCGACTGGCCCTCGGTTATCGCGCGGACCGTGGGCCTTTGGGCGGCGGGCCGGTTCGACCGGGGCCAGGCCCTCTGGTCGCCCGCCCCGGGAGACGGCGCCTATACCGCCTGGCGTGCCTGGGCGAGCCATGACCTTACCCCGGAAATCGCGGGCCTCACCGGCTTTTGCGCCCATGTCGCCGCAGCCCCCGACACCGCAGAACGCGCCATCCTGCGCGCGGCCCACCGGCTTTGCATCACCGATGCGGCGGCCGAAACCGCCTTCCATCGCCTTCTGACCGACCTCGGCGGCTGGGCGCAACATGCCCGCTGGCTTCTTTGGGAGGCCGAACTTCACGGCGGTGAGGACAGCACCCTGACCGACCTGCTGGCGATCCGGCTGGTCTGGGAAGAGGCGCTTCTCGGTCATGTGCCAAGGGTGGAGGCGGGATGGTCGGAAACCGTCGCCGCCCATGAACAGCCCCTGACCCCGTCACCCGATCAGGTGATCGACGCGATCCTTCAGGACGCCGCGGAACAGGCCCACCAGCGCCGTTTCGCCGCCGCACTTGTCGGCGCGCCGCCTCTGGCAGAGCGGCCCGCGCTTCAGGCCGCGTTCTGCATCGATGTCCGCTCCGAGATATTCCGCCGCGCCCTCGAAGCGCAAAGCCCGCGCGTGGCGACCCTTGGCTTCGCGGGGTTCTTCGGGCTGCCGGTGGCGCACAAGGCGCTTGGCTCCGATCTGGTCGAGGCCCATCTGCCGGTGCTTCTGACGCCCGCCATGGCCTCGTGCAGCCGGGCGACCCGGAGCAGAGCAAACGCCCGGATCGCCGCGCGGC
>JAAURK010000291.1 GCA_012032275.1 Tabrizicola sp.
CCCGCGGGAGGGCGACCGATGATCGCGCGCGCCGCACCTTTGGCGGAACGCGGCACGGCGCAGGGACTGGCGCTGGAACTGCGCGGCATCTCCAAACGGTTCGGCGCGCTGGAGGCGCTGGGCGACATCAACATGACCGTCGCACCAGGCGAAAGGCGGGCGGTTCTGGGCTCGAACGGCGCGGGCAAGACCACGCTTTTCAACTGCATCACCGGGGATTTCCTGCCAAGTGCCGGGTCGATCAGGTTCTTTGGCGAGGATGTCACGGCCTTCCCCGCGCAAGAGCGCATCCGCCGGGGGCTGCGGCGGACCTATCAGATCTCGCTTCTGTTCGGCGGGCTCAGTGTGCTCGACAATGTCTATCTTGCCTGCCGGGGCGTGTCGCGCGGGCGGTTCTCGTTCATCCGGCCACGGGCGTCTGATGCGCTGATGCAGACGGCGGAGGAGCTGGTCGGAACGGTGCATCTGCAAGAGGTGCGCAACACGATGGTCAGCGAACTGAGCTATGGTCAGCAGCGGCAGCTGGAGATCGCGATGGCCCTGTCGGGCGCGCCGCGCTTCATCCTTTTCGACGAACCGGCGGCTGGCCTTTCGCCCACCGAACGGGCGGAGCTGGTGACGATCCTGACCGGCCTACCGGGGCATGTCGGCTATATCATCATCGAGCATGACATGGATGTGGCGCTGCGCGTCAGTGACCGGGTCACGATGATGCACAACGGGCGCATCTTCAAGGAAGGCAAGCCCGCCGAGATCGAGGATGACCCCGAAGTGCAGGCGCTCTATCTGGGAGGCGGACATGAATAGGCCCCTGACCGGAAAGCGCGGCGGGGCGGCAACTCTCGATGTGCGCGACCTCAATGTCTACTACGGCCAGAGCCATGCCCTGCAGGGCGTCAATCTGACGCTGGGGCATGGCGTGCTGTCGGTCGTCGGGCGCAACGGCATGGGCAAGACCACGCTTTGCAAGGCGATCATGGGGCTGGTGCCGGTGCGGTCAGGCTCGATCTCCTTCGCCGGGCACAGTCTTGCCGGGATGAGTTCGGCCGAAATCGCCCGGCTTGGCATCGGCTATGTGCCGCAGGGCCGCCGGTTGTGGAAATCGCTGACGGTGGACGAACATCTGCGGCTCGTGGCGACGAAGAGCGGCGCCTGGACCCCCGAGCGCATCTATTCCGTCTTTCCCCGCCTGGCCGAGCGGAAGTCGAACGGCGGCGGCCAGCTTTCGGGCGGCGAGCAGCAGATGCTGGCCATCGGGCGGGCGCTTCTCCTCAACCCGAAGCTTCTGGTGATGGACGAGCCGACCGAGGGGCTGGCGCCCGTCATCGTCAACCAGGTGGCCGAGATGCTGGTCCGGCTGGGTCAGGAGGGGGAGGTCGATGTTCTGGTGATCGAGCAGAACATCGGGGTGGCCTGTTCGGTGGCCGAGCAGGTGGCCATCATGGTCAATGGCAAGATCAACCGGGTCATGGATGCGGGGCTTCTGGCCGCAGACCGCGATCTGCAGCAGGCCCTGCTTGGCGTTGGCCGCCACGCCCATGACGAGACCCCGGACGAGGCCGAGGCTCGGGCGGTTGCCGACCGCGAGGCGCCAAAGGCGCGGCGGGTCTACCTGTCGAACCCGAAGCTGCCGACCCGCTGGTCACCGCCGGTTCCCGTGCGGATGATCGAACAGGCGGCGCGGACCGTGACCGCTGTCGAAGCCCCGGCCCCCACCCTGCAACGCCCCGATCAGGGCCGATCCGGGACGGTCTATGTCTGCGGAACGCTGGACACCAAGGGCGAGGAACTGCGGTTCCTGCGCGACATCATCAAGGGCCATGGCCTTCGGGTGGCGATGGTCGATCTGTCGACCTCGGGCAAGCCGTCGGGGGCGGAAGTGCCGCCGCATGCCGTAGCGGGCTTTCATCCGCGCGGATCGGCGGGCGTCTTCACCGGCGATCGCGGCACGGCCGTGGCGGGGATGACCCTGGCGTTCGAGCGCTGGATGATGGCGCGGACCGATATCGCCGGGCTGATCGGTGCGGGCGGGTCGGGCGGAACGGCGCTGGTGGCCCCGGCCTTCCGGGTGCCGCCGGTCGGGGTGCCGAAGCTGATCGTCTCCACCGTCGCCTCGGGCAATACCGCGCAATACATCGGCGCGTCGGACATCACCATGATGCCCTCGGTCGCCGATGTGCAGGGCATCAACTCGATCACCCGCGAGGTGCTGTCGAACGCCGCCCATGCGCTGGCAGCGATGGCAAAGGCGCGCCAGGTGGTGAAGGCCGAAGCGGACCGTCCGGCGATCGGCCTGACCATGTTCGGGGTGACGACGCCCTGTGTGCAGATGGTCACCGCGGCGCTGGAGGATGACTACGATTGCCTCGTCTTTCACGCCACCGGCACGGGCGGGCGGGCGATGGAAAAGCTTCTGTCCTCGGGCATGCTGACCGGTGTGGTCGACCTGACCACGACCGAGGTCTGCGACATGCTGGCAGGCGGTGTCTTTGCCGCGGACGAGACCCGGTTCGACGCGATGATCGACAGCCGCGCGCCCTATATCGGGGCGTGCGGCGCGCTTGACATGGTGAATTTCAACGCGCCCTCGACGGTGCCGGAAAAGTACCGTGGGCGGCTTTTCTACGAACATAATCCGCAGATCACCCTGATGCGCACCACGGCGGAAGAGAATGCCGCGATGGGGCGGTTCATCGGGGAAAAGCTGAACCGGATGAACGGCGTGGTGCGGTTCTTCCTGCCCGAGGGCGGGGTTTCGGCGCTGGACGCGCCGGGCAAGCCCTTCTGGGATCCCGCCGCCGACAAGGCGCTCTTCGCGGCGCTGGAGGCGACCGTCCGCCAGACCGCGAACCGCCAGCTTGTCCGCGTGCCCCAGCACATCAACGATCCGGAATTCGCGGCCCTTGTGGTCAAGACCTTCCGGTCGTTCCACGCCCGACCGACCTCAGCCAAGAGAGCCTGACATGCATGACCGCGACACCCTGATGCAGAAATTCCGCGGCATGCGCGACCGCGGAGAGCCGATCATCGGCGGCGGTGCGGGCACGGGACTTTCCGCGAAATGCGAGGAGGCGGGCGGGATTGACCTGATCGTGATCTACAATTCCGGCCGCTACCGCATGGCCGGGCGCGGCTCGCTGGCGGGGCTCATGCCCTACGGCGATGCCAATGCCGTGGTGATGGAGATGGCCGGAGAGGTGCTGCCGGTGGTCAAGCATACGCCGGTGCTGGCCGGGGTCTGCGCCTCTGATCCGTTCCGGCTGATGGACAAGTTCCTCGATCAGGTCAAGGCCACCGGCTTTTCCGGCGTGCAGAACTTTCCCACCGTCGGCCTGATCGACGGCAATTTCCGGGCCAATCTGGAAGAGACCGGCATGTCCTACAGCCTTGAGGTCGACATGATCGCGATGGCGGCGAACAAGGGCCTTCTGACCACGCCTTACGTCTTTTCCGAAGCCGATGCCGCCGCGATGGCGAAGGCCGGTGCCGATATCATCGTCGTGCATCTGGGGCTGACGACCGGCGGGTCCATCGGTGCCGATACGGCGGTGAAACTGGCCGATGCACCCGCGCTGACCGATGCCTGGGCCAAGGCCGCGCTGGCGGTGAACCCCGATATTCTGGTGCTGGTGCATGGCGGGCCCGTGGCAATGCCCGAGGATGCCGAATTCGTCCTGAAGAACACCCGGCACTGCCACGGCTTTTACGGCGCGTCGTCAATGGAACGGCTGCCGACCGAAGTGGCCCTGACCGAACAGACGCGCAAATTCAAGAAGATCGGCCGCTGAGGCCAAGACGAACGACCCTTGCGGGAGGAACATGTGATGACCGGCGAACTCATTGGGCAGTTGATCCTGTGGCTGATCATGGCGGTGATCGTCATTTTCATCCTCTACTGGGTGATGAACTGGCTTTACCGCCGGTCCACCAAGGAGATCGCCTTCGTCCGCACCGGCTTTCTGGGCGAAAAGGTGGTGATCGACGGCGGCGCCTTCGTCTGGCCGATCATTCACGACATCACCCCCGTCAACATGAACACGATGGATCTGAGCGTGCAGCGCGCCCGTGACACCGCGCTCATCACCAAGGACCGGATGCGGATCGACGTGGACGCGACCTTTTATGTGCGCGTCGGCCAGAACCGGTCGGCCGTGGCCGTGGCCGCCGCCACCCTTGGCCGCCGCACGCTGGAACCGGAGCGGATTCATCAGCTTCTGTCGGGCAAGTTCGTGTCGGCCTTGCGGACCGTTGCCGCCGAGATGACGATGGAGGATCTGCACGAACAGCGCGGTGAATATGTCCGCCGGGTGATCGCCACGGCGCAAGAGGGGCTCGACAAGAACGGGCTGGAGCTGGAATCGGTGGCGATCCTCGACATCGACCAGACCGATATCGAATATTTCAACCCGTCGAACCGCTTTGACGCGGAGGGCTTGACCAGCGTGATCGAAGCGATCGAGGCGCGGCGCAAGCTGCGCAACGATATCGAGCAGGACACGATGATCCAGATCCGCGAGCGCAACCTCGAAGCCGAGAAACTGTCGCTGAACATCGAGCGCGACAGCGAGAACGCGCGGCTGGAGCAGGAGCGCGAGATCGAGTTTCGCCGTGCCCAGCAGCGCGCCGAACTGGTGCGCGAACGGTCGGAACGCGAGCGCGAGGCCGAGCAGGCGAGCCTCATCAACCGCGAGGCGATCGAGACCGCGCGCATCGCCAATGAAGAGCAGATCGCCGAAGCCCGCATCGCCTCGGAACGCCGTATCCGCCAGCAGGAGATCGAGCGTGGTCGCGTGATCGACGAGGCCGAGATTGCCACCCGCCAGACCATCGAAAAGGCGCGGATCACGCAAGAGAAGGTGCTGACCGAAACCCGCATCCAGACCGCGCGCGATACCGATGCCGCCGAGATCGCCGCGAAAGAGGCCATCGAAAAGGCCCGCATCGCGCAGGACAGGGTGCTGACCGAAGCGCGGATC
>JAAURK010000292.1 GCA_012032275.1 Tabrizicola sp.
CTGCCCGGCGCGGCGTGCCGAGTCGATCTTGGCCACGGCTTGCGCTGCTTTGGGCCAGTTGCGCACGCCGCCAGCCTTCAAGTGGTAGATCTCCGTCGCGACGCCCCCTTCGCGACCGATCCGCAGCAGTTCGTCGATCGCTTCGAGATACTGGTCGGCTTCCGATCGCATGTGCGAGATGTAGACGCCGCCATACGGCGCCGTGGCCTTCGCGATCTCAATGAGTTCTTCCGCCGCCTCGTTCCGCCCTCGGATGATCCCTCGATGCGTTGGGTGATCCACCGCGCCGAAGGACCGGACGACATGCCGGCGCACATCAAGGCGGCGCTTCTGCCGGTCTCGCTGTCTATTCCCGTGGCGGATGGTCGGCTCGCGCTCGGAACCTGGCAGGGGATCTATCTCTTCGAACATCGCGACGCGCCGCAGCGGCGCACGCAGGCGCGAGGGCGCGGTGACCTGCATGATCCCCGCCGCCCCCTTGGCGCAGAGCACGCCCTTGTTGATCGGATGATCCCGGTTGCCCTCAATATACGAGACTTTCCCGGATTTCAGATGCACATTGATGCCGCAGCGGCAGGCGCACATGTAGCAGGTTGTCTTCCTGACCTCGTCGGAAACGGCGGGCGAGGTGTTCAGTCTTGGCTGATGCGTCATGCCTGTCACTCTCCTGCCATCACCGCCTGCGCCTCGGCCGCGATCTGGCGCTCTTCCCCGGCCGGCACGATCAGCACCTCGACCCTAGACGACGGATCGTGAATTGAGAATGCATTCGCGCGATTGGCCCCTGCGTCATATTGGGCGCCCGCCCAATGCAGCCCGTCAAGGATATCCGCCCGCATCACCGCATCATTCTCGCCGATACCTCCGGTGAAGACCACCGCATCCAGCCCGCCCATGGCCGCGATCATCGACCCGGCATGCCGTACCGCCCAATAGCGAAAGTGGTCCAGCGCGAAATCCGCCTCCGCCGTGCCCGCCGCATGAAGCATGCGCATGTCGTTGCTGCCCCCCAGCGCCAGCAGCCCGCTTTCCCGGTTCAGGATCCGCGCCGCGCCCTCGATCCCGTGCACCGCTGCAAGGTGCAGAACGGCGTTGCCGTCCATGCTCCCCGCTCGTGTTCCCATCGTCAAGCCGTCCAGCGGCGAATATCCCATCGTGGTGGCGGCGGACCGGCCGTCCAGAATGGCGCAAAGCGACGCGCCATTGCCCAGATGGCAGGCCAGCAGCCGCCGCGGCACCTTCCCCCGCGCCGACAAAAGCCGCACCAGCGCCGCATAGCTCAGCCCGTGAAAGCCATAGCGCCGCAAGCCCCGCTGCCGTTCTGCCGGCGGCAGGGCATAGCTCACCGCCACCTCCGGGTTGGTGGCATGAAACGCGGTGTCGAAACTTGCGAATTGCGCCAGACCCGGCGCCAGCGCCGCCATGGCGCGGATGCCCGTGAGGTTCGCCGGATTGTGCAGCGGCGCCAGCGGCACGCAGGCCTCTATCGCCGCAAGGACCGGTCCGTCGATCCGGCAGGGCGCAACCAGCGATGCCCCGCCATGCACCACCCGATGCGCCACTGCCGTCAGATCACCCGGCGCGACCCCGGCCTCGGCCAGCCCTTCTGCCAATGCCGCCGCATGCCCGCCCGGGGCAATCCCCGACACCTGCGCCCGCGCCACTTCCGCCAGGGCTGGATCAAAGACGGCCAGCTTCACCGACGATGACCCGGCGTTGATCACAAGCAGCATCACAAAAGCGCCTTGCCCAGTGCCAGCGCTGCCAGCGCGCCCAGCAGCACGATGGCAAAGCGGCGGAAGTCCTGCGGTGCCGCGCCAAAGAAATGCCGCCCGCCGATCCAGTTGCCCGTCACCGTCAGCGGCAGCGCGATCAGCGACGCCCAGAGCGTGTCCCAGCTGACCAGACCATAATACCAGTAGACCGGCCCTGAATACAGATCGAGGATCGGGAAATAGGCGATCAGCGTGGCGCGAAAGACCGCTGGTGCCATCGGCTGCGCGGCGAAGAAGGCCACCACCGGCAGCCCCGCCATGCCCGGCGCATTGGCGATGCCCGAGGCAACACCCATGGCAAGGTTCGCGGGCCCCGTCACCTCGCGCCCGATCCGCCAGCCCGCAAGCAAAATCGCGCACATCACCAGCACAAAGCCCGCGATCGATGCGCGCGCCGCATCCTCGGAAATCGCCGTCAACACCCAAAGCCCGATCGGCAGGCCCACCACCGCGCCCGCGACCAGATAGCCCACACGCCGCCAGTCGACCGATGCCGAAGCCCCCTTCCAGGCCTGCACCGACATCGCGAATTCAAGCAGCACCACAACCGCCACGAAATTGAGCGGGTTCGTCACCAGCCCGGAGGCGGTGATCACCATCGCCGAATAGCCAAATCCCGAATAGCCCCGCACAACGGCCGCAACGAGGATCGCCACCGCCATCCACATCGCGCCGCCAAGGCCTAGGTCAAATGGCATGACCGGTGCCCCGGGGACTGTAGTGCCGAGAGTTTCCCGGTGCGGTCACCCCGCCACCTGGCGCCGCATGTCCGCCTTCGATATCCCGGCCACCGCGACCGGCTTTTTCATGGCGTCGCGGCGGAAGGGCTCACCCAGTTCCTGGTTGATCATCGCCTCGATCAGCGTGGTCTTGCCCGCCATCTGATCGGAAATCGCCCGGGTCAGGGCCTCGCGCAGCTCGTCCATCGTGCGGGCCTGCACGCCCTGCAGCCCGCACGCCCTGGCAATGCCCGCATAGCTTACGCCTTCGTCAAGCTCGGTGCCGACAAAATTGTCGTCGTACCACAGCGTCGAATTGCGCTTCTCCGCGCCCCATTGGTAATTGCGGAAGACAACCATGGTGATCGCGGGCCACTCCGGCCGCCCGATCGCCGTCAGCTCCGTCACCGCAATCCCGAAGGCGCCGTCCCCGGCAAAGCCCACCACTGGCACATCCGGGCAAGCGATCTTGGCGCCGACAATGCTTGGCAAGCCATAGCCGCACGGGCCGAACAGCCCCGGAGCGAGATACTTCCGCCCCTCTTCAAACGTCGGATAGGCATTCCCGATGGCGCAGTTGTTGCCGATATCGGATGAGATGATCGCCTCGCGCGGGAGGGCGGCTTGAATCGCCCGCCATGCCATGCGGGGGCTCATCCACTCCGGCTTCGCGGCCCGCGCCCGGCTGTTCCAGCTGGTTCCCGGATCGTCGTCTTCATGGTCCATCGACGACAAGGCCTGTGCCCAGGCCGATTTTACCTGCGCGATCTTCGCCTTGCGTTCGGCCCGCGCATGGTTGCCTGCGGTAGAGGCCAATCGCGCCAAAACCGCCTCGGCGACCTTTTTCGCGTCGCCGACAATGCCTACCGTCACCTTTTTCGTCAGCCCGATACGATCCGGGTTGATATCGACTTGGATGATCTTGGCCTCTCTTGGCCAATAGTCCAGCGCGTATCCCGGGAGCGTTGAGAACGGGTTAAGCCGGGTACCGAGGCAGAGTACCACATCGGCGCCAGAAATCAACTCCATCGCCGCCTTCGACCCGTTATATCCCAAGGGGCCCGCAAAAAGCGGATGGCTGCCGGGAAAGGCGTCGTTGTGCTGGTATCCCACGCAGACCGGCGCATCCAGCCGCTCGGCAAGCCGCATCGAGGCCGGAATGGCGCCGCTGATCACCACGCCCGCGCCGTTCAGGATCACCGGGAATTTCGCCGCCGACAAAAGCTCCGCCGCCGCCCGGATCGCCGCCTCGCCGCCTGACGGCCGCTCGAACTCCACGATCTCCGGCAGGTCGATATCGATCACCTGGGTCCAGTAATCGCGTGGCATGTTGATCTGGGCGGGAGCGCTTGCCCGCCGGGCATTGGTGATCACCCGGTTCAGCACCTCGGCCACGCGGCTGGGATCGCGCACCTCCTCCTGGTAGGCCACCATATCGGCAAAGAGCGCCATCTGCTCTACTTCCTGAAAACCGCCCATGCCGATGGTCTTGTTCGCGGCTTGCGGCGTCACCAAAAGCAGGGGCGTGTGGTTCCAGTAGGCCGTCTTGACGGCGGTGACGAAATTGGTGATGCCCGGCCCGTTCTGGGCGATCATCATGCTCATCCTGCCGGAGGCGCGGGTAAAGCCGTCCGCCATCATCCCGCCCGACCCTTCATGCGCGCAGTCCCAGAAGGTGATGCCGGCTTTCGGAAAGAGATCCGAGATCGGCATGAAGGCAGAGCCGATGATGCCGAACGCATGTTCGATGCCATGCCGCTGCAGGGTTTTGACGAAGGCTTCCTCGGTGGTCATCTTCATGGCGGATCTCCCTGTTGATCGGCCGGACC
Organism: Tabrizicola sp.; assembly: GCA_012032275.1. Lineage (GTDB taxonomy): Bacteria > Pseudomonadota > Alphaproteobacteria > Rhodobacterales > Rhodobacteraceae > JAAURK01. The sequence goes on from JAAURK010000292.1 coordinate 4,324, forward strand.
CTAGGGTCGCTGCCAACGCCATCGTAGGGCCAGATTACCGTGCGATCTAGGTCCAGCCGGTCCGAGGGCCGCGACGGCGATCATGCGACGATCCGGGCGATCATAAACGCACGGACCGAGGGCTGGAATCCGAGGGCGAGGTGGTGGTTTCTTCCGAGAGGTTCAGAGGCCGCACGGACTATTGCCGTTCCTTCGGGAAAGACCGCGGAAGAGAGGCCGGTTGACAATCGAGCGGTTGGGGAGCGCACCTCCCATGTGCGGCCACGGCCCCGCTTTTGCCGGTGAGGCGCGGGGCGGGGGCCTGTCGGACGATCAACTTACATGCCGATCATCCGCAGCCGCCGCGCCATTGCGCGTGCCCGTCCGGGTTCGGCACGCCAGCAGGCCGATACCTCCGCCGCCGCATGCGATGCCCGCGCCTCGGCGCCCGGTCCATAGCCCAGATCCTGCGCCACCGGACCGAGACGCGCTTCCTCCCAGTCGATCAGGGCAAGCCGTCCGTCGCCGAGGCGCAGGAGATTGCCTGCATGTACATCGCCATGGATCGCCGCCTCAGGGCGGGCCAGGGGCATCCGCCGCAGCAGGCTGTCCCGGCACGCCGAGGGGCCGGGCACCGGGGCGCGGGACGCCAGC
>JAAURK010000293.1 GCA_012032275.1 Tabrizicola sp.
CGGAGGTGATCTTCACCAGCGGCGCAACCGAGGCGGCGGCCGTTCTCTCGCGCGTGCCGGAGGGGCGGGACATTCTGGTGGACCCGACGGCGCATGACTGTCTCTGGACCCATTCGCGCAGAGGGGGCAGGGCGCCCGAGGGGCATGTCCTGGCCTGGGGTTATGCGAATAATGAAACCGGGATCATCACAGATCCGCCGGAACCCATTGACGGCAAAAGGCTATTCGATGGCGCCTGGGCGGATTTGCTGATGCTGGACATCGTGCAGGCCGTGGGGAAGCTGCCGTTTTCCTTTGCCTGGAGCGGGGCGGACATGGCGATCCTGTCCGCACACAAGTTCGGCGGCCCGAAGGGCGTGGGCGCGCTGATCCTGCGCGACGGCGTGGAAATCGGCCCCTTTCTGTCAGGCGGCGGGCAAGAGATGGGCCGCAGGGCCGGGACGGAAAATCTGATCGGCATCGCCGGGATGGGAGCTGCGGCCACGGCGGCGGCCCGCGATCTTGCGGATGGGGTCTGGGATCGCGTTGCGCAAGTTAGAAATATTCTAGAACAGGCATTGTCCGGGCGCGAAAATGAGACTATTTCTGTCGGGAATGGGCTCGCGCGGTTGCCGAACACGCTGTGCCTGATCGCGCCGGGCTGGAAAGGCGAGACGCAGGTGATGGCGATGGATCTTGCGGGATTCGCGGTTTCTGCGGGTTCTGCCTGTTCCAGCGGCAAGGTCCGGTCAAGCCGTGTGCTGGCGGCGATGGGCTATGATGCCAGGCTTTCCGGTCAGGCGATCCGGTTGTCGATCGGGCCCGATGCGACGGAAGATGATGTTCTGCGGTTCGCCGATGTCTGGACCGCTGCCTATGCCAAAGCCCGGTCGCGGGCCGCATGACCAAGGAGTGACGCTGATGAAGGCCGCCGTTCTGGACGCCGATATTCGTGAAGGGGTGGATCGCGAGACGATCGAGACCGTCCAGGCGATGGCCGGAAAGTACAAATACGGCTGGGAAACCGAAATCGAGATGGATTTCGCGCCGAAAGGGCTTTCGGAAGACATCGTCCGCCTGATCAGCGAGAAGAACGGAGAGCCGGAGTGGATGCTGGACTGGCGGCTTTCGGCCTATCGCCGCTGGCTGCAGATGGAAGAGCCGAAATGGGCGATGATCCAGTATCCCGAGATCGACTATCAGGACCAGTATTACTACGCCAAGCCGAAAAGCATGGCGGTCAAGCCGAAGTCGCTGGACGAGGTTGATCCGAAGCTGCTCGCGACCTATGCGAAGCTTGGGATTCCTCTGAAAGAACAGATGCTTCTGGCCGGTGTTGAGGGTTCTGACGAACCGCGCAAGGTGGCCGTGGATGCCGTGTTCGACAGCGTCTCGGTCGGCACCACATTCAAGGCGGAACTGGCCAAGGCCGGGGTCATCTTCTGTTCGATCTCGGAAGCGGTGCGTGAACACCCGGAACTGGTGCGGAAATACCTCGGTTCGGTCGTGCCGCAATCGGACAATTTCTTCGCAACGCTGAATTCGGCGGTCTATTCGGATGGCTCCTTCGTCTATATCCCGCCGGGTGTGCGCTGTCCGATGGAGCTTTCGACCTATTTCCGCATCAACGCGGAAAATACCGGCCAGTTCGAACGCACGCTGATCATCGCCGATGAAGGCGCGTATGTCAGCTACCTCGAAGGCTGCACCGCGCCGAAGCGGGATACCCATCAGCTTCACGCCGCGGTGGTGGAAATCGTCATCCTGAAGGATGCGGAGGTGAAGTATTCCACGGTGCAGAACTGGTATCCGGGCGACGAGGAGGGCCGGGGCGGCATCTACAACTTCGTGACGAAGCGCGCCGATTGCCGGGGCGACCGGGCCAAGGTGATGTGGACGCAAGTGGAAACCGGGTCGGCGATCACCTGGAAATACCCCTCCTGCATCCTGCGGGGGGATGACAGCCAGGGTGAGTTCTACTCGATCGCCATCGCGAACAACGCGCAGCAGGCCGACACCGGGACAAAGATGGTCCATCTCGGCAAGCGCACCAAGTCGCGGATCGTGTCGAAGGGCATCAGCGCGGGACGGGCGCAGAACACCTATCGGGGGCTCGTCAGCATGCACCCCAAGGCGACCGACAGCCGCAACTATACGCAGTGCGACAGTCTGCTGATCGGCGACAGATGCGGCGCCCATACCGTCCCCTATATCGAGGTCAAGAACAATTCGAGCCGCGTGGAGCATGAGGCGACCACGTCGAAGGTGGATGAGGATCAGCTTTTCTATTGCCGCAGCCGCGGGATGGACGAGGAAGAAGCCGTCGCCCTGGTTGTGAACGGCTTTTGCAAGGAGGTGCTTCAGGCCCTGCCAATGGAATTCGCAATGGAAGCTCAAAGCCTGGTGGCGATCAGCCTTGAAGGCTCGGTCGGTTAGGCCAAGGCGGTGGATGCGGCAATGACGCTGACCCACGCGGCCACGGCCAGCCATAGACCGGCGCGCGTGACGGGGCGCAGGGTTCTGGTGTCGGCGGTGAAGAACGAGGCACCGTTCCTACTGGAGTGGATCGCCTATCACAAGCGCATCGGCTTTGAGCGGATCATCATCTGCTCCAACGACTCGACCGATGGCACGGAAGAGCTTCTGGCGGCCCTGGCCGACGCGGGAGAGATCGAGCATCTGCAGGTCAGCCCGAAACGGGACCAGTCGGCGCAGATGGCAGCGGTTCAGGCGTTCGAAACGGCGATCGGCTATGACGAGGGGGATTGGTATCTCTGGCTCGACGCCGATGAATTTCTCAATATCCATACCGGCAGGCGGACGGTTGACGATCTGATCCTTGCGCTTGGCGAGGCACAGGGTCTTCACCTCAACTGGCGGCTTTTCGGAACCAGCGGGCATGAACGCTTTCCCGGCCGCTTTGTCGACGCCACCTTCGCGGGCGCGTCGGGCCCGCGCCTTGCCGCGAACCGGGAAACCAAGACGTTTTTCAGGAAAAGCACTTTTATTCAGGGGTTTGCCCCCAATGCCATCGACCGCCCGATCCTCGCGGCCGGTCACCGGCTTGCGGCCGAGGACTTTCTGGCTGGCAATGGCAAGCCGCTGCGTGCGGATGTGAAGTGGACGCAGAACTGGCTTGCGGGCACCAATCTCACGGCGCGGACGAACATGGTGACGCCGCAGGAATTCGGTTGGGCGCTGGCGCAGATCAATCACTATTCCGTCCGCACGCCGGAGTTTTTCGAGCTGAAGAAACGCCGGGGCCGCGGCGCGGCATGGACAAGGGCGCAGGCAACGAATACCCGCCACACCGACCAGTATTTCAAGAAATTCGACCGCAATGAAACGCAAGACAGTACCATCGCATTCTGGTCCGGACAGGTGGCTGACGAGATGAAACGACTCACTGACATTCCGGCGGTTCAGACGGCTTCGGAGGAATCGCAACGATTGGTCGCCGCGCAGATGGCACCGCCCGAGCCTGCCGAACCGCCGCCAGAAACGGCACGGCCCGAATTCCGGCTGACCTTCCCCCGGCCGGTCGCCAGATATGTGCGCGCCCGGTACGAGGCGGCGGAAACCATCCTGGAATATGGCAGCGGCGGCTCCACCGTGCTTGCGGCACAGCTGGGAAAGCGCATCGTGTCGGTCGAGAGCGACAAGGACTGGGCCGAACGGCTCGCCTCGCATCTGATCGATTTCGGGGCGCCCGCGACGGTCCTTCACGCCGATATCGGCCCGACAGGCGCCTGGGGCAAGCCCGCGTCACGCAAGACGACAAAGCTGTTTCACCGCTATGCCCTGGCGGTCTGGGATTGGCCGGATTTTCCGCATCCCGACCTTGTCCTGATCGACGGGCGTTTTCGCAAGGCCTGTCTGGCGGCCACCCTGATGCGGATCACCCGGCCGGTGACCGTGCTTTTTGACGATTATGTCGACCGCCCCGAATATCACGCGGTCGAGAAGCTGGCAGAACGTCAACCCGCGGCGGGAAGGATGGCGCGTTTCGAGCTTGAGCCGAAACCGATCCCGCCCGAACTGCTGACCGAGGTGATCGGCTGGTTTGTGGACCCGGCCTGATCAGGCTTGATCGCGACGGAAATCCGCGGCGCGCCGATGCGGTGGCGCTGCTTGAACGAGGAAGTGAAGATGCTGAAGATCAAGAACCTGCATGTGAACCTGGCCGAGGAGGACAAGACGATCCTTCGTGGCGTCGAGCTTTCCGTCGGCGCGGGAGAGGTGCATGCGATCATGGGGCCGAACGGATCGGGCAAATCCACCTTGTCTTACGTTCTGGCCGGACGGGACGGCTATCAGGTTACCGACGGCTCTGCCATGCTCGAAGGCCGGGAACTGCTGGAGATGGAGCCCGAAGAACGCGCGGCTGCCGGGCTTTTCCTGGCGTTTCAGTATCCGGTCGAGATCCCGGGCGTCGGCAACATGACCTTCCTGCGCACCGCCGCGAATGCGCAGCGCAAGGCGCGCGGGCAGGAGGAATTGAGCGCGGGCGAGTTTCTGAAACTGGTGCGGGAAAAGGCGAAGGCGTTGAAGATCGACGCCGACATGCTGAAGCGGCCGGTCAATGTGGGCTTTTCGGGCGGCGAGAAAAAACGCAACGAAATCCTGCAGGTGGCGATGCTGGAGCCGAAGATGTGCATCCTGGACGAAACCGACTCCGGCCTTGATGTCGATGCGATGAAACTGGTCGCGGACGGGGTGAATGCGTTGCGCGATGCGGGGCGCGCCTTTCTGGTGATCACGCATTATCAGCGCCTGCTCGACCATATCAGACCGGATGTCGTGCATATCATGGCGGCGGGCCGGATCGTCCGTTCGGGCGGGCCGGAATTGGCGCTTGAGGTCGAGAACAACGGCTATGCCGATCTGCTGGCCGAGGTGGGCTGATGGTGGCGCAGACAGAGGCAAAGCGCGATGTGCTGGCCGCGCGGATTGCG
>JAAURK010000294.1 GCA_012032275.1 Tabrizicola sp.
CCTTCCCTTCGGCGACACGCCCGCCGTCCTTGCCATGGGTGGCGCGTTGTAAGGGCCACGTTTTGCCTGCTGCGCGGGGGGCTCGCCATCCCGTCGCAGCATATGGGAGACCTTCATTCCGCAGCCAGCCGTGCCGCCTACCGCGCGACGCTGGACCTTTACCGCGATCTCTTCCAGTTCACCCCCGACGTCATCGCCGTCGATCTGCATCCTGATTATCCGTCGGGTATCCTCGGCAGGGCGCTTGCCGCCGAGACCGGCGCGCGTCTGATCGAGGTGCCGCACCACCATGCCCATCTCGGCAGTTGTCTGGCAGAGAACGGCCTCGCCCCGGGCGAGGAGCAGGCGGTCGGCATCATTCTGGACGGGCTTGGCCTTGGCACGGACGGGGCGCTCTGGGGCGGCGAGATTCTTGTCGGCGGATATGAGGCCGCGCGGCGGGCGGCGCATTTTCTTCCCGTGGCGCTGCCCGGGGGCGCGCAGGCGATGCGCCAGCCCTGGCGGAATGCCGTCGCCCATCTGCGCGCGGCTTTCGGTGCGGACTGGCGGCACCATATTGCGGGAACGGAACTTGCGGCGCGCCTGTCGGCAAAGCCGGTCGGGACGCTTCTGCACATGATCGAGCGTGGGGTGAATGCGCCCCTGTCCACCTCTGCCGGGAGGCTTTTCGATGCGGTCGGGGCTGCGATCGGCCTTTCCTTTGACGCGCAGAGCTATGAAGGCCAGGTCGCGATGGAGCTTGAGGCCCTGGCACTGCCGCATCTTCGGCGGGCGGAGGCCTATCCCGTCACGGTCGAGAACGGGGTTCTCTCCTGGGGGCCGCTCTGGCAGGCGCTGCTGTCGGATCTGACAGCGTCGGTTCCGCCGGGGGTGATCGCGGCACGGTTCCATCTGGGGCTGGTCGCCGCACTTGCGGACACAGCCGCCGGAATCGCCGCCGGGGCCGGTGTCGGCAGGATCGCCCTTTCGGGCGGTGTGCTGCAGAACCGCATCCTGCGGGAGGGCCTGCACCACCGGCTGAGCGGCGATGGATTTGATGTCCTGCTGCATTCCCGCGTTCCGGCCAATGATGGCGGCCTGTCGCTTGGCCAGGCGGCGGTTGCGGCGGCGGCGACACTGCAAGGCTTGCGATCACCATCGCCTCCGCCCCGCACTTGCCCCGATGCCACGCTCTGTTAGCATGCGCCCATGAGTTCCGATCCGACCACCCGCATGACCCAGGCGCTTCGCGAAGGCGGGGTCCGTGTGACCCGCCAGCGGGAGGCGCTGCTTCGCGTTCTGTCGCAGGCGGCGGATCATCCGGACGCGCTTGAACTGCACCGCCGGGCGCGAAAGCTGGATGACAGCCTGTCGCTCGCCACGGTCTACCGCACGCTTTCGGTGCTGGAGCGTGAGGGCGTGGTGCAGCGGCTGTCGTTCGAGAATGGCGGCGCGCGGTTCGAGGTCGCCGATGCCCCCCATCACGATCACATCGTCGATCTGGACACCGGCGATATCACCGAGTTCCGGTCCGAGAAGATCGAAGAGCTGCAGCGCCAGATCGCCGCCGAGATGGGCTATGACATCGTCCACCACCGGCTGGAGCTTTACTGCCGCAAACGGGGGCGAACGTCTGACCGCTGACGTCGGTCGAGAGGCGGGCCGCGTCAGATATCCTTCATCAACCGCAGCGCGTCGTAGATCGCTGCATGGGTGTTGCGCGCTTCGACGGCATCTCCGATCCGGAACAGGCGAAAGCCCTTCGGCCCGCCCGTCATCTCCTGCGGTCGCCCGTCGATCAGCGCCGCGTAATCGACGGCGCCAAGGTTTTCGGACAGGGGCTTCAGATCGAAATACAGCCCTGCATTCGGCTGGGTGCCATGGTTCACGACGATCTGGTCGAAGTGCCGTTCCTGCGTCAGCGCCATGTAATCGCTGCCGATCACCGCCTTGAGCAGGTTGCCGTCGCGCCTTGCCCCGGTCAGCCGGTAGGTCACGGTGAAGGTCACGGGCTTGTCCTGCAGCGCGCGCATGTAGGGAACAAGGTTCATCGCCATCACTTCGGGGGCAAAGCTGCGGTCGGGCGTCATCACCTCCACCTGTGCGCCGCTGTCTGCCAGCACCTGCGCCGCCTGCAACGCGGTGTGATCGCCCGCGTCGTCGTAAAGAAGCACATTGGCCCCGGGTTTGACATCGCCCGACAGGATATCCCAGGCAGAAACCGTCAGCTCATTGCCGTAAGCAAGCACGTCCTTGTCGGGCAGACCGCCTGTCGCGATGATCACCACATCGGGAGAAAGCACCGTGATATCATCGGCCTCTGCCCAGGTGTTGAAGTGAAACTTCACCCCCTTTGCCGCGCATTGCGCCATCCGCCAGTCGATGATCCCGATCATCTCGGCCCGCCGCCTTGTCCGGGCTGTCAGCCGCAGCTGCCCCCCTGGCAGGTCCGCCACCTCGAAGACCGTGACATCATGGCCCCGGTCGGCCGCCACCCGCGCCGCTTCGAGCCCCGCTGGCCCCGCGCCGACCACGACCACCCGCTTCGGCAGTTGTGCGGGCGTGATCTGGTGCGGCATCGTCTCTTCCCGGCCGGTTGCCGGGTTGTGGATGCAAAGCGCCATGCCGCCCTGATAGATCCGGTCCAGACAATAGGTCGCGCCCACGCAGGGGCGGATGTCCTCTTCGCGCCCCTCGCGGATCTTGGCGACGATATGGGGATCGGCGATATGCGCCCGCGTCATCCCGACCATGTCAAGCTGGCCTGTCTGCACGGCATGGCGCGCCGTCGCCACATCGGGGATGCGCGAGGCGTGGAATGTCGGCAGGCCCACTTCGGCGCGGATGCGCCCCGCGAAATCCAGATGCGGCGCCGAAGCCATGCCCTGGATCGGGATGACATCGGTCATTGCCGGATCGGTGAAGATGCGACCGCGGATGATGTTCAGGAAATCCACATTGCCCGAGGCTTTGAACAGATGGCCGATGGCAATGCCCTCTTCTTCCGAGATCCCTCCCGGTTCGGTCTCGTCGGCAGTGTAGCGCATGCCAAGAAGGAAGGTCTGTCCCACGCGTTTGCGGCAGGCGGCCAGCACCTCCATCGCAAAGCGGGCGCGGTTTTCAAGGCTGCCGCCATAGGGCGGGGGCAGGGCGTTGGTGAGCGGGCTCATGAACTGGTCCATGAGATGGCCGTAGCATTCGAACTCCACCCCATCGAGGCCCGCCGCCTGCATCCGTTCGCAGGCATCGGCATAGTCGGTGATGATGCGGGCGATGTCCCAATCCTCGATCACCTTGGGAAAGGCGCGGTGCGCGGGTTCGCGCGATGGCCCGGCAGCGACCGTTGGCAGCCAGTCGCCCTTGTCCCACCGGGTGCGGCGGCCAAGATGGGTAAGCTGGATCATCACCGCCGCGCCCGCCTCGTGGCAATCATCGGCGAGGCGTTTCATCCACGGCACGACCTCGTCCTTGTAGGCCAGGATATTGTTGAAGACCGGCGGGCTGTCCTTCGATACGGTGGCCGAGCCCGCCGTCATCGTCAGCGCGACACCGCCCTTCGCCCGTTCCAGATGATAAAGCCGATAGCGGTCCTTCGGCATGCCGTCTTCGGGATAGGCGGGCTCGTGACTGGTGGTCATGATCCGGTTGCGCAATGTCAGGTGTTTCAGCAGGTAGGGCTGCAGCAACGGGTCGTTTGACATGGGCCTGTCCTTTGCCATTTGCGGTCAGGCTAATGGCTGGCACGCCGCTTCCACCGCAGGAATGCGACACTTGGCGGTCGCTTCGGGCCGTCAGGTCAGCCGGGTGAGCAGCGCGAGCAACGTCTTGCGCTCGGCGGTGCTCAACGGGGCGAGCGTGGCATCGCTGACCGCAAGCGCGGTCTCTGTCCGGGTGCGGAACAGCGCAGATCCCGCCGGGCTGAGCGCCACGGTCAGGCGGCGGCGGTCATCGGGATCGGCGGCGGTCATCACGAGGCCAAGCTTGGCCAGACGGTCGACAACCCCCTTGATCGTCGCGGCATCCATCGCCGCCGCACGGCCCAGTTGGTTTTGCGACATTGGCCCGGTTTCGGCCAGCCGGGCAAGCACGGCGAACTGCGTCGTCGTGACCTCGGGGATATGTTCGGAAAAGATCGACAGATGCCGCTGCGTGACGCGCCGCAGGACATAGCCGATCTGATCGTCAAGCACATAGTCCAGCGTCGTGTCCACCATGATCCCCGATAGCTTTCTCGCCCTCTCGTTGCAAGAACGTTGACAGCCTCAAGGGCCGCGCGCAAACTCGTTGTCACGCAAATGAAGCGGGGGCTTCGTGCAGGATTACATCCGTCCCGGAACACTGGCAGAGGCCGTCGCGCACCGGGCAGGGGGGGCATGGCGGCTGCTTGCGGGGGCGACGGATGTCTATCCCGGGCAGGGCGCGCGGCTGTCGGGGCCGGTGCTCGATCTTGCCGGGCTTGGCGAGTTGCGTGGTATTTCGCGAAATGGCGGCCTCCGGATCGGGGCCATGACCACCTGGGCCGATATCGCCGGCGCCGACCTTCCCCCGGCCCTTTCTGCCTTGCAGGAGGCCGCGGTGCAGGTGGGCGGGCGTCAGATCCAGATGGTGGGAACACTGGGCGGCAACCTGTGCAATGCCTCGCCCGCCGCGGATGGGGTGCCACCGCTTCTGGCGGTGGAGGCGGAGGTGGAACTTGTCTCGGCCACAGGGGTCCGTCAGATGCCGCTGTCGGCGTTTCTGACCGGGCCCCGGCAGACGGCGCTGCAGCCTGACGAGATTCTCACGGCCGTCCTGGTGCCGGAGGCCGCGCTGGCCGGACGCTCACGGTTCCTCAAGCTCGGGGCGCGGCGCCATCTGGTGATCTCGATCGCGATGGTGGCGGCGCGGGTCGTCGTGACGGGCGGCAGGATTGCCGATCTTGCCGTGGCTGTCGGCGCCTGTTCCG
>JAAURK010000031.1 GCA_012032275.1 Tabrizicola sp.
GACCGGGCATTTTCTCGGCCGCGAGCTTGCCGCCGTCTTGCAGGGCCGGCCCTTGCCCGAGGCACGGGCGCGGCTTGTCGATCTCCTCTCACGCGCCCCTTGAAACGACATGCGATGTCGTGCCCGCGACAGACGCCCTTTCGGTGGCGCGCGCCAATGGCGCTCATGGCAACCCGCTACATTCCGCTTGCGCTCAAACACAGCCCGACCCCGCGGATCGAGAACTTTGCAATTCTCGCGGGGCTTGAGGCAGCGGTCCGGGGGACGCTGATTTCCGCCATGCCGCTTGCGGTTTACGACGCGCTGGGCGATGCGCAGACCACCTCGATCGCCTATTTCGTCGCGGGGCTCGTCGCGCTTGTCTGGGGGTTGATGGTGCCCTGGGCCACCCGTTGGATCCCGCGGCGGTTCGCCTATACGGCGGGGTGCCTGCTTTATCTCGTGGGCATGAGCTTCGGCCTTGTCGGCGCGAGCTGGTCGCTGCCGCTGGCGCTTGTCGCCAATGGGATGGCCACGGCGACGACCTTCGTCTGCTTCAACGCCTATGTGCTTGATTACATCGATCGCCCCAATCTCGGCCGCAGTCAATCGGTGCAGATGGCCTATGCTGCGGCGCCCTGGTCGCTCGGGCCGCTTGTCGGGGTGTGGCTGCACGACCATTGGGCGCCCGCCCCGTTCCTCCTTGCCGGTGGCTTTGCGCTGTTGCTCCTGACGGTGTTCTGGGTGCTTCGGCTGGGCGATGGCAAGCAGATCGCCCGCGCGCGCCGCCCCGCGGTCAACCCCCTGTCCTACCTTGGTCGGTTCTTCGCCCAACCCCGTCTGATCGCGGGCTGGATGTTTGCGGTGATGCGCAGCTGCGGCTGGTGGGTCTATGTCGTCTACCTGCCGATCTTCTGCGTCGAAGCGGGGCTCAGCAGCAAGCTGGGCGGCATCGCGCTTTCCCTCACGAATGCGCTTCTCTTCACCGCACCGGCCATCAATCGCGCCGCGCGGAGAACCTCGGTCCGCTGGTCTGTCCGTCTGGCGTTCGGGGCGTGCGGGGTTCTTTTCATGCTGGCGGCGCTGCTCTCGGTCATGCCGCTGGCGTCGGTTGCGTTGATCATGGCGGCGTCGCTTTTCCTGATCGCCCTTGATGTGGTCGGCGGGCTTCCGTTCCTGATGTCTGTCAAACCGTCCGAGCGGACCGAGATGTCGGCCGTCTATTCAAGCTTTCGCGATGTGTCGAGCATCCTGACCCCGGGAGCGGCCTGGCTGGTTCTCTGGGTCGCACCGCTTCCCGGGATATTCGCCGCTGCGGGCCTTGGCCTCATCGCCTCATGGGCAGTGGCGGGGCGATTGCACCCAAGGCTGGGTGCCGCCCGTCCGTCGCGGGGCGGGCCGTAGCGCTGTTGGTCGGGTCGGTCCCGCCGCCAATCGCGATCAGCTTGCGGATCGTTTCGAACATATTCGCCCAGCTCTTCGCGCAGGAAACCGGCAGGTCCAGCGCCTTGAACAAGGGCAGGCATCGGGCGTCGGGGTTGGCAGGCACAAATGCCCGGCGCCGCTCACTCCAGCAGGCGGCGGGCGATGACCTGCGCCTGAATTTCTGCGGCCCCTTCGAAGATGTTCAGGATGCGCGCATCGCAGAGGATCCTGCTGATCCGGTATTCCAGTGCGAAACCGTTCCCGCCATGGATCTGCAGGGCATTGTCGGCGGCCGCCCAGGCCACCCGCGCGCCCAGCAGCTTTGCCATCCCGGCTTCCAGATCGCAGCGCTGGCCATGATCCTTGGCCCAGGCCGAGTGATATGTCAGTTGCCGCGCGATCATGATCTCGACCGCCATCATCGCCAGCTTGCCAGAGACGCGGGGAAAGTCGATCAGCGCCTTGCCGAACTGCTTGCGATCAAGGGCATAGCCGAGCCCGGTTTCCAGCGCGCTTTGCGCCACGCCCACGGCGCGGGCGGCAGTCTGGATGCGAGCGGACTCAAACGTCTGCATCAACTGCTTGAAACCCTGGCCTTCCACCCCGCCAAGCAGGTTTCCGCCCGAGACGTGGAAGCCGTCGAAGGCAAGCTCGTACTCCTTCATGCCGCGATAGCCCAGCACCTCGATCTCGCCGCCCGTCATGCCCGGCGTCGGGAAGGGGGCGTCGTCGGTGCCGGGCGTCTTTTCGGCCAGAAACATGCTCAGGCCACGGTAGTCGGTCGTCGCGGGATCGGTTCGCGCCAGCAGCGTCATCAGATGGGTCCGCGCCGCATGGGTGATCCAGGTCTTGTTGCCGGTCACTTCCCAGTCCGCACCGGTCTTGACCGCCCGGGTGCGCAATGCGCCAAGGTCCGATCCCGTATTCGGTTCGGTGAAGACAGCCGTCGGCAGGATTTCCCCGCTTGCCAGTTTCGGAAGCCAATGCGCCTTTTGCGCCTCTGTCCCGCCGCAGAGGATCAGTTCTGCCGCGATCTCGCTGCGGGTGCCAAGCGAGCCCACGCCGATATAGCCGCGCGACAGCTCTTCGCTGACGACGACCATTGCCGCTTTCGAGAGACCAAAACCACCATAGGCTTCGGGGATCGTCAGGCCGAAGACGCCCATGCCCGCCAGCTTTTCGATGATCTCCATCGGGATCAGCGCGTCGCGCAGATGCCAGCCATGCGCATGAGGGATGACCTCTTCCTCGGCAAAGCGGCGGAACTGGTCGCGGATCATCTCCAGCTCGTCATCCAGACCGGCCGCCCCGAAGGTCGATCCGGCATGACCGTCCCGCATCAGCGCGACCAGCTGCGACCGCGCCGCCTGACTGTTGCCGCCCTGGATCAGCGCCGCCGCTTCCGGCCCGGGGGTCCAGTCGAGACCAAGGTCAGCAAGCCGCGCAATCTCGCCCTGGCTCATCGGAATGCCGCCAGCGATCTGCGCCAGATATTCGCCGAAGCCGATCTGCAGGATCAGCGCCTCCATTTCGCCAAGCCGGCCCCCCGCCTCCACCCGCCCGGCCCAGGCCCCAAGCTGGCGCAGCGCTTCGGCGTAGGTCGCAAACCAGGCCAGCGCATGGATGGCAAACTGCTCTTCTTCCATTGCCCGCGCCGAAAGCCTGCCGCCCGGGGCCATCCGCGGCCGAAGCCGCTCCCTCGCTTGGCCGACAAGCGCCTCAACCTCCGGCAAGGCCGCCGAGGTCAGCCGCGACAGATCGGAAAGAAGGGGGGTTTCGGTCATGGTCTGGCCATCATGAGGCATTCCAACGCTCCGTTCAGCGGACGATTCTGCGGTTGCATCATCCTAGCTACCGCGCAGATGCAGCGCAATAAGATTACAAACAGCGCCACCCTGAGGAATGAATATGTCTGACACGCATCAGGAGATCGCCGAAACGCAGGGCAGATACTCCGTTGACCCCTCGGCCTCGGGCACCACGTCGAATTCCGCGCGAAAAAGCCGCGTTCCGCCGTCCCAGCCCTCAAAGACCCACCGGCCGGGCAAGAGTTCGTCCTCGGTATCGAACGAAAAGAACGCCAGCGCATAGCCAAGGTCGCCGATCGGCGTTTCCCAGTATTCCGGTGCCTCGCGGCCGGGCCGGAAGACGCGGATCTGCGCGAAAGGTATCTGCACATCCGGCGCGGCCTTGACCCTGACCCCGAAACCAAGGCCAAGAACGGCGGGCAGAACCTGACGTTCGGGCCAGTCGAAATCGGTCGTCTCGTCGACCAGGTGGATGAACCCGTTCAGCGTGCCCGGCGCGGGCTGCTGGCCCTTGTGCGCCACGGCGCACAGCACGCCGAATTTCACGTCGGCAATCAGCGGATCATGGACCGGCCGCGCCGGTTCCGCCACGGCCGCCACGGCCGCCACGGCAAGAAGCAAGGTTGCCGCCAGTCCGGCCAGTATTCGTTTCATCCCGGCATTCTTTTCATCGCTGTTTCCCTCAGGCCACCAAAGCACTGGATGACGTCGCGCTCAACCCTTCCCCTTGCCGCCGCGTTCGGCCAGAAAGGGCCCTGCAACGGAGCACAACATGGACGTCGCAACAGCCGGGGACGCGCTGCCCGCCTTCATCGCGGCCCTGGCCATAACAGCCTTCGCAGGCTTCGTGAAAGGCACGGTGGGCTTTGCCATGCCGATGATCATGATGTCGGCGCTGTCGTCCTTCCTGCCGCCGGAAGAGGCGCTGGCCGCGCTTATCCTGCCGACGCTGGTGACGAACCTGTCGCAGTCGCTGCGCCAGGGGGTCCATGCCGCGGTCGACACGGCCCGGACCTACCGCCGCTTTCTGATCGCCGTCGTCGTCTTCATCGCCCTTTCTGCACCCTTCGTCACGCTGTTGCCCCGGACCGTGTTTCTGCTGCTTCTTGGCGGTCCGATCACGATCTATGCCCTGATCCAGCTTGCCGGGAAAACCCTGGTGATCCGGGTTGACCATCGCCGCCGCGCGGAATGGGGGCTTGGCGTGATCGGTGGCATTTACGGCGGCATATCGGGCATCTGGGGGCCGCCACTGCTGGTTTATCTGCTGTCGATCGGCGTCGGGAAGGTAGAAATCATCCGCGCGCAGGGCGTGGTGTTCCTTGTGGGTTCTGTCGCACTTCTGCTTGCCCATCTGGGGACGGGGATTGCCGATGCAGAGGCCCTGGCCTTTTCGGCGATCCTCGCCTGTCCGGCGCTGATCGGTCTCTATCTTGGCTATGTCGTCCAGGATCGGCTGGACCAGCAGCGGTTCCGGCGGTGGACCCAGGGCCTGCTGGTGCTGACCGGGTTGAACCTGATCCGGCAGGCGCTCGGCCTTTAGGCCCCGCGCCCGACCTGCCGGAAAGGGGGCGCGAAAGCCCTTCGTCAGGACAGCCGCCCCCCCGGTCAGCCGATCGCTGCCGCCTTCACATCGGCGTCGATATGGGGCACATATTGCGCGAAATTGTTCGCGAACATGGCCACGAGCTTTGCCGCCTGCGCGTCATAGGCGGCGGGATCGGCCCAGGTGCTGCGCGGGGTCAGAAGTGCTGTCTCCACGCCCGGCACCGCCAGCGGAACCTCGAAGCCGAACACCGGGTCGCGCCGGAACGCGGCGCCCGTCAACGAGCCATCCAGTGCCGCTGCAAGCAGCGCCCGGGTGGCGCGGATCGGCATCCGCCGCCCGGTGCCATAGGCGCCGCCGGTCCAGCCGGTGTTCACCAGCCAGCAGCTTGCCCCATGCTTGGCGATCTTGGCCTGAAGCAGCTTGCCATAGACCTCTGGCCTGCGCGGCATGAACGGAGCGCCGAAACAGGTGCTGAAGGTCGGCTGCGGCTCGGTCACCCCCCGCTCTGTCCCGGCGACCTTCGAGGTGAACCCCGACAGGAAGTGATACATCGCCTGCGCCGGCGACAGCCGCGCGATCGGGGGAAGGACGCCGAAGGCATCGCAGGTCAACATCACCACATGCCGCGGCGGCCCGCCAAGGCCCGTGGGCGAAGCGTTCGAAATTGCCTCCAACGGATAGGCGCAACGGGTGTTGTCAGTCAGGGAATTGTCCGAAAAGTCCAATTCCAGCGTTTCGGGATCATAGACCATGTTCTCGACCACCGTGCCGAAACGATGCGTCGTGGCATAGATCTCGGGCTCCGCCTCGGGGTTCAGATGGATGGTCTTGGCATAGCAGCCACCTTCGAAATTGAAGATGCCCCGCTCTGACCAGCCGTGCTCGTCATCGCCGATCAGCACACGGTCGGGGGCGGCGGAAAGGGTGGTTTTCCCGGTTCCCGAAAGGCCGAAGAACACCGCCGCATCCACCGGATTGCCGACCGCATGATTGGCCGAGCAATGCATCGGCATCACACCGGTTTCGGGCAGCAGATAGTTCAGCACGCTGAACACCGATTTCTTGTTCTCGCCCGCATAGGCGGTATTGGCGATCAGCACGGTCTTTTCGTCGAAGTTCAGCACGATCACCGTTTCGCTCCGGCAGCCGTGCCGGGCCGGGTCGGCCTTGAACGAGGGGCAGTTGATCACCGTCCATTCCGGCACGAAGCCGTCAAGCTCTTCGCGCGCGGGGCGGCGCAGCAGATGGCGGATGAACAGCCCGTGCCAGGCAAGTTCGGTCACCACCCGCACGTCAAGCCGGTGGATCGGATCGGCGCCGGCATAGAGATCCTGCACGAAATAGTCGCGACCGCGCATATGGGCCAGCATGTCCGCCTTCAGCCGGGCATAGGCCTCGGGCGTCATCGGGGCGTTGTTGTCCCACCAGATCGAGTCTTCCACGGCGGGCGTGCGCACGACGAACTTGTCCTTTGGCGACCGGCCGGTGAATTGCCCGGTAGAGCATAGGAACGCGCCGCCCTGGCCAAGCCTGCCTTCGCCCCGCACCACCGCCGCTTCGACGAGCGCGGCCTCGCCATAGTTGTAAAAGACGTTTGCCACCCCTTCGATGCCCTGATGCGCCAAGGTGTGATCGGGGTTCACGCGTCCTGTTGCCATGCTGCAAGCTCCCTGTGCCGTCGATGACGGCTCAATTCGGTTCAACCCAGACATCCGGGCCAATGGATGCCGCGATGCAACCCCGTGGGGTCACCGTCCCCCGCCTATAACATGATGTTTTCCTTTGGGAACAGAGAGCTTACGCAGCGTTAGCGCAACCATGCCGACGTTAGCGCAATCAATGCTCACGCGATGTTTCAGGCGTGGCAAAATGGCCGCCATGTGGCCCGATCTTCACCTCTGGCGCCCTCCGGAAGGGTGGTGATTCGCTTTCCTGTTGATTATCCGGTCCGGAAAACAGAGAATGAACGAAAATAGACAAAGACAAGTGGCAGTTAGAGGGAATATCGGACATGTCGCGTATCGCCCTTGTGGACGATGACCGGAATATTCTGACGTCGGTCGCCATGACGCTCGAGGCCGAGGGTTTCGAGGTCGAGACCTACAACGACGGCCAATCGGCGCTGGAGGCTTTCAACCGCCGCATGCCCGACATGGCCGTGCTCGACATCAAGATGCCGCGGATGGACGGCATGGATCTGTTGCAGCGGATGCGGCTGAAAACCTCGATCCCGGTGATCTTCCTCACCTCCAAGGACGACGAGATCGACGAAGTGCTCGGTCTGCGCATGGGGGCGGATGACTATATCAAGAAGCCGTTCTCGCAGCGGCTTCTGGTGGAGCGGATCCGCGCGCTTCTGCGGCGCCAGGAGGCGATCTCCACGGGAGAGGTTGCCACCACCGAAGAGACCAAGATGATGGAGAGGGGGGCGCTGCGCATGGACCCGCTTCGGCATTCGGTGACCTGGAAAGGGCGCGAAGTGTCGCTGACGGTCACCGAGTTCCTGCTGTTGCAGGCATTGGCCCAGCGGCCCGGCTTCGTGAAATCGCGGGATCAGCTGATGGACGTGGCCTATGATGATCAGGTCTATGTCGATGACCGCACGATCGACAGCCATATCAAACGTCTGCGCAAGAAGATGCGGACAGTGGACGATAACTTTTCGGCAATCGAAACGCTTTATGGTATCGGCTACCGCTACAACGAAGAATGACGCCTGAGTAACATGACGTCTGCGCCACGGATTGCGATGGAAGAGTATCGGCCGAAACGATCCGGCGACGTGCTCCTCGGCGAAGACTGGGTCTCGCCGGATGCGACGGTTGAACGCCTGAAGGAAGGGCGTGGCCGCAACACGCTCGTCACGCTCAATCGCTCGCCGCTGGCCCGCAAGATCATCGTGTTCAACCTGATGGCGCTGGTCACGCTTGTTGCGGGTGTGCTGTTCACCAACCCGTTCCGCGAGACGCTTTCGCTCCAGCGGGAGCAATCCCTGTTGCGGCAGGCAGAACTGATCGCCACCGTCTATGAGGTGCGGCTGAACCCTGGCCCGGTGGGCGTGGATTTCCGCTCCACGCTCGAGATCGTCGAGATTGACCCGGGGGTCGAGGCTTTCGTCTTCGATCCGACGGGCGGGCTGATCGCGTCGAAGGTCGGTCAGGGTACGGATGCCCTGGCACAGACGCAGCAGCAGCCGACCCTGATCACCGATTTTCTGGACGGCGTCTGGAACAATGTGACCGCATTGCTGCGCCCCGGCCGCACCAGCCGGACCGAGCAGGTCGATGCGGCGGTTCTGGCGCGGGCCGTCTTTCCCAGGGCGCAGGCGGGCGAAACCGTCGTCAGCACCCGCAAGAATTCGGAAGGCAGTGCGATCTTCATCGTCGCCACGCCGATCCGCGCTGCGGGCGATGTGATCGGGGTCGTGGCCGTGACCTCGGCTGCGGGAGAGATCGACCGCCTTGTGCGCTATGAACGCGAACAGATCCTGCAGATGTTCGTCATCGCGGTGATGATGTCGATCGGCCTCAGCCTGATGCTCGCCTCTACCATCTCCTCGCCGCTGTCCGATCTTGCCGCCGCTGCCGAAATCGGCCGCGATCGCGACGCCCGGCGCGTGGCCCCAAGCCGCGTGCGCATCCCCGATCTGGCCGCCAGACCGGACGAGATCGGCCGTCTTTCGGTGGCGATGCGCGGCATGGTCACGGCGCTTTATGACCGGATCGATGCCAACGAACAGTTTGCCGCCGATGTGGCGCATGAAATCAAGAACCCGCTCGCCTCGCTGCGCTCTGCCGTCGGATCGCTGCGTTTCGTCAAGAAGGACGCCCAGCGAGAGACGCTTCTCGACGTGATCGACCACGACGTCCGCCGACTGGACCGGCTGGTCAGCGATATCTCCAACGCCTCGCGTCTGGACAGCGAACTGGTCAAGGAGGAGGAGGAAGAGTTCAATCTTCTCAAGACCATCTCCAACCTCTGCCAGTATCTGAGCCAGCAGGCCGATGAGAAGGGGGTCGATTTCATCGTCGATCTGCCCTCCGACACGATCCATACGCATGGGCTTGAGGCGCGTCTGGCACAGGTTTTCGTCAACCTGATCACCAATGCGATTTCCTTCTGCGAGGAGGGCGACGCCGTGCGCGTCTGGGCCCGGCGGCGCGAGAACCGGGTGCTTGTGGTGGTCGAGGATACCGGGCCCGGCATCCCGGAACAGGCGCTGGCCAAGGTGTTCAAGCGGTTCTATTCCGAACGGCCCTCCGGTGATTTCGGCAATCACTCCGGCCTTGGTCTCGCCATCTCGAAGCAGATTGTCGAGGCTCATGGCGGCGTGATCTGGGCCGAAAACATCCGTCCGACGGCGGCCGACCCGAATTCCGAACCGCTTGGTGCGCGCTTCGTCGTCGGGCTGCCGGTGTGACGGGCGGGACCGGAGCCGTTGTTCTTCATGCCTCTTGTGTGGCGGTTCAGGGGCGCGGCCTGCTGATCACCGGCCCGTCGGGTTCCGGCAAATCCTCGCTGGCGTTGCGGCTCATGGCACTTGGCGCGCATCTTGTCGCCGACGACCGCACGGAGGTCCATCTTCACGCCGACCATCTCGTCGCCCGCTGCCCCGATCCGCTGCGCGGCCTGATCGAGGCGCGGGGTGTGGGCCTGCTGCGCAGCTACCCGATCGACAGCGTCGCGCTGACCCTTGTCGCCGATCTTGGCCAGGCCGAACAGGACCGGCTTCCCCCCCGCCGCAAGATCACGATTCTGGGAAGAGAGGTCGATCTTGTGCTGCAGCCGCAATATGACCATTTTCCTGAGGCCTTGTGGCTCTATCTGCGCGACGGGCGGTACGCCTGACGCATGAGAGGCAGGAATGACGGCTGATCCCGGCCAAGACCATCGTCTCGTCCTGATCACCGGCCCCTCCGGCGCCGGGCGAACGACGGCCATCCGTGTGCTGGAGGATTTGGGGTTCGAGAGCATCGACAATATCCCGCTCTCCCTCGTTCCACGGCTGACGGATGGCACGGCGTTTGGCCGGCCGATGGCGCTTGGGCTTGATGTGCGAAACCGGGATTTCAACGCGACCGCGCTGATCGAACTGATCGACACCCTGACCCGCGCGCCCCATGTGGCACTTGAGGTGCTTTATCTTGACTGTGCGCCTGCCGAACTGATCCGGCGCTATTCGGAAACCCGTCGCCGCCACCCGCTTGCCCCGGATGAAACGCCAAGCCTCGGGATCGAGCGTGAGATCGATCTTCTGGCCCCGATCCGGGCGCGGGCCGATCACCTGATCGACACGACAGAGCTGACGCCGCATGACCTGAAGGCCGAGATTGCCCGCTGGTTCGATCCGGGGGCCGGGGGGCGGCTGGCGATTTCGGTGCAGTCCTTCAGTTACAAGCGCGGCGTGCCGCGCGGGGTCGACATGATCTTCGACTGCCGCTTCCTGTCAAATCCGCATTGGTCGGCGGCGCTGCGCCCGCTGGACGGCCGCGATCCCCGTGTCGAGGCGCATGTCACTGCCGATCCGCGATTCCCGGAATTCTTCGCCAAGTTGTGCGATCTGCTTCTGCTTCTCCTTCCGGCACATCTTGAGGAGGGCAAGGCGCATCTTTCCATCGGCTTTGGCTGCACCGGGGGGCAGCATCGATCCGTTGCCGTGGCGGAATTGGTCGGCAAGGCGCTTGCAGATGGCGGCTGGCCGGTGTCAAAACGTCACCGGGAACTCGAACGCAGGGCGGCATCCGGCCAGCTCCACGCAGACAAGGTGGCATAGGTTTGATCGGTATCGTGATCGTCGCCCATGGTGGCCTCGCGCGGGAGTATCTCTCGGCCGTCGAACATGTGGTCGGCAAGCAGGCCGGTGTCATGGCCATCTCGATCGAGGATGATCACGACCGCGGGGCCAAGCAGGATGAAATCTGCGAGGCGGCGAATGCAGTCGATACTGGTCAGGGCGTGGTCCTTGTGACCGACATGTTCGGCGGCTCTCCCTCCAACCTGTCGCTTCCGGCCTGCGCCACCCGGGGACGGCGGATCCTCTACGGCGCCAATCTGCCGATGCTGATCAAGCTGGCGAAATCGCGCGACCGTACGGTGCCCGAAGCCGTCTCGGCAGCGCTGGATGCCGGACGCAAGTACATCAACTCGCTCGATCTCGGCGGCGGTGCCTGATCCATGGCCAAGCGGACGCTGGTGATCGTCAACGAAAAAGGTCTGCATGCCCGGGCCTCTGCGAAATTCGTCGAGGTGGTGGAGGCGCATGATGCGGGGGCTGAGGTCCGGAAAGACGGTCTTGCGGTGTCGGGCGACAGCATTATGGGGCTTTTGATGTTGGCAGCCTCGCGCGGAACCTCTATTGAGGTTCAGACATCCGGGGCCGAGGCGGGGAAGCTTGCCGATGCACTGGAGGCGCTGGTTGCGGCCCGCTTCGGTGAGGAGTATTGAAGCGAGCCGGGGATGAAGGCAATCGCTTCGTGACAGAACAGTCGCATATCGGAACGGTGGGAGAGCCGCTGAAGGAGGCGCCGCGGGCAGGCAGCGTCGACCGTCCCTATGACATGCGCCGGCTGAGCTATGCCGGCACCTTCACCAATCCGTTCAAGGCGGGCACGATCCGCACCATCGAATGGCTGACGGCGAAGGTCACGCTCCTGCGCCTCATCCGGCAGTTCGAAAAGTCGGGTGCGCCCCATGGCGCGCCGTTCTGGCCGAAGGCGATCCGCCATATGGGGATCAGGATCGAGACCCCGGCCGAGGAAATCGCCCGCATTCCTGCCACCGGCCCGCTTGTCGTGGTGGCGAACCACCCCTCGGGCCTCGTGGACGGCATGGTCATGGCCGAAATGATCAACCGCGTCAGGTCCGACTTCAGGATCCTCACCCGCTCGCTTCTGACGGGCATCCCCGAGGTCGAGGAGTTCATGATCCCCGTTCCCTTCCCGCATGAGGAGAACGCACGCGAGCTGGGCCTCCAGATGCGGGACGAGACGATGAAGCACCTGAAGGCCGGGGGCGTGATCATCGTCTTTCCCGCCGGGAAGGTTGCGATGTCCGAAGGCTGGTGGGGCCCGGCGGTCGAAGCCGAATGGAACGTCTTCACCCACAAGATCGTCCGGTCTTCGGGGGCGACGATCCTGCCGATCTTCTTCCCCGGCCAGAACTCCCGCGGCTTCCAGATCGCCAACCAGGTCTCCGCCACCCTGCGCCAGGGCCTGCTGCTCTATGAGATCAAGCGCAGCCTCTTCAAACCGACGCGCCCCGTGATCGGAGAACCGATTGCGGCGGAAGAGCTGGCGAAATGGGAAGGCAACCCGAGGGGGTTCCTGGCCTGGCTGCGCGAGCATACGCTGGCGCTGGGGAAGTAGGCTTAGGGGCAGCCGTCCGGCCGGAACGGCGTTCTATGTGAAGCTGTTAGCCGTAGAGTTCTCCCCAAGCGTCCACTTGCTCACGTAGAACGTGGAGCATCATTTCGAAGTCACCAGTCCATTCCGAGAATGCCTTTGTCTTGATGTGTTCAAGCGTCTCTAAGGGCATTGTAGGGTGAGTATATTCAAAGAATGCTGGTGCAGCCTCCATCTGGCCTTCGAAGACGTGCACCTGCATTTCGAAGTCCTCAGGCCACTCCGATACTGCTTTCGTCAGGCAGGTCTTGATTACAGAGTTCTCCTGATCAAGCTCGGTCATGTACAGAACCATCTTTTCAGCAGCTTCAGTCTGACCTCGAACAACGTGGCGCTGCATCTCGAAGTCGTCCGGCCACTCGGTAGCGGCTTTTTTTCTAATTATGCTCGTCGCTTCTGACGAAATTGCCAATACTGTCTCCATTGTTCGGTAATTTTGTGGGCAGCCTATTCTCGGTTGAATTCCATTACCGCGTCGGCACCGGCACCTCGCCCCGGTAATCATAGAACCCCCGTTGGGTCTTCCGCCCCAGCCACCCCGCCTCGACATACTTCGTGAGGAGCGGGCAAGGCCGGTACTTGGTATCCGCCAGCCCCTCGTGCAGGACGTTCATGATCGCAAGGCAGGTGTCCAGACCGATGAAATCCGCCAGTTCCAGCGGGCCCATCGGGTGGTTGGCGCCAAGTTTCAGTGATTCGTCGATGCTCTTCACCGACCCCACGCCTTCGTAGAGCGTATAGACCGCCTCGTTGATCATCGGCATCAGGATCCGGTTGACGATGAAGGCGGGGAAATCCTCGGCGCTGGCCGCGGTCTTGCCGAGCTTCCGCACCACTTCGTGCAGCGTGTCCCAGGTCTCCTGATCGGTCGCGATGCCGCGGATCAGTTCGACGAGTTGCATCACCGGAACCGGGTTCATGAAGTGAAAGCCCATGAACTTCTCCGGCCGGTCGGTGCGGCTGGCGAGGCGGGTGATCGAGATCGACGAGGTGTTCGATGTCAGGATCGTCGAGGGCTTCAGATGCGGCACCAGATCCTCGAAGATAGCCTGTTTCACCGTCTCGCGTTCCGTCGCCGCCTCGATGATCAGATCGCACTGGCCAAGATCGGCGAGCTTCAGCGTGGTCTTGATCCGCTCCATCGCGGCGCGCTTGTCGGCGGGCATCACCCGGCCCTTGGAAACCTGCCGTTCGATATTCCGTTCGATCGTCGCGACGGCTGCGGTCAGGCTGTCTTCCGCAATGTCGGTCATCAGCACATCATAGCCAGCCAGCGCAAAGACATGGGCAATGCCATTGCCCATCTGCCCCGCGCCGACGACGCCCACTTGCCGGATGCTCATGCCCGTCTCCCTTGACTGTCCCCGACCTTATGCCCTGCAGCATTGCAGCGCGCAATGCAAAGGGGGCCGCCCGGGCGACCCCCCTGCAAGATGGGCCGTGCGACCCGGGATCAGAGCTTGTCGATGAGTTCCGGCACCGCGGTGAAGAGGTCGGCAACCAGGCCATAATCCGCGACCTGGAAGATCGGCGCCTCTTCATCCTTGTTGATGGCGACGATGACCTTGGAATCCTTCATCCCCGCCAGATGCTGGATCGCGCCGGAAATGCCCACCGCCACATAAAGATCGGGTGCCACAACCTTGCCGGTCTGGCCGACCTGCCAGTCGTTCGGTGCATAGCCGCTGTCGACGGCGGCCCGGCTGGCGCCCACAGCGGCGCCAAGCTTGTCCGCCAGCTTTTCGATGATTGCGAAATCCGACTGGCTGCCGACGCCGCGTCCGCCCGAGACGACGATCCCGGCGCTGGTCAGTTCGGGCCGGTCGGACGAGGCGACCTTGTCCTCCACCCAGGATGACAACGCGCCATCCGCCGCGGTTGCGATCTTTTCCACAGCTGCAGAGCCGCCGGTTCCTGCCACCTCGAAGGTTGCCGTCCGGATCGTCATCACCTTCCTGGCATCCGCCGATGTCACTGTCTGGATCGCGTTGCCCGCATAGATCGGCCGTTCGAAGGTGGAGCCATCGACGACGTGGATCACTTCCGACAATACCATCACATCCAGCATCGCAGCGACGCGCGGCAGAACGCTTTTGGAGAACGCGGTCGAGGCGGCGGCGATATGCTCGTAATCGCCCGAAAGCGACACGATCAGCGCCGCGGTCGGCTCTGCCATCCCGTGGCAATAGACGTGGTCGTCGGCGAACAGCACCTTGGCCACACCGTCAAGGGTGGCCGCCTCGGCTGCGGCGGCGTCCCCGCCTGTTCCCGCGACGAGCACGGTCACCGGACCCAGACCTTTCACCGCGCTCAGGGCCTTGCCCGTGGCATCGGTGGCCAGTTGCCCCATGATCACTTCCGCCAGAAGAAGAACGGCCATCAGATCACCCCCGCTTCGTCTTTGAGTTTCGCGATCAGCTCGTCCACCGAGCCGACCCTGACACCGGCCTTGCGGCCTGCAGGCTCTACCGTCTTCACCACCGACAGGCGCGGCGATGTGTCGACGCCGTAATCGGACGGGGTCTTCATCGCCAGCGGTTTCGCCTTGGCCTTCATGATGTTCGGCAGGCTTGCATAGCGCGGCTCGTTCAGCCGCAGATCGGCCGAAACGATGGTCGGCAGCTTGACAGAGATCGTCTGCAGCCCGCCGTCGACCTCACGCGTGACCCTGGCATGATCGCCCTCGATGTCGATCTTGCTTGCAAAGGTTGCCTGGCTCCAGCCCAGCAGCGCCGACAGCATCTGCCCGGTTGCGTTCATGTCGTTGTCGATGGCCTGCTTGCCGCAGATGACCAGCCCCGGTTCCTCTTCCCTGACCACGGCCGCCAGAAGCTTGGCCACGGCCAGCGGTTCGATATCGGTATGCACGTTATCGGCGGCTTCGATCAGGATCGCCCGGTCCGCGCCCATGGCCAGCGCATTGCGCAGCGTCTCCTGTGCCTGCTTGACGCCGATGGAGACCACGACAACCTCGGTCGCCACGCCCTTCTCTTTCAGGCGGATCGCCTCTTCCACCGCGATCTCGTCGAACGGGTTCATCGACATCTTCACATTGGCCAGATCGACACCCGTGCCATCCGCCTTGACGCGCACCTTCACGTTGTAATCGATCACCCGCTTGACAGGCACCAGCACCTTCATGGCTGCACTCCTTCGTTCCTGGCCCCGAAGGGCAAACAACCTCTTGCCCGCCTGTTACCGGAATGACGCCCACCAGAACAGAGCAAATGCGACACCCTCCGGCGACAGGACGCCGCGTTTTGATCGCGCCGGGCGATCAGGGGCCGTCTTGCGCCCGCGCGCCCGCGATCAGGGAATGGACCTTCGGCACCGCCGCCCGGCTTTGTCGATCGCGGCAGTCAGCGGGTCAGGCCCGGAACCCACAGCACGTCATCCTTGCCGTCGTTGTTGGCAATGCGGCCCGCGACGAAGAACCAGTCGGACAGGCGGTTGAGGTAGCGGACCGCCTCGGGGTTGACGTCCTCCATCGTCGCGGTTTCCACCACCAGCCGTTCGGCCCTGCGGCAGACGGTGCGGCAGAGGTGCAGTTGCGCGGCCAGCGCGCTGCCTCCGGGCAGGATGAAGCTGCGCAGGGGCGTGAGCTTGGTGTTCATCGCGTCGATCTCGGCCTCCAGCCGCAGCACCTGTGGCTCGATCATGCGCAGCGCGGGATAGTCCCGGGTGTCGTCCAGATGCCGGTCGGGGGTGCACAGGTCGGCGCCAAGATCGAAGAGATCGTTGGAAATCCGCTTCAGCGCCGCGTCCATCTCTCCCGACGCGTGCTGCCGCGCTAGGCCGACCGTCGCATTCGTCTCGTCCACCGTTCCATAGGCCGACACGCGCAGGGAATGCTTGGCCACGCGGACGCCATTGCCAAGCGCGGTTTCGCCAGCATCGCCGGTCTTGGTGTAGATCTTCGACAGGACGACCATCAGTTGCCACCCAGGCTGCGCAGCCAGGCGAAGCCCGCGATCAGAATCACCGCCAGGAATTGCGCCCCGAGGCGCCAGCGCATGATCTTGTTGGCGTTCTTGCGGTTGAATTCGCCGCCCTTCACGAAACTGCCGATCCCGATCATCAGGATGACCAGAACCACAAGGCTTGCGACGGTGGCCAGCAGGAAAAGCGGATCAGAGAACATGGGCGGGCTCCTTCGTCCCGGGATCGGGGGGCTTCCCACGATCTAGGGGATGGCGCGCGAAAAGCGAACCGCAAATTTCGCCGGCGACATCGGCCGGGATTTTCGCGTTCCCCGGCTGACCACGGGTCATCCCTTGGCGATCATCCAGTCAAGGGCCCGCGTGGGCAGAAGCCGTCGGGCAAGGCCCATGAGATGCGTCGGCGTCGTCACGTAATAGCGGGGCTTCGGCCGCGCCGCCTCAAGCGCGCGGATCAGCCTGGCGGTCACCGCGGACGGCGGCAGCTCGAACGCGTCCGGTTTCGTTTTCTCGGCATAAAGCCTGTGGCGCAGCGCGGCATATTCGCCCGCCCGGGCCGAATTCTGCCAGTCGATCCACTTTTCGAAATGGGGGATCGCATTCTCGCGGATCCGCGTGCCGATCGGGCCCGGCTCGATCAGGATCACCGCAATGCCGGTTCCCTTCATCTCGATCCGCATCACATCGGTCAGGCCCTCCATGGCGAATTTGGTGGCCACATAGGCCCCCCGCCATTTCATCGCGACGAGCCCCAGCACCGAAGAGCAGTTGACGATCCGCCCGGTACCCTGCGCCCGCATCATCGGGATCACCCGGCGCGCCAGGTCGTGATAGCCGAAGAGATTGACCTCGAAGATCTCGCGCAAGGCGGCGCGCGGCAGATCCTCCACCGCGCCGGGGCAGGCGAAGGCCCCGTTGTTGAAAAGCGCGTCAAGCTTGCCCCCGGTGCGGCGCTCTGCCTCGGCGACCGCCGCCTCGATGCTGGCCTCATCGGCATAGTCGAGGCGAAAGCTCTCCAACCCTTCGCCCCGCAGCCGGTCGCAGTCCGCCTCCTGCCGACAGGTCGCAAAAACCCGCCAGCCACGGGCTTTCAGGCCATGCGCCGCATCATGCCCGATGCCCGACGAACAGCCTGTGATCAATATGGATTTCGCTGCCATGCTTTCCGCCCCGACAAGAATGGTCACTGCCTAGGGGGAAATCGGGGCTTTGGCAAACCGATGTCAGGGTTCGCTCTGGCTGAGGAACCGGGTGGCGACGAAGCCTTCGACCCCATCGCCCTGGATCACGATCCGCGCCCAATCGTCGTTTTCCTGCCAGACGACCATGGTTGCCTCGCCGGAATAAAGCTTGCCGACAACGTCGGTGTCGGTCGAGGGGCCAGAGCGGACGTTCACCGAATCCGCAGTGACGTACCAGATCGTGCCGCTGCCTTCCGGTGCGACGACAGTTTCCGCCGGTGCCTCCTCGGCAGTGGCCGTCTCGTCGATCCGGGTTTGCAGCGTCGAAAGCGTGAAGACCGGTGCCGGCATCACCGTCTCGCGCGGCTTGGCGGCGGGCAGAAGTTTGGCAGGGGCCGGGTCGGCGGTATAGGAGGCCGCGAGAACCTCATCCTTCGGCGTGACGGGCTTCGGCGTGACGGGCGCGCCCGTCGTCACGACGGCCTTTTCGGGCTCCACCACCGCCACAGGCTCCG
This sequence comes from Tabrizicola sp., assembly GCA_012032275.1. GTDB lineage: Bacteria > Pseudomonadota > Alphaproteobacteria > Rhodobacterales > Rhodobacteraceae > JAAURK01. The sequence goes on from JAAURK010000031.1 coordinate 17,796, forward strand.
GTTCGGCCTTCGGGGGCCATGCTCCCTCGGCCGCGGCCTTTGCAAGGCCGGGACGCAACTGCCCGCGATCCTCGCCGGCAATCAGGAGCGCGCCGAACATCACGGCGCAAAGCATCAAAGTCAGACGGAGCATGGCAGCACCAGGGTCATTGGTTATCCTCGCTTACTATCACAGTTCCAGAAGGTTAAGAGTCAAAAACGCTGCCGGGTTCCCGATCCCGTGCGAATTTTTGCAACTTTGCGGCTGGACCGGCGCGCAGGCGCAACATACACAACATACATGGCGACCGAGGATGAAGACCCCAAGATCGAGGCCATGACCACGGCCGAACCGCTTTCCCGTGCGATCGGAGAGCGGTATCTGACCTATGCTCTGTCGACCATCATGCACCGCGCGCTTCCCGATGCGCGCGACGGGCTGAAGCCGGTCCACCGGCGAATCCTCTATGCCATGCGCGCCCTGAACCTGGAGCCGAACGGCAAGTTCATGAAATGCGCAAAGATCACCGGCGATACGATGGGCGATTACCATCGCATGGAAACCTCGCGATCTACGATGCGCTCGCCCGGCTCGCGCAGGATTTCAGCATGCGCTATCCGCTGATCGACGGGCAGGGCAATTTCGGCAATATCGACGGCGACAATCCGGCCGCCGAACGTTACACTGAGGCGCGGCTGACGGTGGCGTCACAGGCGCTGATGGCTGGATTGACCGAGGATGCCGTCGATTACCGCCCGAACTATGATGGCCGCACGCAGGAGCCGGTGGTTCTTCCGGCGGCCTTTCCGAATGTGCTGGCCAACGGGTCGTCCGGCATCGCGGTCGGCATGGCCACGAACATCCCGCCGCATAACCTTGATGAGCTGATCCAGGGCTGCCACGCGCTGATCCGCGACCCGGGGATCGACAATGCCGGCCTTGTCGCGCTGATCCCCGGGCCCGATTTTCCGACGGGCGGGGTGATCGTCGAACCGAAGGAGAGCATCCTCGACGCCTATGCCACGGGCCGCGGGGCGTTCCGCGTCCGCGCGAACTGGCAGGCGGAGGATCTGGGCCGCGGCACCTGGCAGATCGTGGTCACCGAAATTCCCTATCAGGTGCAGAAGTCCAAACTGATCGAGAAGCTCGCAGAACTGATCCAGCTGAAGAAGGTGCCGCTGCTGGCCGATGTGCGCGACGAATCCGCCGACGACATCCGCCTCATTCTGGAGCCTCGCGCCCGCAACGTGGACCCCGAGATGCTGATGGGCACGCTTTTTCGCAACTCCGATCTCGAGATCCGTTTCAGCCTGAACATGAATGTGCTGATCGACGGCAAGGTGCCGAAGGTCTGCAGCCTGAAGGAAGTGCTGCGTGCCTTCCTCGATCACCGCCGCGACGTCCTGCAGCGCCGCTCGCAGCACCGTATGGAAAAGATCGATCACCGGCTGGAGATTCTGGAAGGTTTCATCATCACCTTCCTGAACCTTGACCGGGTGATCGACATCATCCGCTATGACGATGACCCCAAGGCCGCCCTCATGGCCGAGGACTGGTCGAAAGCGCATGTCCGGGCGAGTTCCGAGAAAGACTACAGACCGCCGCTTCCGGGTGAGGGCGACCTGAGCGAGGTGCAGGCCGAGGCGATCCTGAACATGCGGCTGCGCTCGCTCCGCAAGCTTGAGGAGATGGAACTCCTGGCCGAACGTGACGCGCTCATGGCTGAACGCGCGGGCCTTGCCGATCTTCTGGAAAGCGACCGGCTGCAGTGGAAAAAGATCGGCGCCGAGCTGGAGGATATCCGCAAGGTCTTTGGCAAGCAAAGCGTGATCGGCGCGCGCCGCACCCGTTTTGCCGAGGCGGGCGAGGTCGAGGAAGTGCCGTTCGAAGCGATGATCGAACGCGAGCCGATCACGGTCATCTGTTCGCGAATGGGCTGGATCCGGGCGATGAAGGGTCATGTCGATCTGGCCGCGGACCAGAAGTTCAAGGATGGCGACGGCGCCCGCTTCGCCTTCCATGCCGAGACCACCGACAAGATCCTGCTTGTTGCCGCGAACGGGCGGTTCTACACGCTGCTCGGGGCCAACCTGCCGGGCGGGCGGGGCATGGGCGAGCCGGTGCGGCTGATGGTCGATCTGCCCAATGACACCGAAATCACCGATCTGATGATCCACCGGCCGGGTGAGAAGCTGCTGGTCGCCTCCACCGCCGGGGACGGCTTCATCGTGCCCTCGGACGAGGTTCTGGCCCAGACCCGCGCCGGAAAACAGGTGCTGACGGTGCGTGACGGGACGCGGACCGCCGTCTGCGTGGCCGTGCGGGGCGACCGGGTCGCCGTTGTCGGCGACAACCGCAAGATGCTGGTGTTCCCGATTGCCGAGCTGCCGGAAATGGCCAAGGGCAAAGGGGTGCGGCTGCAGAAGTACAAGGACGGCGGCCTCTCCGATGCCATCACCTTCACCGCCGCCGAAGGGCTTTCCTGGAAAGACCCCGCCGGCCGCACCCGCACGGAAACCGACCTCACCGAATGGCAGGGCGCCCGCGCCAGCGCCGGGAAGATGGCCCCAAGAGGCTTTCCCCGCGACAACCGGTTCACCTAGGCCGCGACCATTTCTGCCAAAAGCCGTTCGCAGGAAAGGCGATCAATCGCCGCCAATCTCCCCAGCTTGCGCTGAATTAGGCTGTTCGGGATAGTGGCAAGGCGCCACCTTACAATACAGGCTTGGTCAAGTCCTGCTGCAACAAGATCGTTGATCGGATGATCGCTGGGCCAGATCGACGCCTTGGCTGTCGTGATCATGCCAACCAGAGTGGCCGCGTTCTCGGCATTGAACCGGGGGTTAGACAGAACTACCGCCGGACGCCGCTTCAAGACGGGAACATCCGAAAACGGGAATGGGACGACAATCGTGTCAAAGCGTTCACAAATCACGAAATGCGCTTTCGTCTTCCTCGCTGGACCATTCGCTCATCAGGTCGCCGGTTGCGTCCAGAAACTCGTCGGCAAGTTGGACCGCCTGCACATCGACACGCTGCCCCTTCCGGGATTTGAACCAGTCGTTCCAGACAGCCTTCATCGGTCCGACAGGTCGGATCGCATAGACCGGCCTTCCGTCCTTGCCTGTCTTCAGGCGCTGCCAGCGACCGACGACCCTGTCGACGGACAGCAGGATTTCATCTTCGGGCGCAAGCGATTCAAGTTTGGATAGTAAATCCTTGGCGTGGACATGTTTGAACCATATCGCCACGTCGCTGATTTCAAGCCGCTCCATGATGGGGGTCTCCTATGGGTCATAGCTTGACCCCATATAGACCCCCGACCTTGCCCATTCAAGTCTCATACCCGCTCTACCCCCAGCCAGACGCCACCCTCGGGCCGCAGCGTCAGGATCATCACCGGCTTCGGCAGCTTGCCGGGGATCAGCGCGAACCGAAAGCGTGCCAGCAGCGTCGCCAGAATGATCACCGCCTCCTGCAATGCGAAACTGGCGCCGATGCAGATGCGGGGTCCGTCGCCGAACGGCAGGTAGGCAAAGCGGTCCACCGATTTAGGGTCTGCAAACCGTGCGGGACGGAAGGCATCGGGGTCGGGCCAGAGCGTCCGGTGCCTGTGCAGCGCGTAGATCGGCAGCATGACGGTATCGCCCGGCAGGATTTCGGTGCCGCAGATCACGTCCCGGGCCATCGCGGTGCGCGAGAGGAAGGCAGCCGGCGGGTAAAGGCAGCAAGGCCTCGTCCACGATCCGCCGGGTCAGG
>JAAURK010000295.1 GCA_012032275.1 Tabrizicola sp.
CCCCGGCTGTCAGATGAATGACACGTGCACCCGGAACACCTGCCAAACCCCCACGCGCCGCCATGCAGGCCGCAATCATGTGCTCTCCTTCACTTCCGCAGTTTGCTTTTATCACCTCTTTGCGGTCGCAGTTCGCCGGAAATAGGAACAATTCGAGGAATTCGGCGTAAACTGCCGTCAACGTCATATAAATGTCATCAGGCGTCGAGTCTCGCACAGTCTGCCCGCGGATACCAGCCGCTTCGGGATGGCGGAGACGGCGCATCCGCGTCGGTTGCGGGCCAGACCGGGGTCGCCCCGGGCCCCATAGCTGTGGCACGATGCGTCGAGGAAAGGCCGACCGATGACGGGGAAACCGAATATCCTGATCCTGATGGTCGACCAGCTGACCGGGACGCTCTTTCCCGATGGCCCGGCGGATTTCCTGGACACCCCGCACCTCAGGCGTCTCGCCGCGCGGTCCGCCCGGTTTGCCAATGCCTACACCGCCTCGCCGCTCTGCGCGCCTGCCCGGGCGAGCTTCATGTCGGGCCAGTTGCCCAGCCGCACCCGCGTCTATGACAATGCCGCCGAATTTGCCTCCGACATCCCGACCTATGCCCATCACCTGCGCCGGGCGGGCTATCAGACGGCGCTCAGCGGCAAGATGCATTTCGTCGGCCCCGACCAGCTCCACGGGTTCGAGGAGCGGCTGACGACCGACATCTACCCCGCCGATTTCGGCTGGACCCCGGATTACAGGAAGCCGGGCGAGCGGATCGACTGGTGGTATCACAACCTCGGCTCGGTTACCGGGGCGGGGGCGGCAGAGATCACCAACCAGTATGAATACGACGATGACGTGGCCTTCCAGGCGGCGCAGAAGCTTTACGACCTGTCGCGGGGGCTTGATGCGCGGCCCTGGTGCCTGACCGTCAGCTTCACCCACCCGCATGACCCCTTCGTCGCCCGCCGCAAATACTGGGACCGTTATGAGGGCGCCCCCGAATGCGCGCCGCCCGAACCCCTTGCCTACGAAGACATGGACCCGCATTCCCGGCGCCTGATGGACGCCTGCGACTGGCGCGGGATGGAGATCACGCCCCACCACATCCGCCGCGCGAAACAGGCCTATTTCGCCAACATCTCGTACATTGACGAGAAGATCGGCGAGATTCTGGCGGTGCTGGAGGCGACGCGGCAGGAGGCGGTGGTCGTCTTCCTCTCCGACCATGGCGAGATGCTGGGCGAGCACGGCCTCTGGTTCAAGATGAGCTTTCTTGAAGGCTCCGCGCGCGTGCCCCTGATGATCGCGGCCCTCGGGATGCCTGCTGGCCGGATCGATACGCCGGTCTCCACCATCGACCTTGCCCCCACGCTTGCCGCTCTTGCGGGGATTTCGATGGAGGAGGTCGCCCCCTGGACCGAAGGCGTCAACCTGATCCCTGTCGCGGCCGGGGCAGAGCGTCCCGCCGTCGCCATGGAATATGCCGCCGAAGGCACCATCACGCCGATGGTCGCCCTGCGGGAAGGGGCGTGGAAATACATCCGCTGTCCCGCCGACCCCGACCTGCTCTTCGACCTCGCGAATGATCCGCGAGAGCGTCGCAATCTGGCCGAAGACCCGCGCGCCGAAGCGATCCTGGCGCATTTCCGTACCCTCGCCGATGCGCGCTGGAACCTTCCCGCCTTCGATGCCGCCGTCCGCGAAAGCCAGGCCCGCCGCTGGGTCGTTTACGAAGCTCTCCGCAACGGCGCCTATTACCCCTGGGACCACCAGCCCCTCCGCGCCGCCTCCGAACGCTACATGCGCAACCACATGGACCTGAACGTGCTGGAAGAGAAGAAGCGGTTTCCAAGGGGGGAGTAGGACGGGCGCGCATTTGGCCACCCCTCTCCCGGCCCGGCGGCACGGGGCTGGGATTGAGATGGGGCAATGGGGGTCGGCGTGAAGGGCTGGTCTGCGAGACGAAGCGGACTTTCGCTGTGACCGCGATCAATACCAGTTTGCTGCCATTGCGCGGTTTCGGTTGTGGTCTCTATTCCTGTTGCTTATTTCCATGCTGCATCGGATGAGCGTTGTGGGAGCATAATCGTGTCGAACGAATTCGACCGCTCAGTACTCACGACCCAACTCAAGCAGCTCGGGTTGAGGCAGGGCGATATCGTCATGACCCATGCGAGCATGAGGAAGGTCGGAAAGGTCGAAGGAGGCGCCAAGACTCTCGTTGAGGCACAGCTCGATGTCGTCGGACCCAACGGAACCTTGCTGATGGCCTTGGGTGCCGACGAAGATGAAGCATTCGATGCCGGAACAACGCCTGTCGATGTTGAGGACATGGGAATTCTTGCTGAGGTCTTCCGAACTTATCCTGATGTTTGCGTCTCCGATCACCCGGCAGGCAGGTTCGGTGCTATTGGCCCGCTCGCCCGCGACATTCTTGAGCCGACGCCGTTGCATGACTATCACGGCTTTGGCTCACCCTTGGAGCGATTTGCCAAATTCGGTGGACGCGTTCTGAGGCTTGGCGCGAATGCGGATACCGTCACCCTGACTCACTATGCAGAGTACCTTGCCGACGTCCCAAACAAGATTCGCGTGCGCCGACGCTACGTCCGGGCAGATGCCGGAGAAATCTGGATCGAAAGCCTCGACGACACTGACGGCATAGCGACATGGCCGCATGGCGACTATTTTGAGCAAATCTATCTGGACTATAGTTCAACGGATGCGGTGCGGGTCGGTCCGGTGGGCCTGTGCAAGGGCGAGCTTTTCGAAGCCAAGCACTTTGTCTCTTTTGCAGTCGATTGGATGAATCACACCCTTGCAGCGGCCGAGTAGACGCCCTCGAGAGGCAGCTTCAAAACCTCCCAGCTCCGAACTTGTGTTTCCGCTCACCACACATTTCCAGCCTTGCCCGTCCTCCTGAATGAAGGGCAAGTTTTGCGGACACGACATAGCGACCTCAACAGCTGAAAAGTCGTCGCAAGCGAACATCGGGCAGGAAGAGCCGAATGGCGGCAATGGGCTCCTTCCGGTCTATCTGGTACCGCCGCTAGCGCCCGGTCCTCCGGCCTGCGGCGATAGGCCAGGAATGGTTGTCGCTTCAAATGCCTTCCGCGCATCAGGGTGGCGGGACGACGGTTGCCCAGCGCCCGCACTTCCCGCGGCCAGCTGTGTTCGTTCTCTCGTGATCCGCGCGCAAGCTTCGCCGACGCGGGGGCCCGGATGTTTCCCGGCAAGGGGGCCTGACGCGGCCAGCTTTCATTCCCGATTGCGCGGCGCGTCGCGGTCGGGCATTCAGGGCAAATCCCAAGGACTGCGCCCATGACCAACCGCATCTGCCATATCGAGATCGACGAGAAGGGTCTCGTCCGCCCGACGCCCGACATCGAACAGGAACGCCGCGTCGCGATCTACGATCTGCTGGAGGAAAACTCCTTCGCGTTGCCGCCCCGTCTGGACCGGGAGCCCGCAACCGGCCCCTACCGGCTGAAGCTGGCGATCCGCGAGGGGCGGCTCGTGTTCAGCATCGGCCTTGAGGACGGCGCGCAGGCGGCTGAGTTTCACCTCTCGCTCGGGCCGTTCCGGCAGGTGGTGAAGGATTATTTCCAGATCTGCGAAAGCTATTTCGACGCGGTGAAACGCCTTCCCCCCTCGCAGATCGAAGCCATCGACATGGCCCGGCGCGGCATCCACAACGAGGGCGCCCGCGTCCTGCAGGAAAGGCTGGAGGGCAAGGCCCTTGTCGATACGGCCACCGCGCGGCGTCTCTTCACGCTCATCTGCGTCCTGCATTGGGGCTGACCTTGTCCGCTTTTCCCCAATCGGTGCTGTTCTGCTGCGATCACAACGCCGTCCGCTCGCCCATGGCCGAGGGGCTGATGAAAAAGCTGTATGGCCAGCGCGCCTATGTCCAGTCCGCCGGTGTTCGCAACGATATGGAGGTCGACGGCTTTTCCGTCGCCGTCTGTCAGGAACTGGGGATCGAGCTCAGCCGCCACCGGTCGCGCAGCTTTGAAGAGATGCAGGAATGGGGCGATGATCTCAGCCAGTTCGACCTGATCGTGGCGCTCAGCCCAGCCAGCCAGCGCATGGCGCTGGAGCTGACCCGGTTTCATCACCTTGATATCGAATACTGGCCGATCCTCGATCCCACCGGTCTGGGCGAGAGCCGGGACGCCAAGCTTTCCGCCTACCGGCAGGCGAGGGATCAGATCCGCGACCGGATGCTGGCACGGTTCGGCGCGCGACGGAAGGTTGATTGCGCGGTCAGCGCGCCTGGCCCGCCGCCCGCATCTGGTCAAGCGTCATCGATGTGGTCAGCATCTGCCGGTCAAGGCGAAGTTCGATCACCGCCGGTTTGCCCGAGGCGCGGGCGCGGGCAAAGGCAGGGCCAAACTCCTCCTGCACCTCGACCACCTCGCCATGGCCGCCATAGGCGCGGGCCAGTTCGGCGAAATCGGGATTGACGAGATCGGTGCCCGACACGCGGCCGGGATAGTCACGCTCCTGATGCATGCGGATCGTGCCATAGCGGCCGTTGTTGGCGACGATCACGATCACCGCCGCATCGTGCTGCACCGCTGTCGACATCTCGTTCAGCGTCATCTGGAAACAGCCATCCCCCGCCATGCAGACCACCGTCCGCCCGGGATGGGCGATCTTGGCGGCGATGGCGGCGGGAAAGCCGTAGCCCATCGTGCCGGAGGTCGGTGCAAGCTGGGTGCCGTGTTCGCGGAAGCGGTGATAGCGGTGAAGGAATGCCGCATAATTGCCCGCGCCATTGGTAAGGATCGCGTCATGCGGCAAGGAGGCGGAAAGCCAGCCGACCACCGCTTCCATCCGCACCGCGCCCGGGGTGGCGACCGGCTGTTGCC
>JAAURK010000296.1 GCA_012032275.1 Tabrizicola sp.
GCAGTGACGCCCATCAGCCGCGCACCCCGGCTGACAATCTCGAAAAGCTCCGCTTCCGAATAGAACTCCAGCCGCGTCGGAATCCCGAACCGGTCGCGCAGGGGCGTGGTCAGAAGCCCGAGCCGCGTCGTCGCCCCGACCAGCGTGAAGGGCTGCAGATCGATCCGCACCGTTCGCGCCGCCGGTCCCTCGCCGATCACCAGATCCAGCGCGAAATCCTCCAGCGCCGGGTACAGCACTCCTCCACCACCGGGGAAAGCCGATGGATCTCGTCGATGAAGAGCACATCCCGCGGCTCCAGATTGGTCAGGATCGCCGCCAGATCGCCGGGCTTGGCCAGCACCGGGCCGCTTGTCATCCGGAACCCCACCCCGAGCTCTCGCGCCATGATCTGCGCCAGCGTGGTCTTGCCCAGCCCCGGCGGCCCATGGAACAGCGTATGGTCCATCGCCTCGCCCCGCATCCGGGCGCTCTCGATGAACACCGCAAGATTGGCCCGCGCATCGGCCTGGCCGATGAACTCGGCCAGCATCTGCGGCCGCAAGGCCCGGTCCAGATCTTCGGGCAGCTTGTCGGGGCGAAGGGCGGGGTCAGGGTCCATGCGCCTACCTCGGTGCCAGCAGTTTGAGGCTCGCCCGGATCAGCGTTGCCGTATCAGCCGCGGGATCGTCGCCCGCCACCGTCGCCACAGCCTGGGCGGCGTCGCCCTGACCGTAGCCAAGTTCACCAGCGCCGACAGGGCATCCGCCGAGGCCGAGCGCGCCTTGCCGCGCCCTCATCAACCTTAGCGACCTTGCGCGGGGCGGGGGCAGCCTCTTCGATGACCACGTCCTCGACCGCCGCCTTTGACGACAACCCCACTCCCGCCGCCATCACGCCGCGCCTTGGCTTTCAGCTCAAGGATCACCCGCTGCGCAAGCTTTGGCCCGACACCCGGCGCCGCCTGAACGCTGCGCGCATCGCCCAGGGTAATCGCCCGACCCACGCCCTCGGCCCCCAGCGTCCCAAGGATCGCCATGGAAGCTTTCGCCCCTACCCCCTGCACGGTCATGAGGAGCTTGTGCCACTCCTTCTCCAGCATCGTCGGAAAGCCGAACAGCTGCAAAAGGTCCTCGCGCACCAGAAGGTCGGTATAAAGCGACACCGCCTCGCCAATCCCCGGCATACCGGCCAAAGTCCGGTCACTGACATAGACGATGTACCCCACGCCGCGCACGTCGATCAGCACCTGATCGCCGCCGCGCCAGTCCAGCCGCCCCGAGATGCGCCCGATCATTCGGCAGCCCTGAGCGCCGCGGCCAACCGGCCAGAGGATTGCAGATGATGCGCATGGCAGATCGCCACCGCCAGCGCATCGGCCGCATCCGGCCCGGCCACCTGAACGCCCGGCAGATGCAGCCGCACCATATGATCGATCTGCCCCTTGGCCGCGTGACCGACGCCAACCACCGTCTTCTTCACCGCATTCGGCGCATATTCCCCGACCGTGAGCCCGAACTGCGCCGGGACGAGCAGCGCGATCCCCCGCGCCTGCCCCAGTTTCAGCGTCGCCACCGCATCCTTGTTGACGAAAGTATGCTCCACCGCCGCCGCATCGGGCTCATGCAGGCGCAGAACGTCGGTCAGCTGGCGATAAAGCGCCAGCAGCCGCTGCGCCAGATCGCCGTCGCCCGGGCCGGGAACCGAATGGCAGATGCCGTTCGCCACATGGCTCAGCCGCGATCCGGCAACATCGATCACCCCCCAGCCCAGATTGCGAAGCCCTGGGTCAATCCCGATGACGCGCATCCCTGCCCTCTTTTTATTGCTCTTTCGCCGGGATTAGCACGAAAAGGGAACATCCGCCAATGGCTTTGCGCCCCGAACCGCGCTTTCTGCGGGTGCGGAATCCGACTCTTTGCGCAGCGAAAGCGACGGTTTTCTGGCGCTCCACCAGAACATGCTGAAAATAATGAAAAAATTGTGACCAGAGTCATGCGTCCGCTGCAAGCCTGCCATGCCATGGCGGAGCTTGCTTTGCTCATGCGGCACAACTATCTGACGCTCAGTGTAGGAATAAGCCTCCATTTTGTGCAGTTTGAAAAAGGATACCCGCCATGGCCGCCGTCGAAACGACCCGCCCGGCGCCCTTCGGCGCCATCACCACTTACCGTGCCATCAATGGCATCGGTTCGGCCTTCTCGCTGCTGGTCAGCTGGAACGATCGCCGCATCACGCGCAACGCTCTGTCCAAGCTTTCGGACCATGAGCTGGACGATATCGGGCTTTGCCGCGCCGACATCGATCAGGTCGGTCGCTGATCACAGCCGCTGAAGGCCAATGCCTGACATGAAAAGGACCGCGTCTGGAACCCAGCCGCGGTCTTCGTCATGATAAAGGTGTTTTACGCACGGACACGATTGGTCAGCGCGGAACGATCTCTTGCAATTTGGTCGATATCCAGAGCGAGACCGGATCGGCCTGCATCAGCCAGGCGCCTGCCGGATCGAAGCCATCGCCGAGGGCCAGCGCATCGACGCGGGTCTGATAGGTCTGCGATCCGACATAGTAGTGGATCGTCCCCTTCAGCACAGCACCGACCGCGAGGGCCAAGAGCAGCGGCTTCATGAACTTGAAGCTGCGCCGCTTGCGCCCATAGGTCGCTGACCGGCTCATGGTGCCAGCGGCTTCAAAACCATATCCTTTCGCATGCGCTTTTTCGATTCGCGCAACGCGGCCGTAAAAATCATTCAAGTTAGGATCGACCCACATGGAGCAGCACCACGGTTAAGGTTTTCTATACCAGATTTGATGCCTGCAATTTGTGGCAGAATTTGGGCAAGTGCCCCATTCCAAGGAATTCGCTGTTGCCAAATCTTCCGCAATACCAGTGATTTAGACCTTGGTCAGCACCAGTGTGGACCACTCGCCAATATCGTCGCGGGAATCGAGACAAAAGCCCGCCTCCCGATAGGCCTCGCTCACCGCTTCGGCCTGAACAGCCAACAATCCCGAGAGAATCGCTTTCCCCGCCAATGCCACATTTTCGACCATTTGCGGTGCAAGCGCGATCAACGGACCCTTCAGGATATTGGCGAACACCAGCTCATACGGGCCGCCGTCGCGAATCAGGTCGTGATCGAAGCCCGCGGCCTCCACGCAGGTGACGCGCGCCGTCAGCCCGTTGATCGCCAGGTTCGCCTCGGCAACATCGACGGCGACCCGGTCGATGTCGGAGGCGATGATCCGCGCCCCGGGCAGGACGGCCGCCGCCGCCATGGCCAGAACGGCGGTTCCGCAGCCGATGTCGGCAACCCGCCCAGGCACAAAGCCACCCGCCAGCAGCCGGTCGAAGGCAAGCAGGCAGCCAAGCGTGGTTCCGTGATGCCCGGTGCCGAAAGCGACCGTCGCCTCGATCTGCAGCGCCACCCGCCCGGCGGGAACCTTGTCGGCGTCGTGACTGCCAAAGACGAAAAAGCGCCCTGCCTCGACGGGCGACAGTTCGCGCCGGACCTTCGCCACCCAGTCGATTTCGGGCAGGTCCGATATCGCGAAGGATTTCGCCCCGAAGGCGGTGGCGAGAATCTCCAGCACCACGTCGTCCGGCGGATCGAGGAAATAGGCGCCGACTTCCCAGAGGCCGGACCCGTCCTCGATCTCGAACACGCCGACACCGACGGGCTCGGGCGCCATCCGCTCCATCGCCGCGGCAAGCGCGCGGGCGCCGTCCTCCCCCGGTAGCGTGGTCAGGGCGGAATAGGTGGGCATGGCGGACCTCCGGTGTTCCGGGGCCGGATAGACCCGCCCCCCGGTCCGGTCAAGCGGATACGCCGACCCCGATCGGGCAGGTCACGCCGGTGCCGCCGATGCCGCAATAGCCGCCGGGGGTCTTGGACAGGTATTGCTGATGGTAGTCCTCGGCAAAGTAGAAGGTCGGCGCGGGCAGGATTTCGGTGGTGATCTTGCCCCGGCCCGCCGCCGTCAGCGCCGCCTGATAGGCGGTTCTGGAGGCCAGCGCTGCCGCGGCCTGCTCTGGCGAGCAGGTATAGATGCCGGACCGGTAGGTCGAGCCGATGTCATTGCCCTGTCGCATACCCTGGGTCGGATCATGGTTTTCCCAGAAGAGCTTCAGGAGCGCGTTGTAGCTGACGACACCGGGATCATGGATGAGGCGCACCACTTCGTTGTGGCCCGTCATCTGGGTGCAGGTTTCCTTGTAGGTCGGGTTTGGCGTGAAGCCGCCCGCATAGCCGACCATGGTCAGCCATACTCCGGGAACTGACCAGAAGATCCGCTCCACCCCCCAGAAACAGCCCATCCCGAACATGGCCTCTTCCATGCCCGGCGGCACGGCGGATTTCAGGGCCAGGCCGCTGATGTGGTGCCGCTCTGCCGTGGGCAAGGCATCGGGCCGCCCCGGCAGGGCCTTGTCGGGTGTGACCATCTCGGTCTTGCGGCGATCGGTAAAGAACATGGGGGATCCTCCCTCTGGCATGTGGCAGATATAGGCGCTTTTGCGGCAGATGCCAGCGCCGCCTGCCGCCGGCATCCTCACGGAGCGGGGTGGCGCGAGGCCGATGCTGGTCAAGCTGCGGCAGCCGGGTCATAAGGTTTCCATGAGCGATCTGCCCGTCATCGATGCCTTGCCGGCGCTGCGTGCGGCTCTTGCAGGGGCCGGTCTTTGCGGTGCTTCAGGCGCCGCCCGGTGCGGGCAAGACCACGCGCGTGCCGCTGGCGCTGCTCGATGAGCCTTGGATCGCCGGGAGGAAGATCGTGCTCCTCGAGCCGCGGCGGATTGCAGCTCGCGCCAGCGCCGAGCGCATGGCGAAGACACTCGGCGAAAAAGTCGGTGAGACAGTCGGCTACCGCGTGCGCTTC